>CAZGXK010000009.1:0-2930 GCA_964529775.1 uncultured Eubacteriales bacterium
GCAACAAGAAGCGCTCACCGCGCAGCGTGCGGACCTCGAGGCGCAGCGGGAACCGCTCGAAGCTCAGGAAGCTGAGATCCGAGGAACGATTGCCGAACTCGACGCGCAGGTGGTGCCGTTGCAAAGCCAGCTTGATGGCCTTCGCCAGCTTCAAGCCTCGCAGGCAGAGTACGAACGGCAGCTCGCTTCCTACTCAGAAGGACAGGCGCGCATCCAAGATGCGAAAAACGAGTTGGCGTCAAGTCGCGCGGATGCCAATGCCCGATTTGCGGAGGCAGAACAAGAGCTCGCAGACGCCGCTGCCCAGCTCGATGACTACCGTGAGCAGCTTGCGCAGGCGCAAAGCGATTATGAGCAGGGTCTGGCCGACTACGAAAACGCGCGCAAGGAAGCCGACGACAGGTTCGCCGATGCCGAGGCGGAGCTCGCCGACGCCGAACAGGACATCGATGAGATTGAGGACCCCGAGTGGATGGTTATGGACCGCACCAAAAACCCCGGTGTGGTCATGTTCTCCTCCGACGCCGACCGCATCGACCATATCGCCCAGCTGTTCCCCTTCATCTTCTTTCTCGTGGCGGCCCTCGTCGCCTTGACGACGATGACCCGCATGGTCGAGGAGGAGCGCGTCCTCCTCGGCACGTATAAGGCTCTCGGGTACACCCGTGCGCGCTTCGCCTCGAAATACCTGCTCTATTGCCTGCTGGCTTCGGGAATCGGGGCCGTCATCGGCATCGCTATTCTGTCCCAGGTGCTTCCCGGGGTCATCATGTACGCCTATACGATCATTTACTACGTGCCCCATGGGGCGCTGCCCATCGACTGGCCGATCGCCATCATGTCTGCGGCGCTCTGCATCGGGATCACGCTCATCTCCACCTGGGCTGCGGCGTATGCCACGCTTCGCGAGTCGCCCGCCGACCTCATGCTCCCGCGCGCGCCGAAAGCGGGGCGCCGCATCCTTCTCGAGCGCATAAAGCCGCTGTGGAGGCATTTCTCGTTCCTCTGGAAGGTGACGGCGCGCAACCTGTTCAGATACAAGAAGCGCTTCATCATGACGCTCATCGGCATCGCGGGCTGCACGGCGCTTCTGCTGACGGGGCTCGGCCTTCAAAACGCCATCGACGACATCATCAACAAGCAATACGGGGAGCTCGTGAAATACAACGTCATGGTCACCGTGGAAGACGACATCGATGACGAGCAGCGTCATGAGCTCGATGAACTCATGGCCCAAGACGACTATCTCTCGTCCGACACCTTGGCCAACAACCGCTCGGTCATCGCCGAGAACGCCGAGGGGAGGGAGCTCAACGCCACGTTGGTCACCCCCGAGACACCGGACGACTTCCAAAACCTGTGGGTGTTCCGCGAAAGGGTCGGCCACGAGCCGATCACGCTCGGCGAAGACGGTGTCGTCATCACCGAGAAGCTGGGCTATGAGCTGGGCGTTTCCGAAGGGGAAACCTTGAGCCTCGCCGTCCCGGACGATATGGGCAATGCCACCGACGAAGTCTACGAGCTGCCGGTCACGGGCATCATGGAAAACTACGTTGCGAATTACGTCTTCATCGGCCCCGACCGCTATGAGGAGATATTCGGCGAGACGCCCCTGTTCGCGACCACCTATGGCACGATCGGCTCCGACGTCGACCTTCGCAACACGTTCAGTGAGGAGGCGCGTGCCATCGACGGGGTGCGGACGGTTTCCTACACCGACGAGACCATCGACACCTACCGCACGATGCTCTCAAGCGTGAACCTCGTGGTCATCGTGCTCGTCGTCGCGGCGGCGGCACTGGCGTTCATTGTGCTGTACAACCTCACCAACATCAACATCACCGAGCGCCAGCGGGAGCTCGCCACCCTAAAGGTTCTCGGCTTCTTTCCTCTCGAAACCGCGCTGTACATCTTCCGCGAAATTCTGCTACTCACTCTGCTTGGCACAGGCCTGGGCCTCGGTCTCGGTGTACTGTTGCACGCCTACATCATCCGCACGGTGGAAGTGGATATGGTGATGTTCGGTCGGGAAATCGCCCCGATGAGTTTCCTTCTTGCGGCGCTTTTCACCGTCTGCTTCTCGCTTCTGGTCGACCTCGTTATGGCACCGAAACTCAAAAAAATCGACATGGTGGAATCCCTCAAATCGGTGGATTAACTGAGGTTTGCCTTAATCAGCCAAAAACCGCTTCCCACTCGCCGAAGGGAGGCGGCTTTTAATGTTATTACGCCGCGGCATCTTAATTCCCGGACGGTTTGGGCATCCGCTGCAGCAAAAGAGCCGCTATCTGCCTCGCCCGAAGCATGGTGATGTCCGCACCGGATTCCGCAAGGCCGGTGATCTCCACCAGCATCATATACCCCAAGCCGTACACCATCAACTGGCTATACAGCGGACTGTACCAGGCGGTATCTCCCAAATTGGGGCAGGGCACCAGATCGCCGTATTCCTGCAGCGCCTGCTCATAAATATCCCGCGGACGCTCTTCCATCTCGACGTTCAACACCGTCTGACCTTCCGTGGCGATGCTGGTCAGAGAAGTTCCCTGCCCGGACACGGTCGGCTCGTTCATCGTCACACCTAAAGTGTCCGAGATCTCCTGAGCGCTCAAAAGCGATGCCAAATCGTTGCGCTGAATGGTAGCCATAGTGACCGGCGTCTGGGTAGTCGTCTGCCCGTCAGAAGTCTCCTGCGTCTTTCCGCCGCAGGCAAGCAGTGTCAAGGATATGAGACCCACAAGGCAGCAGACAAGCGCCTCGCGAAGGAATTTCACAACGCATCCCTCCTTAAAATACCCTCTAAGAACATACCGGAAGCCCCGCTATGTGGCAAGAGCACACAGCAGGATATCCGCCGCCGTATCGGCAGCCTCCTTTTCCACGCGTTCGAAGGAAACCGGCGCCGAGCCGTCCGCCAGATCCGAGACGGT
>CAZGXK010000009.1:2940-18069 GCA_964529775.1 uncultured Eubacteriales bacterium
AACGGCACCCCGTTGACCGATGCCGTGTGCGCCACGGCGGCCCCCTCCATCTCCGCCGCAAGAGCGCCGAAATTTTCCCGCAGCGCCTCTTTTTGCGCCGACTCTGCGACGAAAATATCTCCCGAGGCGATCAAGCCCCGGCGGCAGCGGTCGCTTCCGATACACGCGCACGCCGCCGAAAACAACCGGCCGGACAGACCGGAGTCCGGCGAAAACAGGGTGGGCTTGGAGCCGTCCGCACCGAACGCTTCTCCCAAATATCCCCTCACACTTCCGAGAGCTGTCATATCTACATCGTACTCGACGAGCGCGTCGGCGACCACCGCGTCCAGCACCCGAAGTTCCGGCGCAACGCCGCCCGCGACCCCGATATTGACCAACGCGTCCACGCCAAAGCGGTCGATGAGCAACTGAGTACACAGCGCGGCGTTCACCTTGCCGACTCCGCACCTCACCACCACCGCATTTTCCCCGCCGAAAGAGCCGGAAACAAACCACATGCCCGCAATTTCCAGAGCCGACGGCCGTGTCAGCATACCGCACAGCCTCCCGACCTCCGAGCTCATCGCCCCCACAATACCGTAAGTCATCCGTCCGTCTCCTCAGGTGTTTTGGTCCACCGTTTTCGCCTGTTTTAGATTTCCGGCCTTCCCGTGGCGCTCACACAGTTTTTGCCCGACATCGAGCGGAGTAATGCCCTGCAGCGCCATCATCACCAGCACATGATACACAAGATCCGCGATCTCGCCTATCGTCTGCTCGTTGTCCCCGTTTTTGGCGGCGATGATGGTCTCGGAACTCTCCTCCCCCACCTTTTTGAGGATTTTATCGATCCCCTGCTCAAACAGATAATGAGTGTACGACCGCTCCACCGGGTGGTCCCGGCGATCCAGAATGGTGGCATACACCTCATCCAAAATGCCCATCGCGACTGTCCTCCTTCCCTACTTTTCGGAAAAAGCAGGAATGCGCTCCCGTGTGACAGGCAGCGCCGCTCTGCGTGACGGTGACGAGAAGCGTATCTCTGTCGCAGTCCCCAACCACCGACCGCACCTTTTGAATATGTCCGCTGGTCTCGCCCTTGTGCCAATACTCTTTTCTGGAGCGGCTCCAAAACCAGGTCTCTCCCGTCTGCAGGGTGCGCAGCAAGGAGGTCAAGTTCATATAGGCGAGCATCAGAACCTCGCCGGTCTCCGCCTCCTGGACAACGGCTGGGATGAGGGAATCCTTTTGAAAATAGGATTCTATATCCGTGACATCCACAGACGTTCCGGCACACCTCAGCGCATCTCTCAGAGATAGCGACCCGCTATACAGCGACTTGCCGCAGATCACACCGTCGAGCCCCATTTCCCGGCACCGTGCCACGTCCTCTTTGGTGTGTATGCCTCCCGACGCAACCACCTGGCACCGTACCGCCCGCCGCAGGGCGGCGAGCTGCTCGAAATTCGGGCTGGAGAGCGTTCCGTCTCTCGAAATGTCGGTAAAAATCAGAGTCTGCACCCCAAGACTTTCCATGCGTTTTGCGAGATCCAAATAGGAGACGTCCGAGACCTCCGTCCAGCCGTCTGCCGCCACCCTGCCGTTCACCGCGTCAATCCCCACGGCGACGCGATGGCCGAACCGCGAAACCGCCGAGGCGACAAAATCGGGGTCTCTGAGTGCGGCGGAACCGAGGATGCAGCGGGAAATGCCCCCCTGAAAATAGGTTTCCAGCGTTGTCATGTTCCGGATGCCGCCGCCCAGCTCCACTTTCAGGCCGCTTTGCGCGGCGATCTGCAGAAAGATGTCCGCGTTGCGGCATTCCCCTTCTTTGGCGCCGTCCAGATCCACCATGTGAACCCATTTGGCCCCCGCCTCCCGAAATGAGAGGGCGGTCTGCAGAGGATCCCGCGCCACCTTTCGGGCGGTAGAAAAATCCCCCTTCACCAGCCTTACGCACTCGCGACGGTGAATGTCGATTGCGGGGTAAATGGTCATACGTTCTCTCTCCCGGTTAATCGATGTGCCCCTTGGTGGACAGGGTCCCCGCAAGCGGCGTCACCGCCGCGCGGAGCGCGTGCCCTGCCGCCTTAAAGAGCGACTCAATCATGTGATGGGCATTTTTCCCGTAAACCGCTTGCAAATGCAATGTCATCCCCGTGTGAAAAGCCAGCGCGCGGAAAAACTCCTCGACAAGGCAGGTGTCAAAATCCCCCGTTTTCCGCTGCGGAAAAACGGCGTCAAACACGAGAAAAGCTCTCCCGCCGATATCCGCCGCCGCAAAGCCGAGCGCCTCGTCCATGGGAATCACCGCATGTCCGTACCGGGCAATCCCGTTTTTCTCACCCAGCGCCCCGGCAAACGCCCGGCCGAGAACGATACCGGTATCCTCCACCGTGTGGTGGGCGTCCACTTTCAAATCCCCCCGCGCCGTCACGGTCAGTCCAAACCCGCCGTGCACGGCAAACGCCTCCAACATATGGTCCAAAAATCCCACGCCAGTGTCCACCGACACCGGTCCGCCGTCCAGGTTAAGCGAGACGGTGACGTTCGTCTCTCCGGTTTCTCTCGTGATCGTCGCCTGCCGCATTATAATCCCTCCCCCGTCTCCTCGCGGTGCCGCGCTATCGATGCCACGGCGCGAAGAAGCTCTCGGTTCTCACTCTCCCTGCCCGCCGTAATGCGCAGCCGGGTTTCCGAGATCAGTCTCACGGCAATGCCGAAATCCAGCAGTTCCCGGTACACATACGGCGCGTTGGGTATCTCGATGAGCACAAAATTGGTGTGGCTGTCGTACAGCCTGTGGATCATTCCCCTCTCTCTCAGACGTAAGAAGCCCTCGGAAAGTTGACGGCGGGAAGTGAGTATCACATCCACATATGTCTCGCGGTACACCGGGTTTTGCAGCAGAACGGCGGCCGCGGCCTGAGTGGCGGCATTGACGTTGTACGGAGATTTGGCAGCGCGCAGAACCTCCGTCAGGCGACGGTTCGCAACCGCGAATCCCAGGCGAAGAGCCGCAAGCCCCAGCGCCTTGGAAGCGGTACGCAAAATGATGAGATTGTCGTACCTCTCCACCTCGCCGAGCAGACTCTGATCCCAAAAATCCATATACGCCTCGTCCAGCACCACCAGCGTATCCCCCACCGACCGCAGGAGTTCGCGTACCTCGTCCCTCGACAGCCCGAGAGAGGTAGGATTACAGGGGTTAGAAAAAATCAGCGCCCTCGCCTTATGCCTCTCGGCGGCCCGGAGAACCGCATCCACGTCGATGTGCAGATCGTCCTCCTTGGGCAGAGTGACGCACGGGGTCTCGGTGATGCCGGTATAAAAGCGGTACATGGAAAAATCCGGCTCCAAAGTGAGCACCGTTTCGCCTTTTTGAAGAAACACCGAGAGGATGAGGGAGATCAGTTCGTCCGAGCCGTTTCCCGCGGTCACAAGGCCGCTGTCCACCCCGTACAGCCCGGAAAACGCCCGCACGGGGGCGGATGCGAGAGGATCGGGATAACGGTTGAACGGCAGCGCGCTCAGCACTTCCCCGATGGTTTCGCAGTCGGCCTCGGTGGGGAGCAAAAAGGACTCGTTCGCGTCCATGCGGATACGGTAATGGCCCTCCGCCGGAGTATACGGGGACAGGTGAGCAGCTTTGGGGCACAAGGTATACATTTTTCGGATCACCCCTCGTCCAGCGGCTCAAAACGCACTTCAATGGCGTTGGCGTGGGCTGTCAGTCCCTCGGCGCCGGCCAGGGTGACAATATCGTCCTTCGCCTTTTGAAGGGCCTCACGCTGATAATAGAGGAAACTTGATTTTTTGACGAAGCTGTCCACCGAGAGAGGGGAGAAAAAGCGGGCGGTGCCTCCGGTGGGGAGCACATGATTCGGCCCGGCGCAGTAATCTCCGAGAGGCTCGGGGGCGTACGGCCCCAAAAAAACCGACCCCGCATTGTCCAGCCGCCCGATAAAGGACATCGGATCTGTCGCCATCACTTCGAGGTGCTCGGGGGCGAGACGGTTCGCAAACGCCACCGCCTCGTCCATATCGCGGCAGACAATGGCGGCACCGTAGTCGTCGAGCGAACGCCGCACAATCGAGCGGCGGGACAGAGCGGGGAGCTGCCGCTCAATCTCTTCGGCGGTCTGTTCCGCCACCCGTCCGTCGGTCGTGATGAGCACGGCGGACGCCATCGGGTCGTGCTCGGCCTGAGACATCAAATCCGCGGCGAGATATCTGGGGTTCGCGCTCTCGTCGGCAAGAATCAGAATTTCGCTCGGTCCCGCGATCATATCGATGTCCACCGCCCCGTACACCATGCGTTTGGCCGTCGCGACAAAGATATTGCCCGGCCCCACGATTTTGTCCACCTTTGGAACCGTTCGGGTACCATAGGCGAGTGCGGCCACTCCCTGGGCCCCCCCGCAGAAGAAAACACAATCCACTCCGGCGATATACGCCGCCGCCATCACATCGGGGAGACACCCTCCCCCCTTGGCGGGGGGCGTGACCATCACGATGTCCTCCACGCCGGCAATACGGGCGGGAATGGCATTCATCAGCACCGAACTCGGATAAGCGGCGGTCCCGCCCGGAACATAGATTCCCACTCTTTTAAGCGCTCTCACCCGCTGCCCCATCACGGTGCCGTCTTCCCCGGTGACCATCCAGCTCTGCTGCTTTTGCCGGGCGTGAAAATCGCGGATATTTTCCGCGGCGCGGCACAGCGCGCCGTAGACCTCCCCTCGGCACCCCGACGCCAACTCCTTCATCTCGTCGCGGTCCACGGCGCGTATCGGGGCATCCACCCCGTCAAAACGGGCGGTGTATTCGCGCACCGCCTCATCCCCGCGCTCGCGCACCGCCCGCACAATCTCGGATACCGCGGCGCTCACCTGCTGATCGGCTTCCCCGCCGCGCAGAGACAGACGGGAAAGGAGATCCCATTCCGCGCTGCCGTCCGCCCTGACAATGGTCAGCATATCTCGTCACCTTTCTTCAAAGCCTGTTCCATGCGGGCGATAAGCGACTCGATTTCCCGCTTTCTCAGTTTCATCGCCGCCACATTCACGATTACCCGGGCCGAAATATCCATCACCCTGTCCACCACTTCCAACCCGTTTTCCCGAAGGGTCGCCCCGGTTTCCACGATATCGACGATGCCGTCGCTCAAACCGATGAGCGGGGCAAGCTCCACCGAGCCCTCGATTTTGATGATCGACACATCCATCCCCCGGCGCTCAAAATACCGGCGGGCGATATTCGGATATTTCGACGCCACCGTGATCTCCCTGTGAACTCCGAACAATTCCCTGCCCTTGGGAGCGGCGACCGCGAAAAAGCAGCGGCCGAAACCCAAATCAAGCACTTCAAAAAATCTTCCGCCGCTCTCGGCGATGGTGTCTTTTCCGACCACACCGATGTCGCACGCCCCGTGCTCCACATAGGTGATCACATCCGCGGCCTTGGCGAGCACGATCTCCAGGCTCTCGCCGACCGGCAGAATCAGGCGTCTTCCCTTGTTTCGGACCGCATCCACCGGCAGCCCCATGTGCTCAAAGAGCGAAACGGTATCGGTTTCCAGCCTTCCCTTGGTGAGGGCAATCCGCAGTGATGTTGTGCTCATGCGCCATCGGTTTCCTTTCCCGCCAGTTTCTCTTCACGCTCCCCGGCAGGAGAGACCGTCACAATCCGGCCGATCCCCTTTGCCTCGGCGTACCGCTTTGCCTCGTCCCAATCCCGCTGCACCGCGTATTCCGCGCGGATCCCCTCCGCGACAAGGGAGTGTGTCCTTTCCAGCGCCCTCGCTTCGCAGCCGTCGTGCGCGTAAACCAACACCTGCGGAGGAGGCGGCGGCGATATCTTTCCCCTGCGCTGCAGCCACGATGTGACCGCGTTCATATTGATGGCAAACCCGGTGGCGGGGCAGTCGGCGCCGAAACGCCGGAGCAGGGTGTCGTACCGGCCTCCGGAGAGCGCCACCTCCCCGCTCCCCTCGATATATCCCCGGAAAATCACGCCGGTGTAGTACTCGTTGCGCTGCCACATTCCGAGATCCAGCATGATATGGCGGGAAAGCCCCAGCTCTCCGAGCAAATCGTAGAGTGACGCGAGATAGGCGAGCGCCTGCCGTTCCTCCCGTTCTCCGGCCAGCTCCCGCGCCGAGGCAAGAACCTCTTCCCCGCCGAACAAACGGGGAAGACGACGGATTGCGTCCACCGTTTCACTTTGGGGCAAACGGTCGAGCAGGTCGCCCAGGGAAGCGTAATTTTTCTCCTCGATATGGTCGAGGATGTCCGCTTCGGTTTCCTCGTCGGTGTGTAATGAGGCGATGAGCGAGCGGAAGAATTCCACATGCCCGATCTCGATGCGGAACGCCTCTCCCACCGTTTCCGACAGCGCCTGAGCCGCGAGCGAGATCATCTCAAGGTCGGCGCGCAAACCGGAGGCTCCGATCAGCTCCACGCCTGCCTGAAATTCCTGGTCGGACCGGCCGGTCAGTCCCGGATGCCTGTGGTAGATATCCTGAGCGTAAAAAAACCGCAGCGGTCTGGGGGCGAAAGCGAGCCGACTCGCCGCCATGCGCGCGATCGGCAGGGTGGAATCCGGACGCATCACCAGCAGCCGGCCCTGGCTGTCGGTCAACTTGTACATACTCTCCACCGGCTGCGATCCCGTAAACACATCGAGATACTCCAGCCCAGGCGTCATCACCTCGGAAAATCCCCGGCTGCGGAACAGGGCGCTTAAAGCCTCCTGCGCCTCTCTGCGCGCCAGAGATTCCTCCAGAAGCAGATCTTTGGTGCCCGGGGGCGTGGTGCGGTGGTTGCGGGTCATACTGTCTCTCCCTCACTTTAAGATGATAACACGGTAACATACTATCACACAGACCGCAAGGTTGTCAACCGATTCCCCGCTTTTTGCGCGTCCGGAGAGCGCCGTGCCCATCAAATGCCCGCCATACCGCGAAACGGCCGGAAAGGATGTGTCCCTCCCGGTCGTTGGTCAAACGACGCGCTTATATCCGGGAATACCCGAAACTGTTGACAAGGGCGTCGATCTTCCGACCCTCCCGGCACATCGGGCAATCGGTAGAAAGAGCGTTGATGTAACCCGGCAGATCGTCCGCCGTAAAAATGGATTCCACCTTGATGCCCGCCACCTCGGGCGCCGCGCTGAACAGTGCCGCCACGCCGCTCAGCTGACCGTTGTAGTAGCGCAGACAATCCAGAGAGCGGTTGATGGTCTTACCCGTGGAGGCGGAGGCGATGAGCAGCAGCACGTGTTTGTTCCACACCATATCCTGCATATTGTCGCGGAAAATCATCTGATTGTTGGAATTGGTTTCCGGGGTGAGCACGGCGATGTCGTTGCCCTCGCTCAGGCTCATTCCGCCCGGGCGGGACAGCTCTTCCGCCATAAAGGCGCCCACCATCTCGGTGCCCTCCAGACAGATGATGGTGTCCACGGGGGTGGTGGTCATAAACCGCTTGGCAAGTTCCTCTGCCGCCGCCCGGGAAGACCTCTGCCGGCACTTCAGCGAGGTGAGATCCACATAATAGTTGACGTGCGAGTGGTTGGTCGCGAAATGACCTGGGATGATGTTGATGCGAATGCTCCGATTCGACGACGCACGGATTTCCTTTTGCCTGTTCTCCATAAGGTAGGCCTCCTTCGATACGATTTGTACGATTCCAACATAAAGTATACCAAAATGGCGCAAAAAAATCAAGGTATTTATGAACGCTTCGGGAAAAGTGATGGTGTCAAAACTGTAACCGGCAAAAAGCACAAGATATTGTATATTTTGCTTGACACAGCCACATGATATTGTTATAATAAAAAAGTCGAGACCAAGCGAAAAAGGAGATCGGGCAGTCATGAGCACAGCGTGGGACGGCTTTCGGGGAAGAGTGTGGCGGGAAATCATCGACACACGGGATTTTATCCAGAGCAACTATACCCCTTACGACGGAGACGCATCTTTCCTCAAAGGGCCGTCCCCTTCTACCGAAGCGCTGTGGGACCTGTTGCAGTCGCTGCAAAAACGTGAGCGGGAGAAAGGCGGCGTGCTGGATATGGAGACGGAAGTGGTCTCCTCGCTGACCGCTTACGGAGCCGCCTACATGGGCGAAGGGTCCGAGCATCTCGAAAAAATTGTGGGATTGCAGACCGACAAACCGCTCAAGCGCGCCTTTATGCCGCAGGGCGGGATTCGCATGGCGGAGAAGGCGTGCGAAACTTACGGCTACACCCCCTCCCCGGAAATACACAAGATCTACACCAAATACGTCAGAACCCATAATCAGGCGGTGTTCGACGCCTATACTCCCGAGATGAAAAGGGCCCGCCACAATAAAATCATCACCGGTCTTCCCGATTCCTACGGTCGCGGACGGATTGTGGGCGATTACCGGCGGGTGGCGCTGTACGGCGTGGACCGCATCCTCGCTCAAAAGCGCCGCGATTTGGACGAGATCGGGGACGGAGTCATGAGCGACGAGGTCATCCGTCTGCGCGAAGAAGTGAGCCGTCAAATCGCCGCACTGAACGATATGAAAAAGATGGCTCAAAGCTACGGATTCGATATCTCCCGCCCCGCCGAAAACGCCCGCGAAGCGGCGCAATGGCTGTATTTCGGGTATCTCGCAGCCATTAAGACGCAAAACGGCGCCGCGATGAGCGTGGGGAGAATCTCGGCATTTCTGGATATTTACATCGAGCGGGATATGGCACGGGGTCTGCTGGACGAGGACGGCGCACAGGAACTCATCGATCATCTGGTGATGAAATTCCGCATGGTAAAATTCGCACGCACTCCCTCCTACAACCAGTTGTTCAGCGGGGACCCGGTGTGGGTCACTCTCTCGATGGCGGGAATAGGCGTGGACGGCCGACACATGGTGACCAAAACCGATTTCCGCTTTCTCCACACCCTGGAAAATATGGGTCCCGCCCCCGAACCCAACCTCACGGTACTCTACTCTCCCCGCCTTCCGGAGCCCTTCAGACGGTACGCGGCGTCTCTTTCTGTGCGCACCAGTTCCCTCCAGTATGAAAACGACGAGATCATGCGCCCCGTCTGGGGAGACGATTACGCCATTTGCTGCTGCGTGTCCGCCACACAGACGGGAAAGCAGATGCAGTTTTTCGGCGCGCGGGTCAATCTCGCGAAATGTCTGCTGTACGCGATCAACGGCGGAGTGGACGAAGAAACCGGCGAACAGGTCGGCCCCGCCCTTCAGCCGGTCACGGGAGAATACCTCGATGATAACGAGGTAATCGCAAAATTTGAGCGGATGATGGATTGGCTCGCCGGACTGTACGTCAACACGTTAAATCTCATCCACGCGATGCACGACAAATACTATTACGAGGCGGCGCAGATGGCGCTCATCGACACCGACGTGCGGCGTACTTTTGCAACCGGCATCGCGGGTTTCTCTCATGTGGTGGATTCGCTCTCCGCCATCCGTTACGGAAAGGTCAGGGTGATACGAAACGAGAACAACCTCGCGGTGGATTTCGCCCCCCAGCGTGAGTTCCCTCGGTACGGCAACGACGACGACCGCGCCGACGAGATCGCCGTGTGGGTTTTGCGCAGCTTTTTGGAGCGGGTGCGCAGCCATCCCACCTACCGCGGAGCGCAGGCGACCACCTCTCTTTTAACCATCACATCCAACGTGGTGTACGGCAAGGCGACCGGCGCTCTGCCGGACGGGCGCAAAGCGGGAGAGCCCCTTTCCCCCGGCGCCAATCCGAGCTACGGTGCCGAGCAAAGCGGTCTGCTCGCCTCTCTCAACTCGGTCGCCAAAATTCCCTACGAACTGGCGCTGGACGGGATCTCCAATACTCAAACCATCCATCCGCTCTCGCTCGGCAGCAGCGATTCCGAGAGAACCTCTCATCTCGTGAACATTCTCGACGGGTATTTTGCCCAGGGAGGGCACCACTTGAACGTCAACGTGTTCGGGAAAGAGAAGCTGATCGACGCGATGGAACATCCGGAAAAACCGGAATACGCCAATTTCACCATCCGTGTGTCCGGTTATGCGGTGAAATTCATCGATCTCACCCGCGAGCAGCAGCTGGATGTGCTCGCCCGCACCTGCCACGATCATGTGTAGCGTATCGGGCAGAGTGCACTCCCTGGAAAGCTTCGGCACCGCGGACGGGCCGGGGGTGCGGTATGTCGTCTTTTTGCAGGGATGCCGTCTGCGCTGCCGATACTGCCACAACCCGGATACCTGGAGCCAAAATACGGGGCGGGAGATGTCGGCGGAAGAGGTCTTCGAAAAAGCGTGGCGCTGCCGCGCGTACTGGGGGGAACATCACAGCCACGGAGGCATCACAGTGAGCGGCGGAGAACCGATGCTGCAGCTTCCCTTCGTTATCAGGCTGTTCTCGCTCGCGAAGGCGCACGGGGTACACACGGCGCTGGACACCGCGGGTGAACCGTTCACCCAAAGCGAACCTTTCCTGGGCGATTTTGAGCGCCTGCTCTCTCTCACCGATCTTGTGATGCTGGATATCAAGGCATTCTCCCCCCATCTCCACCGCGAACTGACCGGCAGCGACAACCGCCGTATTCTGGCGTGCGCCCGCTTCTGCGCGGAAAAGGGCATCCCGCTCTGGCTCCGCCATGTCGTGGTACCGGGGCTGACCGACCAGCCGGAAGAGCTCAGCGCCATCGCCCGCTTCGCCTCCACCCTGCCCACCGTGGAAAAGGTGGAGGCTCTCCCCTATCACACGATGGGGGTGTACAAATGGGAAAAGCTCGGCATTCCTTATTCTCTCGCAGACGTCAAGCCCCCCGACGACAGCCAGATGGAAGCGGCCCGCGCGCTGCTTCGGGGTTGACATCTTCTCCCCTTTGGGGATATAATGATAGCGGACGACCATTCTTTTCACAAGGGGGAACATGGCGATATGAAAATCGGTGTGCTCACGGTACCACTGCAAAATCAATCCGCCGAGAAGGCTTTCGAGTATCTGCACACGCTCGGGGTGCAGAGCGTGGAGCTCGGCGCGGGGGGATACACCAACGAAAACCACTTAAACCCGCAGCGGCTGCTGCACTCATCCGGCGCGGTGAAAGAGCTGAAAGATCTCCTCGCAAAGTATGAACTGGAAATCTGCGCCCTCTCCTGCCACGGCAACCCGGTTCATCCCGACCGCGACCGCGCGCAGCGCGACCACCGCATTTTTGTGGAAACCTGTCAGCTCGCTCAGGAGCTCGGAGTGGACACGGTCGTCACTTTCTCGGGATGCCCCGGGGACTGTGCCGCATCCAAGCATCCAAACTGGGTCACCTGCGCGTGGCCGGACGACTACCCGCAGGTGCTGCAGTGGCAGTGGGAGCGGGTGCTGATCCCCTACTGGCGCGAGGCGGTTGCGATCGCCGCTTCCTACTGCGTGCGACGCATCGCTCTGGAGATGCACCCCGGTTTTTGCGTATACAACCCCGAGACACTGCTGCGCCTGCGCGAGGCGGTGGGCAGCGCTATCGGCGCCAATTTTGACCCGAGCCATCTCATCTGGCAGGGCATTGACCCGGTGGCGGCCCTGAAGAGCCTCGGCGGCGCCGTGTACCACGTCCACGCGAAGGACACCCGCATCGACCGGCAAAACAGCGCCGTCAACGGTGTGTTGGATACCAAATCGTTTGAGAAAGTCGCCGAGCGCTCGTGGATTTTCCGCACCATCGGTTACGGGCACGATACCGCCTACTGGAAAGACATCGTTTCCACTCTGCAAATGATCGGCTACGACCGTACGGTGAGCATTGAGCACGAAGACGCTCTGCTCTCGGTCAACGAGGGGCTGGAGAAGGCGGTGGCCTTTTTGCGCGACGTCATCGCCCTGGATCCCCCGCAGGAAAAGATGTTCTGGGCATAAGTGAGAGGAGAGATGATCGCATGATCCGCGTCACATTATTCAACGAAAACATCCACGATAAGGAAGACGCCGTGAAGGCGGTCTATCCGAACGGTCTGCACGGCGCGATACGCGACGCGCTGGCGTCCGACACCGTGCGCGTGCGGGTCGCCACTCTGGATATGCCCTTCTGCGGGCTGAGCGACGAGGTGCTCGAAGACACCGACGTCCTGGTCTGGTGGGGGCATATGGGACATGAGAGGATTCCCGATGAGCTTGCGCGCAAAGTGGCGGACCGCGTGCTGGCGGGGATGGGGTTTATCGCCCTGCATTCCAGCCATTATTCCAAGCCGTTTAGGCTGCTGATGGGCACCACCTGTTCCCTTCGCTGGCGTGAACCCGATTTCGAGAGGCTGTGGTGCATGGACCCGTCTCACCCCATCTCCCGGGGTGTTCCGGCGATGTTTGAACTGGAGCGGGAGGAAATGTACGGGGAAGCTTTCGATATTCCGAACCCGGATGCGGTGGTGTACGGCGGCTGGTTCCGCGGAGGTGAGATTTTCCGCAGCGTCTGCACGTTTCACCGCGGAGCGGGCAAAATCGTCTATATGCAGCCCGGGCACGAAACTTATCCCACCTATCACAACCCGCACATCCAACGGCTCCTGAAAAACGCGGTCGAGTGGGCGGCTCCCGTGCGCTTCCGGAGTAGTCTGGGCTGTTTTCATTCGGACGACACCCCGGAGGAACGCTACCGCCGGGGCATTCCCTTTGACGATATGCAATACTGATTTTCTCCCGCCGAAAAAGCGGTAGGATCTCAACGGAAGGACATCCCCGCCGTCGGCCGTCTGACGGCGGGGTCTTTTCCCGCCCTCGGACGGTTGAAATTTTTGAAATTTTCGGTATAATAAATGCAACGGAAAACCAAGGGGGGTTCAGCGTGAAACACTGGCTGGAACGCACCTGGGCGGAGATCGACCTCGACGCCTTATCCGCAAATTTTCAGGCGGTTCGCTCCGCTCTGCGACCAGATTGCCGGGTGATGGCGGTGGTCAAGGCCGATGCGTACGGCCACGGCGCCCAGCTGACCGCGAAGGCGTTCAGCGATGCGGGGGCGGACTGGCTCGCCGTCTCGAATCTCGACGAGGCGCTGCAGCTGCGCAAGGCAGGAATCACCCTGCCCCTGCTCATTCTCTCCTACACTCCGCCCGAAGAAACCGAGACGCTCGTGCGCCACGGCATCACCCAAACGGTGATCTCCCTGCCCCACGCCAAGGCGCTCAGCGAGGCCGCCGTCCGTGCGGGTGTGACCCTGCCGGTGCACCTCAAGCTCGACACCGGTATGTCCCGAGTGGGATTTTTCTGCCAGTCGCCGGGCGATGCGGCGGCGGACGAAATCACCTCCGTCTGCCGGTTGCCCGGCCTGAGGGCGGACGGGGTCTTCACCCACTTTGCCGTGGCGGACGAATGCACCGAAGAGAGCGACGCCTTTACCCGCGCGCAATACGCCCGTTTTACCGGAATGCTGAGTGAATTACAGGCGCGGGGGATCGCCTTCCCGCTTTGTCACTGCTGCAACAGTGCCGCCACGCTTCGTTTCCCCGAAATGCACATGGATATGGTTCGCCCCGGCATTATTCTGTATGGACTGTACCCCGAGCCTTCCCTTAGGAAGCTTCTGCCTCTGCGCCCGGTGATGTCTCTTCGCACCCGCGTTTCTCAGGTGAAAACGGTTCCCGAGGGTTCCTTTGTCAGCTACGGGCGCGCCTTCACCGCCTCACGCGGCACAGACCTCGCCACCGTTCCGATCGGGTACGCGGACGGCTATACCCGCAGAGTGGAAGACGGTGCCTATATGCTGGTCCACGGAAAACGAGCGCCCATCCGCGGGAGGGTATGCATGGACCAGTGTATGCTCGACGTCACCGGGATTTCGGATGTGGAGAGCGGGTCCATCGCCACCGCTTTCGGGCAAAGCGGGGAGAGTTTTCTCCCGGTGGAAATCGTCGCCGCCTGGTCCGGCACCATCCATTACGAGCTGGTGTGCGCGGTCGGCAAGCGGGTGCCGCGCCTGTATATGCAGGGCGGAAAATCCGTGTTTGTGCAAAACGATCTGATCTGACCGAAGAGCGCCACGGCGCCTGTTTTATGCCGTGGTCATCCGCGAGCCGCCCCGGTGCGGCATCGCCTGAAGTGGGAGGTATGCCCATGGAATCCCATCCCAACTCTCCTCGGGAAATGACGGTGAATTGTCTGCGCTCGGTGCAGTATCGCGAGTACCCGAGAGGAATCGCGTATCAGGGCGGGCATCACCCCTGCTGGGAACTGCTGTATGTGGACAAGGGCGATCTCGAGGTGGTCACCGATCACGCACGCTGCCGCATACGCCAGGGGGACGCGGTGCTGGTGTGTCCGGGAGACGGATTCCGTCTCTCGGCAAACGGTTCCACCGCCCCCAATTTGGTAGTCGCCTTCTTTGAATGCGTCTCCCCCGCCCTCATCGGACAGGATTCGCACACCTTCCGGTGCACCGAAGCGGAGAGGCAGCTGGTGGCCCGCATGGTGAAAGAGGCGAGGGCGGCCGCTCCTCCGCCTGGCGGTGGCGCCTCCGCCCGACGCAGGGGAAAAATCCCTTTTGCGGCACAGGAGATGGTCGTGCTGCTGCTGGAACAGCTTCTCATCAACCTGCGGCGGAGAGGAGAGCGGCAACGCCCCTCGCCCAAGATCTCCTCCAGCGCCAAGCAGCGCTCCGAGCGGGATCTCGTGGACCGGGTGGTCTCCTTTATGGAAGATCACCTCACCGACAAACTCACTTTCGCGGACGTCTGTTATTTCTCCGCGCAGAGCGCCACCAACCTGAAAATCATTTTCAAAACGGTCACCGGGTACGGGGTGATGGAATACTACCGCCGTCTGAAAATCGAGCGCGCCAAGCGGATGCTTCGGGAAGGGGACGGCAACGTCACCCAGATCGCCGACCGGCTCGGTTACACGTCGGTGCACTATTTTTCCCGCTATTTCAAGCGCCAGACGGGAATGTCCCCCAGCGAATACGCGCTCTCCATCAAAGCCAATATGCGCGAATAATATCGCCCGCCAAAGGGATGTCTCCCATTTCGCGGGCGATACAGACCATTCGCCTCACGGGATCTGTCTTTTGAACCGAAAACGGCCGATTTGACAGTTCAGGTGAAATTTGGTAAAATAGGAATATTCCGAAAATCTGGGGGCATGGATGTATGAAACCGCTTGGCATTGTACGGCAGATCG
>CAZGXK010000009.1:18079-24353 GCA_964529775.1 uncultured Eubacteriales bacterium
AGATCGACGCACTGGGAAGGGTCGTCATCCCCAAGGAGCTTCGCCGCACACTGGAGATCACGCCGGGGGATTCTCTGGAGCTGTTTATCGAGGACAACACCGTTATCCTGCGCAAATACCAGCCCGCCTGCATCCTCTGCGGAAGCGCCAAGAGCATCACCACTTTCAAGGGGCGCAACATCTGTGCAGACTGCCTGAAAGAGCTCTCCGCTCTGGTGATGTAATCCTCCGCCTTATCGGCATACCTCCCGAATCGGCGCATAGGCCTGCGCCAGCGCCGAGAGAGTAGCTCCGGCGTTCGCGGGGCTCGGGGAAGGCAGGGCATACGCCTCTCTTCCCGTTTTCGGATAGAGCAGTCTGCGATACAGCGAATACGCTTTTTGTCCGGTGGTAAAAACGGCATCAATCGGCGCGCTCCGCAGAAGGAGCATCACATCGTTCGGCACCGGGCGGGAAATGCTGTCGTCCCTCGCGCCCTCGATCTCGCAGGAATTCAACACATCCCACAGCGCGATATGATGACGGCGGGCAAAGTCCCGCCGTTCTTCGGCGGTGCGCGGCTCGTCCTCCTCAAAAATCAGTGCGAGCACGGGCCAGAAGCGGTTGCGCGGATGCGCATAGTAACAGCCGGCCCGCCGTGATGCCGGTGAGGGAATACTCCCCAGAATCAGTGCGCGCGATGCATGGTCAAACCACGGCCCTATGGTGTGGGTGACGCGGCAAAGGCTCAAAGGCATCCCCTCCCCCGTTCAAAAACCTGCCCTGTCTCTCCGCCGGTTTCGGCGGGGCATTTTTTGCGCTCTACCCCATCTTGACCACTAAAACGCCGTCGACCATCGCCATGCAGTCTCCGGCGGGATAGGCCGGCATCGCCCGAACCTCGTCCCGCGCCATCAGCTCATTATGCTGCTCATCCGTACAGATAGTCACCGGGGTATTGAGAACATATCGGAAATAAGCTTTATAGGTGTTGTAATACCAGTACGGAGAATCCTGGGCTATCGCGTTATTCCAGCCGAGGCCGGTCACATCCGCGACATTCTCAAATCCCGGGATCGTCTGATACAGCGGACTGTTGCCGATAAAACAGACCGGCGTCTGCCCGGGCAGGTAATCTTCCCGGTCTTCCATGCGGGAGACCACGCGGGTCATCAGGGAGAGCGTGGATTTTTGTTCGAGATCCTTCTTGAGGTAAGCGGTGTTGGAGACCACGATATTGCTGACCAGCAGGATACTCACACAGGCGACACTCGCCCATCGGACGGCCTTACGGATACCCCGGGAAATCCCGCCCTCCCCGCATATCCGGGAGGCGAACAGCAGCACAAGAATATAGGCAAACCAGATGCCGTACAGCATCAAATCGTGGATATACCCGCGCGCGAGCACATAGGTCAGGTTCATCGCAAAGGGAACGAGCAGAAGCAAAACCGCCATGAGAATCTTGGCGGGAACCGTCATGCGCCGGTTGAGAAACAGGGTATACAACACCGCGAAGCCGATGACTGCGAGACCCAGAACATTGATCGTCCCGATAAGCGCCTTCGGGAGCAGAGAGGTATTCCATATTTTTTGGAAAAAGTTTTGATAGCTCTCCCCGAACAGCTTCAGGTAATTGACCCCTTCTCCCAGAAATACATTGGTGCGCCGGGTGAGGGCGATCCCCGTGACAGCGGTGGAGATCTCGCAGGCGACCGCATAAAGCGCACCCCCGGCGCCCAGGGTGACTATCCCCTGCAGGCCGTGAAGCATCACCTTCTTAAAGCCGTCCCCGTTCATCAGCGCCAGCACCGAACAGATCAGCATCACGGTCACCGCCACCGAGAGATAGCTCTGATACAGCCCGATCGAGAGCATAATGAGCACCGCTCCCGGCAAAATGCTCAGGGGATGCCGCCATTTTTCCCAGAGAAAAGCGGCCGCCGCCGCCAGCAGCATCGCGAGCATATCAAAATCCAACTCGTAGATATAGGTGGCCGTCACCGCGGTGAACGTGACGTTGGTCACCATCACCCCGCAGATGAGAGCGGCGGTGAGCTTGTTCTCCACTCGGAAAGTCTTCACCACCAGAAAAGCGGCGACCCCCACATACACAAGAGACAGCAGCCCGATCAGCCACGGCAGTGCCAGCCCGCCGCGGGTGACCGCGCGGTAAGGCGGCACAAAGATACGCCCGAGAGTCCTTTTCCAGGCTTCCTCCCCCGCATCGGCATACAAGGCGTTCAGGACGTCGTGGGAAAAATTACCGTTCAGAAAACCGTAAGCGTGCGCGGCCAGGCCGAATACGCAGACAGACAGCAGACAAAAAACCAGCATCCTCCGGCTGTTTTGGGCGCTCTCCTCAAAGCGGCGGATCCGCTCGCCCGCGCGTGCCCTTCGCAGAGCGCGCCGTTCTTCCCGTGAATCGGGTGAATTGTCCGGCGTTTGCGGGGAAACGGTGCCCAGCGCCTCCTCAGGTTCCGTCCGGATCATTCCGATTTCCCTCCCCGTTCTGCGGGCAAACAGGCCCGTCTTCCCCGGTGCGCCTTGCGATGATATACCGCGGGCGGGCCTTCACTTCAAGGTAAATCTTGCCGATGTACTCCCCCACCACGCCGAGGCTGAGCATCTGCACTCCCCCCACGAAACAGAGGATGCAGACGGTGGACGCCCACCCCGTGATGGTGCTGCCGAGAAAATGGCTCACCAGCGTCCAGATAATCCCGATAAAACTTAAAACGGCCACCACGCATCCCAAAATCGAAATCAGGCGGATGGGTTTGACCGAGAGACTGGTGATGCCGTCCACCGCGAGCGAGACCATCTTGGAAAGCTGGTTGTGGGATTGTCCCGCCATGCGCTCGGTGCGGCGGTAATACACGCAGGTGCTTTTATACCCCACCAGCGGGAACAGACCGCGTAAAAAGAGATTGACCTCCTTAAAGCCGGAGAAGGCCTCCAGGGCCTTGCTGCTCACCAGGCGGTAATCCGCGTGGTTGTACACCGCCTCCACCCCCATGCCGCGCAGCAGCTTGTAAAAGCTCTGCGCGGTAGCACGCTTAAAGAAGGTGTCGGTGTCGCGGTTGTCCCTCACCCCGTAGACGATGTCGCACCCTTCGGCATAGGCGTCCACCATCGCCTCCATCGCGGTGACATCGTCCTGCCCGTCGCAGTCGATGCTGATGGTGATGTCACACGCGTCTTTAGCCTCCATCAGGCCGGCGAGAACCGCGTTTTGATGACCCCGGTTGCGGCTCTGCGCGATGCCGGTAAACAGCGCATCCTGTTTGGCGAGCTCCGAAATCACCTGCCAGGTGCCGTCTTTCGAGCCGTCGTCCACAAACAGTACCCTGCTGCTCTCGGCAATCTTCCCAAGGGAGATCAAATGCCGCAGCTCCTCCTTAAAAAGCGGCGCGGTGACCGGCAGTACCTCCTCCTCGTTGTAGCACGGCACCACAACCGTCAGCACAGGGGCACCCATGCGCCTATCCCCCTTTCCCGGGCCGGCGTAGCAGGCGGCGGGTTATTCCCGTTAAAAAGGTTGGGCCCAGTAGCGGAAAAACGCCGGCACACGAATCTGCTGGGGGCTGGCATCCTCACACTGCCCGCACGAGATACAGTCGGACGCCTTGCCGCGCCCCTCGGTCGCGATGGTGTATTCCCGTTTCCCGCGAAAAGCGGGATTGCCCCGCTGATGATTGCTCACATAAAAAATCTCCGGGATGGGAATGTTCATCGGGCAGCCGACCGTGCAGTAATGGCAGGCGGTGCAGGGGATGGCGGTGTCCTCTTTAAGCGCCTGCCGCGCCCTCGCGATTACCTCCCTCTCCCGTTCAGAGAGCGGGCAAAATGGGCTCATTGTGGCCAGATTATCCGCCATCTGGTCGGGTCGGGACATCCCGGAGAGCACCGTGATCACCCCGTCCAGCGACGCCGCAAAGCGCAGTGCCCAGGAAGAGGGGGAAACATTGGGGTTAGCGTTGTCCAGAATCTCCCGCACCTTTGGCGGGGGATCCGCGAGCGCTCCCCCCTTCACCGGTTCCATAATCACCACGGGTTTGCCGTGGCGGCGAGCGATCTCATAGCATTGAGCGGCCTCCACTCCCGGGTTGTCCCAGTCGGCGTAGTTGATCTGCAGCTGCACAAAATCCACATCCGGGTGCGCCGTGAGCAGTTCCTCCAAAAGCGGCGCATCGGCGTGGAACGAGAAACCGATGTGCCGAATCAGCCCCTTTTCCTTCTGCTCACGGACAAAATCCCATAGGCCGAACGTATCATACAGCCGGTAATTGCTGCGCTGCAGGGCGTGAAGCAGGTAGTAATCGAAATACCCCGCCCCGGTACGCTCGAGGCTGGTGGCAAACTGTGCTTTCGCCGCGCGCTCGGAAGGCTCTCCCATCCAGGCGCAGAGCTTAGTCGCCAGCGTATAGCTCTCTCTCGGATAGCGCTCCACCAAAGCCGCTTTGGCGGCCCTCTCAGACCCTCCGTCGTCATAGACGTAGGCGGTATCGAAATAGGTAAACCCAGCCGACATAAACGCGTCGACCATCTGCTTGGTCGTCTCGATGTCGATCTCCCCTCCGGGGAGTTTCGGCAGTCTCATCAGTCCGAATCCGAGTTTCGGAGTGTTTTCCCCCACATAGCGTTCCAACGCGTCTCTCCTCCTCTTGTGACAGGATAACGGACATACCGCAAAAAATCTCCGCCGGCAGACGGAAAAGGTTGGCGCGGAGGCCTTTTTTCGGTGTTGTTCTCATACCCGGTGGCCGGTCAAAGGGCAAAAGCGTCTCTCAGCGCATGAGCTGTCTTCGGGCAGGACCGGCGGTGTAAAACGACCCCGCCGCCACCACCGGCCGGCCACGAGATGTCTCAAGCGCCTGCCGCAGTGCGAGCGCGAGATCGACCTGCACTGCGACGGGTACCCCAAGCGGCTCGGCAAGCTCGGCGAGCCGCGATGCCTCCAGCGCGCGGTCGGGGCAGACCGGGGTGGTGCAGATCATTCGCTCACAAAAGGGAGCGAGCAGCGCAAGGCATCGGCTCACCGCCTTATCCCTCAGCATCCCGATCACCAGTGTCACTTTGGGCAGTGCAAGGGCATCCAGCGTGTCGCATAGGGCATGCACCCCGTGGGGGTTGTGCGCGCCGTCCGCGATCACGAGAGGATCCCTTTGAATCACTTCTTGCCTACAGGGAACCACAACGTTCGAGAGCGCCCGCACGGCGGTCGGCAGATCGAATCGGTTTCCCAACACAGACTTGGCCGTCTCGATGGCCAATACGGCGTTCTCCGCCTGATGTCTTCCGAGCAGAGGCAAAGTCACCGTAAGATCGCCCATGGCAAAACGGGTCCGCAAAGTGGCGGAATCGATCACGACATTCCTCGGGGGCGACGGAAGTACCACTTGCTGGCCGCCCTGCGCGGCGTGAGTCATCAGCACATCGAGGGCATCCGTGTCCATAGTAGGCGCACAGATCATCGGGCAGGGGGGCTTGGCGATACCGCTTTTGACCCGCGCGATCTCGGCGACGGTGCTCCCGAGAAAGGCGGTATGGTCGAACGCAATCGGGGTAAAGACCGCGGCGCGGGGCGGGGGCAGCACGTTGGTCGCATCGTCGCGTCCGCCCATGCCGCACTCGATGACGGCGAGATCCACCCGCTCCCGGGCAAAATAGAGGAAGGCGAGCGACGTGATAAATTCAAACTCGGTAAGTCCCTGCGGCACCGCGCGGTGCACTGCCTCGGCGCATTCGGCAAAGCTCTCGCGGGAGATGGGTTCCCCGCTTATCCGTATCGTATCGCGGTTCCCGGTGACGGCGGGAGAAGTATAGGTTCCGCAGCGCAGCCCGAAGGCCGAGAAAATCGCCTCCAGCATCCGGCACACGGAACCCTTGCCGTTGGTTCCGGCGACATGGACGGCATCAAATGCCGTCTGCGGCTCCCCAAGCGCCTTCATCGCCGCCCGCATACCCAGGAGATCCAGCCGCATACCGGCTCTTTTCAACCCTTTTGTCAGGCGCTCCGTCTCTTCATAGGTCATATATTCTTCCCTTTTAACCCCCATCATCAACCAAAATCCCGTGCCTCCAAGATTGCATTTTTTCGCGCACCGTGGTATAATCGTGGCAAAAGGAGTGAGTTCTCCATGGACGATTTTGCGGAGCAGATTGTGCCCCAGAAGATGGAGCCGCGGCGGGTGCTGATCATCGTCGCGGCGGTCGTCGGGGTGGTTCTCGTCAACATCCTTGCGCTCTTCTTTCTCCCCTATATCCTGATTCTCACCGTGGCGGGCGGCAT
>CAZGXK010000009.1:24363-26225 GCA_964529775.1 uncultured Eubacteriales bacterium
CACCGGCAGCGTGCGCGCTGCACTGGTCGACATGGCGGGCGGCATTGTCGCCATATGGCAAGTCATCGTCTCGCAGATGTGGGAAGTGGAGTATTCGGTCACCAACGGGAACATCGACATCGACCGTATCGTGGGCAAAAGCCGCCGCAAACGTCTGGTTCAGGTGCGAGGGGAAAAAATCGAGAGTCTTCTCCCCGTGACCGCCGAACGGCTTTCCGCCGCCTACGACCGCGTGGTGATGGCGGCGAACTCCCCCCAGAGCGCCACATGGTGCTTCACCTATCACAGCCGAAAAAACGGGCGCACTCTGGTGCTCTTCGAGCCGGACGACAGGGTGTTTGCGGTGCTGCGCGGCGGGCTGCCGCGTCTGGTACAGATGGAGACCGACCGCGTCGTCCGCGAGAAGGAGGAAAAAAATCAGGCTTGACCGCCGCGGGCATCGGGCAAACGGTCTTGCGGCGCAGATGCGGCCTGCCCTGAAAGAGCAATCGCATTCAAGGGAAGGGGATTGTGAAAATCCCCTTCCCTTGACGCCTCTGTGACGGATTTTACCGGTATTTCGGCCGCTCGACGTAGCTTGTGTGCAGCGCGTGGTGCGCCTTGGGGCCGCCGAAGCCGTCGAAATAATTCTCGTACAACTCCTGGATCACGGGGGACTGGTGCGACTTGCGCAGCGCCATACCGGCATCCTGGTCATACAGCGCCTTGGCGCGGATGGTTTTGAGATCGGTGAAATTGCGCACAGACGCGGGCTGAATCGGCTGACCGCCTCCGTTGACACAGCCGCCCGGACAGCACATCACTTCCACGAAATGCCAGGGAGCGGTGCCGTCCTTGATCTTGGACATCACATAGTTGGCGCCGCCGATGCCGCTGACCACCGCCACTTTCACATCCAATCCGGCGATGGAATAAGTGGCCTCTTTGATACTGTCGGTGCCGCGCACCTCGGTGAATTCAAACTTCTCGTTATCCTCCCCCGTGAGCCAGTCGTTGGCCGTGCGCAGCGCCGCCTCCATCACGCCGCCGGTCGCGCCGAAGATGACGCCGGCGCCGGTATCCTCTCCGAGAGGCGCGTCGAAATCCTCATCCGGGAGCGAGGTAAACTGCAGTCCGGCACGCTGAATCATGCGGGCGAGCTCGCGGGTGGTGAGGGCGACATCCACGTCCGCAAGGCCGCTTGCCGCCTGATTCTCTCTGCCCACCTCAAATTTTTTGGCGGTACAGGGCATGATCGAGACCGAGACAATCTTTTCGGGATCCAGCCCGGCCTTCTCGGCGTAATAGGTCTTAAAGACGGCGCCCGCCATCTGCTGCGGGGATTTGCAGGTGGAGAGATGGTCGAGCTGGTCGGGATAATAGTACTCGGCGAATTTGACCCAGCCGGGCGAGCAGGAGGTGATCATCGGCAACACGCCGCCGTTTTTAACCCGCTGGACGAATTCGTTGGCCTCTTCCACAATCGTGAGATCGGCGCCGAAATCGGTGTCGAACACCTTGTCGAATCCCAAGCGCCGCAGTGCCGCCACCATCTTGCCCTCCACATTGGTTCCGACGGGCATTCCGAACGCCTCTCCCAGAGTGGCGCGGATCGAGGGCGCCGTTTGCACAATCACGAATTTATCCGGGTCGGCCAGCGCGTCCCACACCTTCTGGGTGTCGTCCTTCTCGGTGAGCGCGCCCGTGGGGCAGGCGACGATGCACTGCCCGCAGGAAACACAGGGGACGTCGTTGAGCGGTTTCTCAAACGGGGTGCCGATATGCGTGTCGATGCCGCGGTCGTTCGCGCCGATCACACTCACATACTGCTGACGGCAGGCGGCGACACACCTGCGGCAGAGCACGAATTTGTTGTTGTCCCG
>CAZGXK010000010.1:0-25511 GCA_964529775.1 uncultured Eubacteriales bacterium
CAGAGTTGGGTACTCTGCGAGAATTTCCCCCCACCCCCACTTCTTGATGCGAAAAACGGAAACGATTGGAATTTTCCGCACAAAAAAGGTATTGCCGAGCGCACCACCGAAAAAAAGCCCCCGCCGGAGACCCGGCGGGGGCTGATACTTACGGCGGTTCAAAAAACCGCTATTATTTTTTCAGATGGGTGAATTCACGCAGTCTTGCCTCATATGCCGCGTCAACCGTTTCCGCGTACGCCGGAACAGGAGGCGCGCCGAGAGCTTTCAGCAGGCGGCGGGTGAGATCGGGATTCAGGATGAGAAGCGGGCCGAGCAGGGTGGTCGCGACGGTTTTCCCGATGTACAATCCCTCGGTGCCCGCCTCGTTTTCGAATCCGCGCCCGCGGGTGAGCTTCAAAAACGGTGTGCTTTGAGATAGAACGGTGTGCGCCGTGAACTGGCTCTGGAAGCCCAGCACCGGGCGCTCGCTGCCGGCGAAAGTGCCCATCGCAAGCCCGTTGTAGCGGTGGAAGAGATCCTGTGTTGCCCTGACCGGCAGGATGCCGAGCCCCTTGGCGGTCTCTCCGTTTTCCTGCACGATCTCTTCGCCCAGCACCTCCATCGCGTTGCCGGTGAACAGCGCCGGAGTTCCCCTTTCCATAAGGGAACGCAGTTCCCCCGCATAGGGGGCGAGCGACGTCACGGCGCGCAACTGGGCGCGCTCGGTCATCGGCCCCATATAGAGAAAGCTCACCTCTTCCCCCGCAAAGTGCGGGATCGCTCCGAGGGGAGTGCGCACCACCTCGGCCTCCGGCAGACAGGCGGAGAGATAACGGATATTGCACATATCTCCGAACAGATTGGCGACCTCCGGAAACAGCACCTCTATGGTCATTCGGCATCCCTCTTTTCTCCGCCGAGACGGGCGAGCAAACGGTCGCGAACGGTGTCGGCGAGCTTCAGCGTGTAGGCATGGTACAGCACAAAAACGGTGTCGACCGCCGAGAGGTCCACGGAGTCGGCCGCCGCCGTCTCGCTTTCCGTGAGGGTGACGGTTTCTTCCGGCATCCCGGCGAGCAGCAGCCGCACCTTGATATCGAGGGCGCGCACACCGGAAATCACCACCTGTCGCACCCCGCTGCCCGCCAGAAACTCGAAATCCGCGTCGTAGAGCCAGGCGGTGTTCTCGGAAGAATGCCCGATGGCGAGCACGTCCTCGATGAGCAGCACCACCGCCTTGCGTCCGGGATACTGTCGCACAAAATCGAGCGCGCGTGAGGTTCCCACCGGGTTCTGACCCTTGGAAAGCTGGAGAATCACCGTCTTACCTCCCGCTTCTCTTTTGTCGAAACGGGTGCTCAGGATATGATGATGACGCATGGAATCGGCTATACGCTGCGGAGCGATTCCCAACTCCCTCAGCGCGACGACGGCGGCGAGCGTGTTATACCAGTCGGTCACATTGTCTCCGAGAAGCGGATAGCGTTCCTCTCCCTGCGGGGTGCGCAGAGTAAACACCCCCTCGTCCCGCGAGATGCCCGTCATCTCGTAAGACGGAGTGAGCGAAGCGAAGCCGCACTTCGGGCAGTGCACCCTGCCGATGTGGTTATACCGCACATAATCGAAACACAGCTTTTCCCCGCATTTCGGGCAGCAGGTGATGTCGCACACGATATTCTGCGGGGCGCTCCAATCCTCTTCGAGTCTCGCGATGCCGAAAGTGACCCGTTCGTTTTCCGGGGCGAGGCGGCTGCTGATGAGATCGTCCGCGTTGACCAAAAGGCGGGTTTTCTTCGGGATGTTGGCGCTCAGCAAATCGAAGATAAACTCCGCGTGGGCGTTGCGCTTCATGGAATCGCGGAACAGGTTGGTGACCACCAGAACATCCGGCTGCAGATAGGGGAAAATCAGTTTCGCGCTGCGCTCGTCGATCTCGATCACCGCGGTTTGCGCCTTCATGCGGCCGGAGGCGGTGCAACCCCCGATGAGACAGGCGACGATGCCCGCCTGCACATTGCCTCCGTAGCGGTTGTTGAGCGGAAAGACGCCGCAGTCGGGCAGAATATCGTCTAAGAGATTGCAGACGGTCGTCTTTCCGTTCGTTCCGGTGACCCCGATGATTTGCCGGGGCTTGGGCACCCGCGCGAGAAAATCCGGGCAGATTTTCAGCGCGATCACCCCGGGCAGATGGGTGGCGTGCCTTCCGAGAAGACGCATACAGGTCCCCGCCGCTTTTGCCGCCCACAACGCGAGAAAAAACCGGATTCCCTTTTCCATTGTATTTCCCTCACTTTTTTGCGATGGTTTTTCCCGCCGTCGCGGCGACACGCGGTCTATTCCCTCAATTCCGCGATGGTGACCCCGTTTTCGCCCTCACCGTAGGTGCCGAGACGAAAACTCTTCACCGACGGGTGGCGGCGCAAATGCTGAGAGACGGTCGAGCGCAGCACGCCGGTGCCCTTACCGTGGATGATGCGGATCTGCGAAAGCCCGGCCATCACCGCGTTGTCGATAAAGCGGTCGAGCGTGAGAACGGCCTCGTCCGACGCCATTCCCCGCAAATCCACCTCCGTCTCGGCGGAACGCTCGGCGCGGGAAGCGGTCTTCTGCCGCACGCCGCCGGCGGGCTTTTTTGGGTTCTCCACCCGCCGCAGGTCGCTCACCGGAACCCTCGTGCGGATGATTCCCGCGAGCACCTCCGCCTGCTTGCCGTCCTGAGAGAGGGAGAGCACCGTCGCCGTCTTATCTATGGAGAGAATCCGCACATCGTCTCCTACCGCGATGGGGGCGGACGGGGCGGGCACTATCGGTTCCTCCGCGCGCACGGGGGACGCGGCGGCATCCAGCGCGTCAAGGCGGGCGCGAAGCTCTCTGCGGGCGGAATCGGCGGCGTGGTCTCCCTCTTTGCTCTGCCTGCGAAGCCGCTCGAGTTCGTTTTGCAGCGTGCTCGCCTGCGCTCTCGCCCGTTCGGTGATGGCTCTCGCCTCGTTTTCCGCGTCTTGCAACAGCTTTTCCCGGGCCTTTTCCATCTCCGCTAGGCGCCGTTCGGCATCTTTTTCCGCGCGTTTCGCCTCGTCGCGGCTCGCCTGCGCCTCTTCCAAAGACTGTTCCAGCTCCCGCCGGCGCTCGTCGATCGTCACCACCACCTGTTCCATGCGGCGGTCGTCCCGGGAGACGAGTGCGCCAGCCCTCTGAAGAACCTCCTCCGGCAGGCCGAGTGCGCGGGAGATCGCGAAGGCGTTGGAGCGCCCGGGTACCCCGACCAGCAGACGGTATGTGGGGCGCAAAGTCTGCACATCAAACTCGCAGCTGCCGTTTTCCACCCCGTCGGTGGCTATCGCGTAGGCCTTCAGTTCGGCGTAGTGAGTGGTGGCGGCGATTTTCGCGCCCTTTGCCCGCAGCGCCTCCAGAACCGCCGTCGCGAGCGCCGCGCCCTCCACCGGGTCGGTGCCGGACCCGAGCTCGTCCAGCAGCACCAAAGTGTGCTCGTCCGCCACCCGCAGGATCTGCGCGATATGGGTCATGTGGGCGGAAAAGGTGGAGAGCGACTGCTCGATCGACTGCTCGTCCCCGATATCGGCGAGTACCTGCTCAAAAACGGGGAAACGGCTCCCTTCCGCGCACGGCGGCATCAGGCCGCACGCCGTCATCAGCGTGAGCAGCCCTATGGTTTTGAGCGTCACCGTCTTGCCCCCCGTGTTCGGGCCGGTGATCACCAGAGTGTCGTAACTCTCTCCGAGGGTGACGTCGATGGGCACCACGGTGTGAGGGTCGATCAGCGGGTGGCGGGCGGCGACCAGACGCAGCGCTCCGTTCTCCGAGATGTCCGGCATCTCCGCCTTCATCGATATGGCGAGGGAAGCCTTGGCGAAGATGAGGTCGAGCTGCACGAGAAGACCGTATTCTCTCGAGAGTTCCTGGGCAAATCCCCCAATCTCGTGCGAGAGAGCGAGAAGTATCCGCTCGATCTCCGCCTCCTCCCGCGCCTTGAGCACTTTGAGTTCGTTGTTCGCCTCCACCGCCCCCATCGGCTCCACGAAGACGGTGGCCCCGGAGGCGGAGGTGTCGTGCACAAGGCCCGGGATCTCCGCCTTGTGCTCGGTCTTGACTGGCACCACAAAGCGCCCGGAGCGGATGGTGACAATCGGCTCCTGCAGCGCCTTTTGGGCGGTGGAGGAGCGGATGAGGCGGTCGAGTTGCTCGCGCACCTTCGCGCTCGCCCGCCGCATACCGCGGCGGATATCGGCGAGTTCCGGGGATGCAGTGTCCGCCACCTCCTCGTCCGACAGTACCGTCTCCTCGATACGCCGTTCCAGATAGCGGTTCGGGGTCAGCGCGCCGAAGCGGTCGTCGAGCGAAGTGGGATTCTCCCCCGCGCGGGAGCGCCATTCGGAGAGCGAGCGGATAACCCGCAGCAATTCCCCCACGCCGAGCAACTCGGTAAGCGAGAGCGCCGCCCCGGCCGAAGCGCGTGCGAGCGCGTTCTTCGGACTTTTCAGCCGTCCGAAAGAGGGCGCGCCGTACGCCGAGGCGAGCGCCACGGCGTCTCCCGTCTCCCGCAGCAGAGTCTGCACCTCCCCCGCATACGGGGACGGCTCAAGGGCGAGCGCTGCCTCCGCCGCATCGTCTGTGGCGGTCTCCTTCGCGAGCAGCGAGAGCACCTTATTGAGTTCCAGCGTTTGGTTCGCGTTCATCGATTTGGCTCCCCCGGTTGTGTGATGTGATGATAAAAAGCCAGCGTTTTCGGCGGCCTTGAGATCTGGTACAGCAAAAACGCCTCCACGGCGTTCGCCAGCACACGGCAGCCGTCTTCCCCCAGCCGGAACGAAAAGCAGTGCTTGCCGTCCGTTTCCGCGATAAAGCGCATGGCGGCGAGAGACGCGGGGGTGAGCGGAGCTCCGCCCGCGTGTTCACAGGCAGAGCATCGCAGCCCTCCGCTCGGCGGGTGCAGATAGGCACCCTCCCTGCCGCAGGGGCAGCGGGAGAGGTCCGGCCGGTACCCGGACAGGCACAAGAGCCTGAGTTCCGCCGTTGCCTTGATTTTGTCGCACGGCGGTCCCGCTTCCAGCAGGTGCAGGGCGCGGAGAAGCAGCAGCAGATGCTCCCCAGCCTCCTCATCTCTCGGGGAGAGAATATCGAACAGCTCGCACAGATACTGCGCGAGGGAGAGGCGGTCGAGATCCCCTCCCACCGCGAAAAAGACCCTCTGCGGGACGGCGGATTCGATGATGTATTTTTCCCGCCCGCGAATCAGCGAGAAGGTGGCGTAGGAGAGCAGACGGGTGGAGGAACCGGCGCGGCTTTGAATTTTTCTCGCCCCCCGGGCGGAGGCGCGGATCACCCCGAGGCGGTCGGTCAGCAGCGTCACAAAGCGGTCCGCTTCTCCCACCGGGTTCTCCCTCACCACCAGTCCGTTCACGACGAACGCCACGACCCGTCACCCCTTTAGCGGGAATAGCCGAAACCGCTCAGCGCCCCAGGACGGTTGCGCCAGTCCTCTTTGACTTTCACCCAGGTTTTCAAATCCACCTTGGCGCTGAGCATCTTTTCGAGTTCCGCCCTCGCGCCGCTGCCCACTTCCTTGAGCCGGGCGCCGCCCTTGCCGATGAGCATGCCCTTGTGGGATTCGCGCTCGCAGTAGATCACGCATCCGATGTGAATGACCGGCTCCCCGGCAGAAACGCTCTCCTCCCAGCGCTCGGTCACCACCGCGACGCCGTGGGGCACCTCGTCGCGCATGACTTTCAGGATCTGCTCGCGCACCAGTTCCGAGGCGAGCACCCGCTCGGGCTGGTCGCTCACTGCGTCGTCCGGGAAATAGTGCGGGCCCTCCCCGGCGAAGGGGAGAAGCTCCTCTTTTAAATCGGAGATACCCTCTCCCGTGAGCGCCGAGAGCGGCACCACCGCCGCGAAATCATGGCGGGCGGTGTAACGGGCGATCACCGCGAGAAGCGACTCTTTGTCGGCGATCAGGTCGGTTTTATTGAGCACCAGCACGCACGGGAGCCGGTTGCGGCCGATCTGCGCGAGCAGACGTATTTCCTCCTGCGGGATCTCACCGCTCCCGGAGCGCACCGCGGCGGCGGCGTCCGCCACCAGCACCGCCGCGTCCACGCTGCCCACCGTATCGCTGACGGTGCGCACCATGTAATCTCCCAGTTTGGTGCGCGGGCGGTGAAGCCCCGGAGTATCCAGAAACACATACTGGTTCTCCCCCTCGGTGAGCACCCCCATGATGCGGTTGCGGGTGGTCTGCGGTTTGGGGGAGACAATCGCCACCTTCTGCCCCACCAAACGGTTGAGCAGAGAGGATTTGCCGGTGTTCGGCCGCCCCACCAGGGCGAGAAACGCGCAATGACTTGCCATAGCCTTGATAAACCCTTTCCGAAGGTCGGTACGATGTTATCTGTTCCATTCCACCATACCATATTTTCACCCCAAAGTCAAATCAAGGGGACGATGCGATTTTCTTTGCGATTTTCGGCAAGATATGGTATACTGATTCTCGAAAGCGGGGGATACGATGCCGGCCGAGGAATGGATGTCGGGGCGCCACGCCGTGGAGCAGGCGCTGGAGAGCGGCAGAGAGATCGAGCGGGTGCTGGTGGCGAGCGGCGCCGCCGGGCACCTCATGCCGCTTATCCAGAGAGCCAGGGAAAAGGGCATCCCCGTCAAGGAAGTGGACAGGGCGAAGCTCACATCGCTTTGCGGGGAACACCACCAGGGCATTGCGGCGCTCGCCGCCCTCAAGGCGTACGCGACGGTCGCCGACCTTCTCAGCGCTGCGGAGCAAAAACAGGAGCCGCCGCTTCTTGTGGTCTGCGACGGCTTGGAAGACCCGCACAATCTCGGCGCCATCCTGCGCACCGCGGAGGCCGCGGGGGCGCACGGGGTGATCATCCCGAAAAGGCGTGGGGTGGGGCTGACCGCGGCGGCGTATCAGGCGTCCGCCGGGGCGGCGGAATACGTCCCCGTCGCGCGGGTGAGCAATCTCTCGCAGACCCTGCAATCGCTCAAAGAGGGCGGTGTGTGGGTGTACGGCCTCGATATGGACGGCGAAAACTGGTGCCAAAGCGACCTCACGGGGCCGGCGGCTCTGGTGGTCGGGGCGGAGGGGAAAGGGCTCTCCCGCCTTGTGAAAGAGCAGTGCGATTTTGTGCTCTCGCTGCCCATGGCGGGGCATATCCGCTCGCTCAACGCCTCGGTCGCCTGCTCGCTGCTGCTGATGGAAGCGGCGCGCCAGCGGCAAAACATCCCGGCGCTTAACCGATAAATTCCGGCTGCCCGTTTTTGGAGAGGAGCGCAGTTATGCACGATACATCCTATTCGGTGGACGATATTTTGCTCGAATACGCTCACCCGAAAAAAGAGGAGCCCGAAAGCTCTCCCCCGACACCGAGGGAGAGCGCGCGGGAAGAGGATACGGCGGGACCGACGACCGAGGCGTGGGAGACCGACAACCTCAAAACGCGCCCCATCCCTTCGGCGGAGCTCTCCGCGCGCCCTGCACCGCCCGCGACCGCGAAAAACGGGCCGGCCCCCCTCGCGGCCGATGTATCGCTGCGGGACGCGTCCGATCTGCCCCCGGTGACCCGAACCCTCACCCGGGTGCTCTCCGCTCCCGACGATGAGGAGGAACAGTCCACCCACGAGATCCCGTTCGGGCAGATGCCCGGGCAGATGGTCTTCGAGGCGTACGCCAACCCGGACAAGGAGGCCGAGCAGCGTCTTCGCGCCGCCAGAAGCGCGAAGGTGCGGGATTTTCGTATCATCAGGGGCGGTCTGAGACTGACGGGGACGGAAGAAGAGGAGAGTGAGCCGGAAGAAGAGCCCGTGCAGCCCCTGCCCCTAGCGGAGGACGGGGAGATCGAGGATTACAGCGAGGGGGAAGACCCGGACGCTGTGCGCTCGGAGCTCTCCTACCGCCGGAAGACGGATGCCGCCGGCGCGGTGGCGAGCACCGTCATCGCGGCGGTACTGCTGGGGATGGCGATCCTCTCGTCCTTCGGCGTTCTCGGAGTGACGGGAGCGCTGCTGCTCTCGCTGCAGCTCGCGCTTCTGGTCGGGATGACCGCCATCAACCACCGTCAGGTGCTCGTCGGCCTCAAGGGCTGCGTCACTTTTCACGCGAACAGCGATTCCCCCGCCGCGCTGCTCTCGCTTTTCTCGATGCTGTATCTGGTGTTCGGCTATTTTAGGGAGGAGGCCGTCTGCGCATCGCTGCCTTTCAGCGCGGTCGCGGGATGCGCCCTGTGCGCCCAGGCGATCGCCCGCGCGCTGCGCTCAGCGCGTATTTCGCGCAATTTTTCGTTTCTGTGCGCCAAAAACGGCACCCGTACCGCCGCAAAATTTTTAGACAACAAAACGCTCTCCCGCCTCTCGCCGGGCGATGCGGCGGACGGCGCGGACGTCGTCTATTTTGAGAAAACCCGTTTTTTAAGCGGATTTCTCTCGCAGTCTTACGCCTCGGACGCCGGAGACCGTACCTGCCGGTGGTTCGTGCCCGTCTGCCTGTTCGCCGCGCTGCTGTGCGGGGCGGGGTGCGCGCTGCTGCACCGGGAAACGGCGTGGGTGCAGGCGCCTCAGGTGTTTGTGCAGACATTGTGCCTCTCCCTTCCGGCGTGGATACTGTGCGGGGTTCAGTCTCCGATGACCAGGCTTTGCCGCCGGCTGTTGCGCGCGGGCGGGATGCTCTGCGGCTGGCAGGCGGTGGAACGATTCGGCGATCACCCCGACGCGCTCATTGTCGACGCGGGAGAACTTTTCCCCGCCGGACGAGTTAAGCTCCACGGTATTCGCACTTTTTCCGGCGCGCGCATCGACGAGGCGATCACCGACGCGGCCGCCGTGGTGCTCTCCGGCGGCGGACCTCTGGCCCCCGTGTTCCGCAAGGTGGTGGAGAACATCAACATTCTCACCCCGGCTGAAGAGGTCACCTACGAACAGGATATGGGACTTTCCGGCTGGGTGGGCGGCAAGCGGGTGCTGGTGGGTACCCGCCAGATGCTGGACAACCACGGTGTCACCGTCCCCCCGAAGAGCGAGGAGGAACGCTTCACCAAAGACGGACGTCTCCCGGTCTACCTGAGCACCGGCGGGGAGCTGTGCGCGATGCTGGTGGTCAGCTACTCGGCGGACCCTGCGGTGGCGAACGCCCTCTCCGCGCTGCGCCGCGAGAAGGTGGAACTGATGGTGCGCAGCTGCGACCCGGCGGTCAACGCCCCTCTGCTGGCCTCGCTGTTTTCCCTCTCGCCGGGCGATTTTCGTGTGCTCAGCGCCGAGCAGGGAAGGGAACTCGGCCCGGCGCTCAGAGAGGAGACCTCTTCCTCCCCCGCGCTGCTCTCGGCGGGAGCGAGGGGAAGCGGGCGGATTTTGGGGGTCTCCGTCTGTTGCCGGCTCCGCCGCGCCGCGAAAGCGGGTATCGCCGTGGGAATCGCGTCCGGCTCGGTCGGCCTCGCCTTCTCGCTCTTTATCGGCGCCACCGCCGGCACCCTGCTCTCCGCGCCGGTTCTCTGCGGCTTTGCGCTCGGCGGCGCCGCGCTCACCTGGCTGTTATCGCACCTGTAAGCCGAAGGCGCCGGCAAGGGGAGGAGAAGCCACCGAACCGTATAATCCGGAAAGAACCCGCTCGCCGAGCCGGTGAGCGGGTTCTGTTTACTCTTCTTCTTCCGTTTTACGGTGTTCCAAATCGATCCTGCCGTACAGTACGGCGGAAGATTCGGCCTCGCTGGGGGTTTTCTCGGTGGGGGAGACGTCCTGCGCCACCGGAAGCGGATGGCTGCGGGGGACAAACTGCCTCACGGTGCGGGCGGGCGGGGTGATTTCATATTCGGAATCCCTCGGGCGCTCGCGGCGGGGGCGTTCATTGGACCCTCGGCTTTCCTCTGTCTCCGCCGACGGGCGAGACATCCCTTTGCCCTTGTGGCGGGGTTTGCGGGAGGTTCCTTCCGCGGGGCCTATCACCACATGACGGTTCGGCTCGCTGCCCACGCTCCAGGAAGTGGCGCCGGGCACATCCTGCACCGCCGTGTGAATCAGACGGCGCTCATAGGGGTTCATCGGCTCCAGGCTGTTGCGCCGCCCGGTGCGCACCGCCTCGTTCGCCATCTTGTGTGCGAGGCCTTTCAGCGCCTGCTCCCGTTTCTCACGGTAATCCCCCACGTTGACCGTCACTCGGCGGAACGAACCGCCCGTGCGGTTGACATGGAGGCCGGCGAGCACCTGAAGCGCGTCCAGCGTGTCCCCGCGGCGCCCGATGATGAACCCGACATCGTCCCCCTCAATCGAGAGCTCCATGCCGCCCTCGGTCGGCTTGCGGGTTACGGTCACCTTGGCGCCCATCGCGTCGAGGATGGCCTGCAAATAGCTCTCCGGCTCCTCCGCTTTCGGCTCTTCAGGGATATCCGCCTCGCCCCGCACAAGGGCGTTCGCGCCGCCGAACAGGCCGAAAGTTTTTTTCTGCGGCTGGCGCAGCACCTCAAACACGATGTGCTCCTCATCTATGCCGAGCTCCGACGCGATGAGCTCTTTGGCCTGCTCCACCGTCGGCGCCTCTTTTTCCAGTTGTTTATGCATCTTTGGATTCCCCCTTGCTCTCCGTTTTTTCGTTATTGTTATTGAGTTCGGAAACCGATCCCGATTCCGCCGTCTGAGTGGGATTTTCCCCGCTCTGCGGCGGTTTGTCCGGCGCCGACGTCTCCTCGCGCGGGGGACGGGCGGAACCGGAAGAGCCGTTCGATGTCCCTTTTCCTTTGCTGCCTTTCTTGCGGCGGTTCTGCTCGCGGGATTCCTCCCGCTGCTTCTCCAGCGCCTGCTCGGCCTTCCGCGCCTCCGCCTCTTCGCGCTGGCGCGCCTGAGCGAGGCGTTTTTTATCCTCCGCCTTCTTTTTGCGGCGCTCCTGATATTCCCGCTCCGCCTGGGCGCGCGCCTTGGCGGGATCGTAAATCAGGTTAAGCACCACCGTCTGCACGCCGGAGAGCACGTTGCTGAAAATCCAGTATATCCCGACGGCCCCCGGCACGGTGAAGGCGATATAGGTGGAAAAGACCGGCATAAACACCATCATGCTGAAAGTCTGGCAGCCGGTGCCCGGCTGATTGGCGGGCATTCCCTTCTTCGCGTAGTGCATCGAGAGCCAGCTGACCCCGAGCGACGTGAGGCCCGAGAGCAGCGGGATGATCCACAGCGGACCGAACGAGCGGAAACCACCCTCACCCCACGGCTGTTCGAGCAGCGAAAAATCCTCGCCCAGAGTGAAACTGTCGCGCATGGAAGCGATCTGCCCGTACACCTGCTCCCCTGTGCGCCCCTCGATCAGCGTCTTATACTGGTTGAGCGCGTCCTGATAGGCGGCGTCGTCCGTCAGGATCGCCTCGTTTCCGTAGGCCCGCGCGAGCGCCTCTTTCGAGGGTGAATCGATCTCCCGCGCGATGTCTTCGCGGTTGGTGCCCCGCTCACAGTTGAGCATCAGGCGCAATTCGCCGTAATATCCCTGAAGCTGCGCCTCTTCCACCTTGCCCTCTCCCTGACCGATGATCGCCTGCTCAGCGACCGAAATCACTTCGTCGGGGATAGAGGGGCTGGAGAGATAGGCGAGAGGGCGGTAAATCGCCGCGATAACGCCGAACAGCACGATCATCGAGAGCAGCATGGGCAGACAGCCCGTCGACATACTCACCCCTTCGCGCTCGAACACCTCCTGCTGCTTTTCCATCAGCTTCTGGCGGTCGGCGGCGTACTTCTTCTGCAGCCGTTCCAGTTTCGGGGAGATGCGCGCGCGCTCCATGCTGGTCTTCTGCTGCTTCAGTGAAATCGGGAAAAGGAGAAGACGCACGAGCAACGTGAAGAGGAAGATGGTGATGAAATACTCCCCCACAAAGCGGTAGATGAGCGACATCACAAACCCCAAGGGGCGGCCGAGAATTCCCAAGATACCCAACGGCTGGTCCTCCTAACATCGGCTATTTCTTTTTCAGACGGGGCCACTCCCACCGCTCGGGAACGGGGTCGTACCCGTGCCCGCCCCATGGATGGCACCGCAGAAGGCGCCACACCGCCAGCACCGTTCCGCGGAGGGCGCCGAAGCGCTCGATGGCCTCGATGGCGTACTGGGAACAGGTGGGGCTAAAGCGGCAGGAGGGCGGGGTGAGAGAAGAGATATGCCGCTGATAAAAGCGCACAAGGGCAACCAGCGCTCGTTTCACCGCTTACGCCTCCCCCGCGGCGCGGCAAACGCCGAGCTTGCGCAGCTGCCGCGCCATCACCTCGCGCACGCGGGGCATGGTGGAAGACACGGTGCGCGCCCTCGCGACAAACACGAGATCATACCCCGCCTGAGCGGGTTCGGGGAGCGTGCGAAACGCCTCGCGGATGAGACGCCTTGCGCGGTTGCGCCGCACCGCGCCCCCGATTTTTTTCCCCGCGGTGATGCCGACGCGCGTTTTGCCGAGGCGGTTTTTGCGCGCGTAGGTCACCAGCAGAGGATGCACCTCGCTGCGACCGTGATAATAGAGGGTGCGAAACTCCTTGTTGAGACGGAGGGATTCGGTTTTTTGCACTTTGCTTTGCCGCCTCCCGCTTGCCCGGTTACGCAAAAAAAGACCACATTTTCAGCGGCCTTTTGCGTCAGAGGCGATGTCACCTCAGTAAGTCAGGCGCTTTCTCCCCTTGGCACGGCGGCGGGCAAGAACCTTACGCCCGTTGGACGTGGACATCCTTTTGCGAAAACCGTGCTCCATCTTGCGATGTCGTTTTTTCGGCTGATATGTGCGAAGCATGACGCTCCTCCTTTCCGTCGGTCCCGAAAACGCCGCCGCAAACACCGCCCGTTCGGCTCAAGGCCTCACGCGGCGCCATCCGACGCCTTGCCTCGCGGCGCTGTCATGACTGAAGATTATTATACTACAAAGTCCGGGATAAAGTCAACCCCTATTTGTCCGGTTTTTGCGTTTTTCGGAGCCGCCGCGTTTCCCCTATCCGGGAGCGGGTTTTGGGAATACGCCGGCAAGGAGAAGCGTCTCCTGCCGGGGCGAAATTCCCTTTGCCGGCCCCAAAAGGCGCCGGAGCAGCCGGGACAGATTAAAAGAACCTGTCGTGTACCGCCGCGACCGCGCGGTCGGCGTCCGCCTTGTCGATGAGCACAGAGACCTTGATCTCGCTCGTTGAGATCATCTGCAGGTTGATGTGGGCGTCGGCAAGCGCTTCGAACATCTTGGACGCGACCCCCTCGTGGGTTTCCATGCCGGCGCCGACGATCGAGATCTTGGCGATGTTCGTATCCACAGAGATGCTCTTGGCGCCCACCTCCGCGCAGTAGCCGCGCAGGGCGTCCACCGCCGCCTGTCCGTCCGAGGCGGGGACGGTGAAGGTGATGTCCTTGGTGCCGTCGCGCCCCACTGACTGCAGAATGATGTCCACATTGACGTGAGCCGTCGCCACACGGGAGAAAATCTTGAAGGCGATGCCCGGCTCGTCCGGCAGCCCGATGATACTCACCCGCGCCACGTTGTCGTCCTTGGCGACGCTTTTGATCAGCATTTTTTCCATGATGCAGGCCTCCCTGACTCTGGTGCCCGGCCTCTGGGTGAGGCTGGAGAGCACCTCCAACTCGACGTTGTATTTTTTCGCGATCTCCACCGAACGGTTGTTGAGCACCTGAGCGCCGAGAGTGGCGAGCTCCAGCATCTCGTCGTAGGTGATCTCCTCCAGTTTCCGCGCCTCTTTGACCATGCGCGGGTCGGCGGTGAACACCCCTTCCACGTCGGTGTAAATCTGGCACACATCTGCGTGCATGGCGGCCGCGATGGCGACCGCGCTGGTGTCCGATCCGCCGCGCCCCAGCGTGGTCACGTCGTCGTAGCGGTTGATCCCCTGAAACCCCGTCACCACCACAATGCGCTTTTTGTCCAGCTCTTTGGAAATGCGCTCGGTGTCGATGCGCTTGATGCGCGCGGAGGAATAATGGGAATTGGTCTGAAATCCCGCCTGCCATCCGAGAAGTGAGACCACGGGGTACCCCATGCGCTCGATCGCCATGGCGAGCAGAGCCGCCGAGATCTGTTCCCCCGACGAGAGCAGCATATCCATCTCCCGCTTGCTGGGGCGGGGGTTGACCTCGTGCGCCTTCGCGATGAGTTCGTCGGTGGTATCCCCTTGGGCGGAAACCACCGCCACCACGTCGTTGCCCTGGTCGTAGGCCTGCACCGCGATGCGCGCGACATTTCTCACCAGTTCGGGGCTCGCCACCGAAGTTCCTCCGAATTTTTGCACCACTAACATAAAAATCCCCCTTTACGAGAACGCGATGCGCGCCCCGGCCTGATCGCACCGCAGCAGCAGCACCTTCCAGCCGCCAAGCCCGTTTTCGAGCAGCCGACCCGGCGCGTTCTCCCGAAAACCCTGTTCGTGCGCCCTGTCGATGACGGCGAGGACAGAGGGTCCCGCGCCGCTCACGCACACCCCGTAGGCGCCCATCTCGTAGGCGAGATAAAACACCCTCTGCGCCCCCGGGATCATCGGGAAGCGATAGGGCTGGTGCAGGCGGTCCTGCACGGCGAAGCGCAGCCGCTCGAGGTCTCCCGAAAAGAGCGATGCCGTCATCAGCGCCGCGCGGGAGAGATTGTACACCGCGTCCTCCCGAGACACCGTCTTGGGGAGCACCGCGCGGGCAGCGGAGGTGGGCAGCTCGAAATCGGGCACAAACACCGCGAAGCGGATGCGCTCGCTCACCGGCACCTTGACCGAGTGTACTCTTCCGGCCTCCATCACCGACGTCACCAGCCCTCCGCACATGGCGGGGGCCACGTTATCGGGGTGCCCTTCCCATCCGGCGGCGAGATCCAGCAAATCCTCTTTCGAGAGCGGGCTGCCGAGCAGCGTATTCGCCCCGAGCAGCCCAGCCGTGAGACATGCGGAAGAGCTGCCGAGCCCGCGGGTCATGGGGATGGCGTCCTCCTGCACGATGTGAAGTCCGTGAAACGGGCGCCCGCAGTGCTCGTAAAGCGATTTCGCCGTGCGGTAGATCATGTTGTCTTCTCCGCGCGGCACCGCGCTCCCGGCCTCGATGCGGCAGCCGTCCTCTTCCTCCATGTGAACGATGTTGTACAGAGTCAGCGCCACCCCGAGCGCATCGAAACCCGCCCCCAGATTGGCGCTGGAAGCGGGAACCCGGATTGTGACCATACGCTCCCCCTCATTCCATCAGGCGCAGCGCCGTCTCCACGGCACCGCCGAGCGGTGAGAGCGCCGAGGCGAGCTGCTTGCCCGTCATCTTCGGGGTGATAAAGCACACGGGGTCGCGCTCGACCGTCACCGCGCCCGGGACCGCCGCTCTCACGTCGCTTTCGCTCACCCCGCGCAGGCGCACCATCGCCGCGAACGCCTCTTCGCCCGCCGGGGCGACATATCCCTCTTCCCCCCTGGTCCAGAAAAGCATCTTGCGGGAGGCGAGATGCTTGACCTCGTCGATGATGTCCGCCACCACGGCGGAGGCGGTGGGGAGCTTGCCCGCGCCCCGGCCGTAAAAAATCACGTCGCCTATCATATTCCCGCGCACCAGAATGCCGTTGAACACATCCCTCACCTGAGCGAGCAGGTGTTCTTTCGGCAGAAGCACGGGGGAGACGAAACAGCTTATTCTGCCGTCGTCCAGATGCCTGGCCCGCCCGATGAGCTTGATCACTCTCCCCGCCTTCTCGGCGCAGCGCACATCCGCCAGAGTGATCTTTCCGATGCCGTCGGTCGCCACCTGCCGCGGATAGACGTGTTTTCCGAAGGCGAGCGACGCCAGAATGCAGATCTTGCGCGCCGCATCACTGCCCTCGATGTCCGCCGCGGGGTCGCGCTCCGCGTACCCCAGGCGCTGGGCGAGAATGAGCGCGTCGGAGAAAGTCATGCCCTCCTCCACCATCTTGGTGAGCATGAAATTAGTGGTTCCGTTGAGGATGCCCATCACCTCGAGAACTTCGTTCGCGGCGAGGCACTGGTCCAGCGGGCGCAGGATGGGAATTCCGCCCCCGACGCTCGCCTCAAACAGGAAATTGAGACCGCTCTCTTTGGCCAGGGCCAGCAGCTCATCTCCTTTTTCCGCCACCAGCTCTTTGTTGGAGGTGACCACGCTCTTGCCGTTCACCAGACAGCGGCGCACATAATCATAGGCGGGGTGCAGGCCCCCCATCGTCTCCACCACCACGCGGATCTCCGGGTCGGAGGCAATCTCCTCGAAATCGGTGGTGAAAAGGTCGGCGAGAGGGCTGTCGGGAAAAGAGCGCAGGTCAAGGATGCGCTTGATCTCCACCGGCTGCCCCGCCTTTTGGGCGATATGCTTCGCGTTTTGCAGCAACACCTGTACCACGCCGCTGCCGACCACGCCGTGACCCATGATGGCGATTTCCACACTCATACTCTCACCCTTTTTCCTTTCCCGCCGTTTCTCCCCCCACAAACGAGGCGCGGCGCACGCCCTCCACATCGGAGAGCATCTCCATCAGCCGCCGCAGGGGGAGATTCATACAATCGCTGCGCACGGAGACCGACACCGTCGCCTCTCCGCCCGCGGGGATGTTCTGGTTGACGGTGAGCACATTCGCCTTCGCCTTCGCAAAAGCGGCGAGCACCGCCGACAGCACACCCGGCTGATCGCTGAGCACCAGGTGTACCGTGAGGATATGCCCTCCCGTCTCGTCGTAGGGAAAGACAAAATCCCGGTATTTATAGAAAGCCGAGCGGGAAATGCCCGCCCTTCTGGCGGCCTCCGCCGCCGTGGAAACCGATTCGTTCTCCAGCAGCCTCTTGGCCTCCAGCACCTTTTCGTAGACGTCCGGCAGCGCCGATGTGTCCACCAGCAGCAGCTTTCCCATCGAGGCACTCCCTCTCTTTCCGGGTGATATGTCCGCCGTAGGCAAACGTGTGTACCCTCGTGACAAACACTATACCACAATTTCCCCCGCAAAAGCAACCCCCGCGCGAATTTCTCCCGCCTTTCGGCGGGATTTTCCCCGTTCCTCACAAAATTGCGTCCGTTTGCGCAATCGCTCTTGGCAAAAAACCAGAAATACCCGTTGACAACGGGGGTTTTCTGTGATAGGATATTCTATAAGTTTTGTGCTTTGAAAGGATGATGATCGGTGAACGACGATCCCGGTGCCGGCCCTGCATGGCTGCCGATGCTGATGGTGTTTTCCCTCCTTCTGTATCTCGCGGTGTCGGTGGCGTACACGGCGGTGGTATCCGTAAACGACGCGCGTCTGCGCGCGCTGGTGCAGGCGAAAAAGCGTTCGGCGATATGGGTTGACGCGCTCAGCCGCCGAGGGCAGAGGCTGACCGAGACGGTCCGTCTGTGCGGGGTGACGCTCTTTTTTGTCTTTGCCGTGTGCGGAACGCGGATGGTTTTCCCGCCGCTCAGGGCGGCGATCGTACTCCCCGAGCCCTTCTCCTCCGTGATCGCCGGCGCCGTCTGCTCGGTCGTCTCCACCGCCTGTTGGCTGCTTGTCACCGAGATGCTCCCGCGCAGGGTGGTCGTCCCGAACGCACAGGGTATCGCGACGGCGACCGCATGGCTGCTGTGGGCGGTGTACGGCCTGTTCACCCCGCTGCGCGTGGTTCTCGCGGCGATCGCCGATTTCATCTCCCGTGTCTTCGGGGTGGACCCGCACGCCTCCCAGGGAGAGATCACCGAAGAGGAAATCCGTTTGCTGGTGGACGTGGGGGAGGAGAGCGGCGTCATCGAGGGCAGTCAAAAAGAAATGATCAACAACATCTTCGATTTTGACGACATCTCCGCCGAGGAGATTATGACCCCACGCACCGATATGACGGCCATTCCCGTGGAGACGGGGGTGAGCGAGGCGATGGAGACCGCTGTGGAGAACGGCGTCTCCCGCCTGCCGGTGTACGAGGAGGATATCGACCGCGTGGTGGGGGTGCTCTACTGCAAGGATCTTCTCCCCTATGTGGGCAAGCCGCTGCCGGAAACCGTGAGCGTGCAGACGCTCATGCGCAAACCGCTCTTTGTTCCGGAAACCAAGCGCTGCGGCGAGCTGTTCTCCGAGATGACCGCTCTGCACACTCAGATGGCGATGGTGGTCGACGAATACGGCGGCATCGCAGGCATCGTCACGATGGAGGATTTGCTGGAGTCGATCGTCGGGAATATGCAGGACGAGTACGACCACGAAGAGGAGGAAGTGACCCGCCTCTCCGACGGCGTTTACGAGATCGACGGCGCGATGGATATCGAACAGGTGGGTCAGCTGCTCTCCTGCGAGATCCCGCAGGGGGATTACGACACGCTGGGCGGCTTTCTGCTGGAGCGCTTGGGGCGCGTCCCCGCTCCGGACGAGCACCCGCAGGTGGAATACGGAGGGCTGCGCTTCACCGTGATGCGTATGCAGGAAAAGCGCATCGATTCGGTTCATGTGGAAATCCTCCCGCCCACCGGGGCGGAGGGGGGAAAAGAAGGATTGACTCGCGCGTGAAGCGCCGGTGGAACATGGGCACAGAAAAGAAACCGCAGCGGAATGACCCTCACAGGGTACTCGCTGCGGTTTTCCCTCTTTGGTGAAGCCGTGCCGTCCGAAAGAGTGCGGCGCGGCGGGCGATTTCAGCCCGGCTTTTTTCGGGATAACAGACGCTGCTGAAGGCGGTAGTTATCTCTCCGCCTTTTGGCCGTCTCCTCGGGGTCGACGGCCCACCGGCCGTCCACCTCCCGCAGGATGTCCCCTTCCCGCGCGCCGGGAGGCAAATCGGCGCGGTCGAGGCAGACCGTCCCGCCGCTCTCCCGCTCGCACAGGGCCTTATCCCCCTCAAAGCGCTCGATACACAGGGTCATTCTTCTTCCCCCGCACTCTCTAAAAACCGCTTGTGTGCCTCGCGCAGCTCCTCCGCCGTGACTTCCGGGCAGGTGGGGTTGCAGTGCGCCCAGGCGCCGGTCTCGCTGGACGCATTGTACTTGACCTTGTTCGCGCTGCGCATCGGCGGGAAGAACGCGATATGGAAATGGAAGTACTCGGAGGCGTCTTCCCCGTTGACGGGGGAATTGTACATACACATCATGTACGGGAATTTGTAACCGAAGAGACTGTCCAGCATCCCCGCCGTCTGGCGCAGGGTGGAGGCGAGGCCGCGCCGCTCGCCGGCGGTGAGATGCGAAATGGATGCCACATGGCGGTTCGCCATGATGTACACGCCGTAGGGGTATTCGGTGAAGAAGGGGAGAAAGACGGTAAAATGCTCGTTGCGGAAGATCACCCGTTTGCCGAACGCCATCTCGTGCGACAACATATCGCAGAAAAGACATTTTCCGGTTTTCGCGAGATGCTCTTTGGCGTGCGTCACTTCCAGCTCCAGCTTTTTGGGGAGGAAGGGGTAGGCGTAAATCTGGCCGTGCGGATGGGGCATGGTCACCCCGACCACATCCCCGCGGTTTTCGAAGATGAACACATACTTTACCTTGGGGTCGGCGGAAAGCGCCTCATAGCGCTCCACCCAGAGATTCACCAGTTTTTCGATATGGGATGTGGGCAATTCGGGCAGTGTGACGGTGTGCAGCGGAGAATACAGGATCACCTCGCACTTGCCGTAGCACGGCGCCGTCTCGAAGAAATCGTCCGCCACATCGTCCGGCGCGGGAGGGTCGTTGGAGAGGGCGGGAAAATCGTTATCGTACTCGTAGACATCGAAGTTCTCCGGCACCTTGCCCGAGCCCGGGCAGAACGGACAGTAGTCCTTCGGCATCTGCGGGCGGTTCTGCCGGTGGGAGGCGATCATCACCCAATCGTTGGTCAGCGGATTTTTGCGCAGCTCAGCCATGGTTTTCCACTCCTTTCAGCGCCTCGTCCAGGGCGATGCCCCCGTACGGGCGGATGCTCAGCACATGACAGCTTCCCGACCCGAACACCGATTCCATCGTGCCCAGAAAGACGGGCAGCCTGTTCACCGGGACAAAATTCTGGGTGGTGCCGCCGAAGCCGCCGCCGTGCACCCGCCAGGCGCCGCTTCCGTCGAGCAGCCGCTGGGCCAGACACAGGGCGAGAGACAGCTCCTGCGCTTTAATACTGCCGGGCACCACCACGTTTTGCAGATATTCGAAAGAGGAATTGCCCGAGGCGATCACCAGGCGCTTGAATTCCTCGATATCCCCGTGCCGCAGCGCCTCCACCTGCGCCGCCACGCGGCGGTTTTCCTCAAAAAAGTGCATGGCGCGCATCACCGCCCGGTCGCCGTAGGAAACCCGTAGCGCCGGTATGCTCTCGATCACCGCGCTCTCGTCGACATCGCGCAGCGCCGAGGCGCCGAATTCGGCGGCAATCGCCTTCATCTCACCCGGCACCGCCGCGTACTGTTCGGTGAGGCCCGCGTGATCGCCCCCCACATCCACAATGACCAGACGGTACCCGAAGGCGGAAAAATCGAAGGGAACGGAATGGATCACCGGGTGTTCGGTATCCTCAAAGTCGATGGATATGATGCCGCCCACCGAGCACGCCATCTGATCTTCCAGACCGCTCGGCTTGCCGTAGTACCGGTTTTCCGCAAACTGGGCGATCTGCGCGATCTCCACGGGGGAGACGGTGTCCGCGCTGTAAAAAGTGTTGAGGATGGTGCCGAGCAGCACCTCGAAGGCCGCGGAGGAGGAGAGGCCGGAGCCCTTGAGCACATCGGACGTGGTGTAGGCGTCAAAGCCGCCTATGCCGTACCCGCGCTGTGCAAAGCGCGCCGCCGTGCCGCGAATGAGCGCGGAGGAATGGTTGACTTCCTCCACGTGCACGCCAAGGTCTTCGATATCCACCTCATCGAGCGGAAAGCCTTTCGACTGCACCCGTATGACGGCATCTTCCCTCTTGGCCGCCACCGCGATGACATCCAGATTGACGCTCCCCGCGAGCACCTTGCCCCGGTTGTGGTCGGTGTGATTGCCGCCGATCTCGGTGCGCCCGGGCGCGCTGAAAAGCACCGCGTCCCTGTCGTCCCCGATCATCCCGGCAAAGGCGTCGATCGCTTCCCCGTACCGTTCGCGCTGGCGCTCGACGTTGTCTTCTCCGTAAAGCTTTAGAAAGAGCGCATCGTACTTCCCCGCGCACACCTCGCGCCGCAATTGTTTGACCTGCATATGTCTGCCCCCTTTTGACCCCGGGAGGTATCGTCAGCTTTGATGCGCCTCGATATAACGGACCACTTCGCCCACCGTGCGGATGTTCTCGATCTCCTCGTCGGGGATCTCCACGTTGAAAGAATCCTCCAGCGACATCAGCATATCGACGACATCCAGCGAATCGGCGCCGAGATCCTCCTCGATATTGGTCTCTTCCGTGATGGTGCTCTCGTCGACCTCAAACTGTGCGGCGAGAATGCTCTTGACGGTATTCAGTATGTCCACTTTTTTCCCCTCCAAAAAATTCTGTACATCCCGCGCGGGTTGTGGTACACTGATACCGCCGGGAAAAGGTGGTGCTATCTTCAGTATACCCTTTTCCCCCGTCTTGTCAACCGCCTTTCCCGATTTTTCCCCCTCTGTTTTCTCTTGCGAAAGGAGTTTTCCGCCATGCCCGCTCTTTCTCCCCGCTTCGGGCTTATCGGCCACCCCCTCGCCCACAGCCTTTCCCCGTTTATCCACCGCCGCCTTTTTGCGCTTCAGGGGCTGCGCGAGGACTACGCGCTGTTCGATCTTCCGGAGCCGGAACTGGCCGGGCGCCTCAAAGAACTGCTGCCCACCCTCTCCGGGGCGAACGTGACGGTGCCCTACAAAAAAACGGTGATCCCCCTGTGCGACCGCTTAGAGGGCAAGGCGTCGCTCTACCGCACGGTCAACTGTCTCGCCGTCACCCGGGAGGGGACGGTGGGGTACAATACCGATGCGGAAGGCTTTCTGCTCTCGCTGCAGGGGGCGGGGCTGAGCCTGTCCGGCAAGGTGCTGATTCTCGGATGCGGCGGGGTCGGCACGATGTTCGCGTGCGAGGCGGCGCTCGCGGGGTGCGAAATCACCCTCTTCGACGCTCTTTCCCCGGAAAAGGCGGTATCGCTGTGCGGACAGGTCGCTTCTCTCGCACCGGAGGCGAGTTGCCGCGCGGCCGGTTCCGTCCCCGCCGAGCGGTTCGATTTGCTGATCAACGCATCCCCCGTCGGTATGTATCCCCATATCTCCGGCTGTCCCGTGGACGACGGGGTGATCTCCCGCTGCTCCGCCTGCTTCGACGCGGTGTACAACCCCTCTCCGACCGTTCTCCTGCAAAAGGCGGAGGCGCTGGGCATCCCCGCGGTCGGCGGGGAAGCGATGCTGGTGTGGCAGGCCGCCGCGGCACAAAGTGTCTGGCTCGGTGCCCGCTTTGACCGCCGGGATATCGACGCCGTTATCGGGGAGTGCCGGGAACAACTCGCATCCTTTCGCTGAAGGGGGTCTCTTCGGTTGAAAAACGCGGTACTGTGCGGCTTTATGGGGTGCGGAAAAACTACGGTCGGCCGCCGCCTCGCCCCCATGCTGGGGGCGAAATTTGTGGATTTGGATGCCTATATCGAGCAGCGGGAGGGCAGGAGCGTCTCGGAGATATTCGCGCTTTCGGGGGAGGCGGCGTTTCGCGAGACAGAGGCCGTCTGCTGCGCCGAACTCGGGGCGAAACGGGATCTGGTGATCGCCTGCGGAGGCGGCACGGTGCTCCGGGCGGAAAATGTGCGCGCGCTCAGGGCAAACGGGGTGATCGTCTGGCTGCAGGTGTCGCCTCAGACGGTGATCTCCCGCCTGCAGGGAGATACTTCCCGCCCCCTGCTTCAGCGCCCCGACAGAGAGGAGGCGGTCCGCTCGCTGCTTGCGCAGCGGGAAAGCGCCTACCGCGCCGCCGCCGATGTCACCGTTCCGGCGGAGGGGAAACCGTTCACCGTGGCCCGCCGAATCAGGGCGGCGCTGTGCCGGTGACCTCTCCCAACGGACCGAAACCGATTGTGCGGTATTGCCTAAACATCCCATTCCGGCGCCGGATGATTGGTGCAATGTCCTAAATTTGCTTCCTTTCCCCGAAAGAGAGTTGCGTTATTCAACCAAATATGATACAATAATATTACACTGTCATTACACTGTCAAAAAGTGGGTTATGTCCCCTTTTTCCGAAGAAAGGACTGAGGTCTTGTGGCTGAAGCCGTTGTGGCAAAGAAACCCGCGCGGGTGAAGAAAGCGGGTCCCAGTTTTTCCGAACATTTGCGGCGGCAGAACGTGTTCTTCTATATTTCCGCCTTCTGTTCTCTCGCCCTGATTGTGCTTCTGTTCGTGCCCTGGATCAAAGCCGATCCCGCGGCGCACCGTGAGAGCGCCTCATTCATCGGACTGATGATGAAGTGCGTGCAAAACGTCAATCTGCTCATCTTCATGGTTCCGATCACCCTCATTTTTGTCGGTATCCATGTGGTGTATCTTGTTTCCATCCTGCGCCCGGGCCACGACCCGATTTATCTCGGCACCGTCTCCATCCTGCTCGCCGGCCTCTCCATCTTCATGCTGGTGTTCGCCACCGATACCGCCTACGATGTGGTCGCCACCGCCCAATCGACCGATCTCATGGGCTGGCACGGCTTTCTCACCTTAACCGGCGCGAGCACATGGACTCCCGTCCCGATCGTCTGGCTGGTGCTGACTCTGTTGCAAAAATGGGTGTTCGTGAAATTTGCCCATCCGAAACAAGTGATCTCTTATCCGGATGCGCAGTAATCCGAAGGTTCAAATAGAGTTTATCAAAGCGGCGCCGGGTTTCCGGCGCCGCTCATTTTAGATGTTTTGGAAGATGGCGACGAACAGGCGCCTGTCGGGAGGCCGGGCGGCAGATTCAGAAATATCTCTCCAGCAGCCCCTGGAACGCCTTGCCGTGGCGCGCCTCGTCCTTGCACATCTCATGCACCGTGTCGTGCACCGCGTCGTAACCGAGCTCTTTGGCGCGCTTCGCCAGCGCGAGCTTGCCCTCGGTGGCGCCGAATTCCGCGTCCACCCGAACCGTAAGATTCTTCTTGGTATCCGGCTCCACAACTTCGCCGAGCAGCTCCGCAAACTTCGCAGCGTGCTCCGCCTCCTCAAAGGCGATACGCTTGTACGCCTCGGCAACTTCCGGGTATCCCTCGCGGTCCGCCTGACGGCTCATCGCGAGATACATCCCCACTTCGGTGCATTCCCCCGTGAAATTGGCGCGCAACCCTTCCACCACTTCCGGGTCCAGCCCTTTCGCCACGCCGATGCGGTGCTCGTCCGCCCATTTGCGGCCGGTCTCCACCGCAGGCGAAGACGCCTCCGCGGGCTCCACCGGGCCCATGTCCTTGAACCGGTCGCCGGATACCCCGCACTGCGGGCAGACGGCGGGGGGATTCTCCCCCTCATACACATAGCCGCACACCGGACACACATACTTTCTCATCATCTTATCCTCCTTAAATGAAAATCTGAGAAAAACGATTTATTCCTCTTCCACCTTGTACTGTTCGATCACTTTCTGCGCCACCGGCGCGGGGGCTTCTTCGTACCGCTCGAACGCGAGCTCGAAATAGCCCTTGCCCTGGGCGAGAGAGCGCAGCATGGTGGCGTAATCGGCAGTCTCGCTCATGGGGATTTCCGCCTCCACGCGGGTCATGCCGTCCTCTTCCGGCTCCATCCCCAGCACCCTGCCGCGGCGCTTGTTGATATCGCCCATCACGTCCCCCGTGATGCCGCTCGGCACATGCACCTTCAGCGAACCCACCGGCTCGAGCAGCACCGGGGAGGCCTGCGGAATCCCCGCTTTGTAGGCGAGGGATGCCGCCGTCTTAAACGCCATTTCGGAGGAATCCACCGGGTGATACGAGCCGTCGAGCAGCGTCGCCTTCACCCCCACCATCGGGAAGCCCGCAAGCACACCGTGCTGGGCCGATTCGCGCAGCCCTTTTTCCACGGCGGGGAAATAGTTCTTGGGCACCGCTCCGCCGAACACTTTCTCCTCGAACACCAGCTCCTCTTCGTCGCACGGCTCGAACTCGATCCACACATCGCCGAACTGGCCGTGACCGCCGGACTGCTTCTTATGGCGCCCCTGCACCTTGACCTTTTTGCGGATCGTCTCACGGTAGGGCACCTTGGGAGGCGCGTAGCTCATCTCCACGCCGAATTTGGAGTGCAGCTTGGAGGCGATCACATCCAGATGCTGTTCTCCGAGCCCCGACAGAATGGACTCGTGGGTCTCGGCGTTCTGCTCGTATTTGATGGTCGGATCTTCTTCCATCAGGCGGGAGAGCCCCTGGGAGATTTTCTCCTCGTCCCCTTTCTTCTTGGGAAGCACCGCCACCGAGAGGCACGGCCTCTCGAATTCCACCGGCGGCAGCGAAACGGGGCGCGAAGGGGAGCACAGCGTATCGCCCGTGTTCACGCTCGCGAGCTTCGCAACGGCTCCGATGTCCCCCGCGACGACGCACGGTGTCTCCGTCTGTTTCTTGCCGCACACGGTGTACAGCTTGCTCAGCCTCTCGGTCGTGCCGGTGCGCCTGTTCAGAAGCGTCATATCCGGGGTCATTTTGCCGCTGACCACCTTGAA
>CAZGXK010000011.1:0-10690 GCA_964529775.1 uncultured Eubacteriales bacterium
CTTAAACAAATATAGTGCTAAGTCTCAAAAACGGGATTTGGAAAAGATATCACGGAAAAATTGGTCAATATTCCTAAATTTCGGTGAAACGAAGATTTCTTGAAAAATTTCTTGCATTCTCCTCCAGTATGTGTTATGATACCTATGATATGGCAAAAGAGGTGAATCCCATTGAAAGAGAATATTCATCCGAAATATTATCAAACCACCATCACCTGTGCGTGCGGCGAGGTGATTCAGACCGGTTCCACTAAAGAGAACATTCGCGTGGAAATCTGCTCGAAATGCCATCCGTTTTTTACCGGCAAGCAGAAGCTGGTGGATACCGGCGGGCGCGTGGACCGTTTCAAGAAGCGTTTTGGTTTGTGATTCCACGGCAAGGCGGGATACCGGCAAAAAGGAGGGCAGCGCATGTTGGGTGCACTGCCCTTGTTTACTGAGAGAGCCCGCTCCGAAACGGAGGGGCTCGACATCACGCCGGAGCTGCCCGGGGAGAGGGAACAGTGGACAGTTTTTTGACCTTGGCCAAAGAGGGCAGAGGGGAGCTCGTCGAACGCCGCTCACGCTTTATTGGGTTCGCCGCCCCCCTGCAGAGTGAGGAACAGGTTCAGGATGTGCTCTCGCGAATCGAAAAGAAAGAATGGGGCGCGCGGCACCGTGTGTACGCTTTTATTCTCCGAAGCGGAGTGTCGCGCTGTTCGGACGGCGGAGAGCCGCAGGGCACCGGCGGGGTGCCGCTTCTTGAGGTGCTGAAAAAGAACCGGCTCAGTGACTGTGCGGTGGTGGTGACCCGCTATTTCGGCGGGGTGCTGTTGGGTACAGGAGGGCTCGCGCGCGCCTACGGCGCGGCGGCCTCCCTTGCGGTGAGAGATGCCGGTGTGGTGCGGCAGGTGCGCTGTGTCCAGGCGGAGCTTTGCTGCCCGTACTCGGCCTACGGCAGGGCGCAGCAGCTGATTCTCTCCTTCGGCGGAGCGGCGGAGACGAGCGACTACGGGGAAAAGATCGTCACCCGCTTTCACATTCCGCAGGACGATTTTCAGGGGCTGCAGTCGGCGCTCACCGACGCCACCGCGGGACAGGCGGAAATCACCGTGCGCGGGCACGGGTATTTTCCGATATAAAAGGGGCGCAGAACATGACGATACGGGAGCGCATGGAGCAAACCGAGCGCGAGGTATTGTGCGGGCAGGCGGCTCTCGCCGCCGATAGCCGGGGCAGGCCGCATGACGAGCCGCCCTGTGCCTATCGCACCGCCTATCAGAGAGATCGCGATCGGGTGTTGCATTGCAAGGCGTTTCGGCGCTTAAAGGACAAGACGCAGGTGTTTCTCTCCCCCAAAGGCGACCATTACCGCACCCGTCTCACCCACACGCTCGAAGTTTCCCAGATCGCCCGCACGGTGGCGCGCGCTCTGCGGCTCAACGAGGATCTCACCGAGGCGATCGCACTCGCGCACGACCTTGGTCATACGCCGTTCGGTCATGCGGGAGAGCGGGCGCTCGACCGCGCGGTGCAGGGCGGCTTTCGTCATTACGAACAGAGTGTTCGGGTGGTGGAAAAGCTGGAGGGAGACGGCAAGGGGCTTAATCTCACCTATGAAGTGACCGACGGTATCCGATGCCACACGAACGGCCGTGCGGTCACAAAGGAGGGACGCATTGTCCGCTTTGCCGATCGTATCGCCTATATCCATCACGATATGGACGACGCTGTGAGGGCGGGAATCCTGAGCGAGGAGGATGTTCCGGAGGAGATACGGCGAACTCTGGGAAAGACCAGAGAACAGCGGTTGGATACGCTGGTGGGTTCGCTGATCGACCACGGCGCCGAGGAGATCGGCATGGCACGGGAGATCGCGGAATCCTTTGAGAGTCTGCACCGCTTTATGTTTGACGCGCTCTATTTCAATCCGATTGCCAAGGGGGAAGAGAGCAAGGTGGAGGAACTGATCGGCAGGTTGTTCTCCCATTTTTGCTCCCATCCCGAGCAGATGCCGCCCGAGTACCGACGCTTCTGCGAGACGGACGGCGTCCCCAGAGCCGCCTGTGATTATGTGGCGGGTATGAGCGATAAGTACGCGTTGGATAAGTACGAGGAGCTGTTTGTCCCGCGCGGATGGGCATAAAGGGAGGTCTTTTTATGCCGATACCGGAGAGTTTTATCGAGGAGCTCTCTTCCCGCATTCAGGCGGAGGAGCTGGTCTCATCCTATGTGACTCTGCGGCGAAGCGGCAGAACGCTTGTGGGGCTGTGCCCCTTTCACGGGGAGAAGACCCCGTCCTTCACCGTCTATCCGGAGAACAATTCGTTTTACTGCTTCGGCTGCGGTGCGGGCGGGAGCATGATCAATTTCATCATGAAAATCGAACACCTGAGCTACCCCGACGCGGTGCGTTTTTTGGCGGACCGATATGGGCTCGCGATGCCGCAGGACGATACCGACGATACGGCGTCGAAACTGAGGCGGCGGGTGCTGGAGGCAAACAGGGAGGCGGCCCGGCTGTTTCACGGCTGGCTTTATGAGCCGATGGGGCGTGAGGGGCTGGAGTATTACCGCTCCCGAGGGGTCACCGACCGCACGATAAGGCATTTCGGACTCGGATATGCGCCCGACGGCTTTCACACCCTGCGGGACGCGATGCGGCAAAAAGGTTTTCACGATGAGGAACTTCTCGCGGCGTGGCTTTGCCGTGAGAAAAACGGGTCGGTGTACGACGCTTTCCGGCACCGGGTGATGGTACCCATCATCGATGTGCGCGGCAATGTCATCGCCTTCGGCGGGCGTGTGCTCGACGATTCCAAACCCAAATATGTTAATTCCGGCGACACCCCCGCCTTTCAGAAAACGCAGCATCTTTTTGCCCTCAATTTCGCTAAGGAGAGCGGACGACAGCTGATTTTGTGCGAGGGGTATATGGACGTCATCGCACTGCACCAGGCGGGATTTACCAACGCGGTGGCGGCGCTCGGAACCAGTTTTACGGCGGACCACGCGGCGCTGATGGCGCGGTACGCGGACGAAGCGGTGCTGATCTTTGATTCGGACAGCGCCGGGCAAAAGGGCACCGCCCGCGCCATCGGTCTTCTGCGGCGCACCGGCGTCAAGGTGCGTGTGGTGCGCATCCCGCAGGGAAAGGATCCGGACGAGTATCTGCGCACTCATTCTCCTGAACAGTTTAAGTTGCTCATCGACCGCTCGGCAAGCGATGTGGAATACCGCTTGGCACAGGTCAAATCCCGTCATCTCACCGACACACCCGATGGGAAGGTCGCCTATTTGCAGGAGGCGGCGCAGGTGATCTCCGAGTTGTCGAGCGCGGTCGAGCGGGAAGTGTACGCGAGCAGGCTCGCGCAGGAGACGGGGGTTTCCAAATCCGCCCTGCTCGAACAGATTGCCCAGTTTTCCCGCCGAAGAGAGCGCAGGGAAAAAAAGGCGCGTCTCCCGCAGGCACTGCGGGAGGAGAACCGGCAGGTGTCTCTTGTCAACCCCGACGCGCTCACCCACCCGAGGGCGGCCGCCGCCGAAAACGCCTTTCTTGGGGCGCTGCTGCAAAATCCCGAGTGGATTGATCGGGCGGCCGGGGAATTGCCGCCCGACGAGATGGTAACATCGTTTAACCGGAGGCTTTACGAAACGCTGATCGAGAGGCGGCGGCAGGGACGGATGGTGGAATTGCCCATGCTCGCCGGGTCATTCGACGAGAAAGAGATGGCCTTGATTGCCCATCTTCAGCAAAACGCACAGGGGCTTGCGCTTTCCAAAGAGGATATGGCGCGGTATATGGAGATCATTCGCAGGGAGAAGGCACTTAGCCTGATGGCGGACGCCAAAGATGCGAGCGATGACGATCTCCGGCGCGCGCTCGAACAGATGCGGGAAATGAAACAGTGAAGCGGAAAGGATGGGATCGATTCGGTATGACAGACAAGCGCGAAGAGATGGAATCCCCTATTCAGGAGGTGTTGCGGGAGGCGACCGCGGCGGAGATTGAGAGCCTGGAGGCGATGGCGGAGAAGAAAGAAAAAAAATTGCAGCTGAACGATCTGGTGGAGATCGGACGCGCCAAGGGCAAACTGACCACTCAGGAAATTATGGACGCGATGGAGGATTTCGATTTTGACCCCGAACAGGTCGACAAACTCTACGAGGCGCTGGAAGCAAACAACGTGGAGATTGTGGACGACCTGCAAATGGGGGTTGACGATATCGATCTCTCGCTCTCCACCCCGAATCTCTCCGACGGTCAGACGGAAGAGGACGGGGAACCGGCCTCTATCGACGACCCGGTAAAGGTTTATCTCAAGGAAATCGGCAGGGTGCCCCTGCTCACCTCGGAAGAGGAAATCGAGCTTGCCATACGGGTAAGCCAAAACGACGAGCAGGCGATCAAGCGGCTGTGCGAGGCGAATCTTCGTCTGGTTGTGAGTATCGCCAAGCGTTATGTGGGCCGGGGCATGCAGTTTCTCGATCTCATTCAGGAGGGCAATCTGGGGCTCATCAAGGCGGTCAAGAAATTCGATTACACCAAAGGCTTCAAATTTTCCACCTACGCCACTTGGTGGATACGTCAGGCGATCACTCGCGCCATAGCCGACCAGGCCCGCACCATCCGCATACCGGTGCATATGGTGGAAACCATCAACAAGGTCAAAAAAGTGAGCTCCCAGCTGCTGCACCAGAACGGGCACGAGCCCACGGCGGAGGAGATCGCCACCGAACTGGATATGCCGGTGGAGAAGGTGCGCGAGATTATGCGGGTGGCGCAGGAACCGGTGTCGCTGGAGACCCCGATCGGCGAGGAGGAGGACAGTCACCTCGGGGATTTTATCCCCGATGACGAGGCGCCGGCCCCCGCCGACGCCGCCTCGCACACCCTCTTAAAAGAGCAGCTCGCCGAGGTGCTCGCCACCCTCACTCCGAGAGAGGCGAAAGTGCTCTCGCTGCGTTTCGGGCTGGAAGACGGCCACCCGCGTACGCTGGAAGAAGTGGGAAGAGAGTTCAAGGTCACCCGTGAGCGTATCCGCCAGATTGAGGCGAAGGCGCTGCGCAAGCTGCGTCACCCGAGCCGCAGCAAAAAGTTGAAGGATTTTCTCGACTGAGCGGATCGCGGCAAGGAGGAGTGCATATGTCGCAAACGGCATACCGGGAAGAGTTTGTGTCTTTTTTGATGGAGGCCGGGGTGCTGAAATTCGGGGATTTTACCGCGAAAAGCGGCAGAAAAACCCCCTATTTTCTCAACGCCGGAGATATCAAAACAGGCGCTCGAATAGCGAAACTCGGCGAATTTTACGCGAAGTGTTATCTGGAACACATGGGAAATATCCCCAGGGTGCTGTACGGACCCGCTTATAAGGGCATTCCGATTGCGGTGTCCGCCTCGGTCGCTTTGGCTTCTCACGGTCTGGATGTGCCGTTTTTCTTCAACCGCAAGGAGGAAAAAGACCACGGCGAGGGCGGCGTGTTCGTGGGATATGTCCCGCAAAAAGGGCAGGAAGTCGTGATCGTCGAAGACATCATCACGGCGGGCACCGCTCTGAGAGAGAGTCTTTCGCTGCTCGGAAGACTGAACGGCGTGAAGGTGAGCGGCGCGATTGTGATGGTGGACCGCATGGAAAAAGGGCAGGGGGAGCGCTCCGCTATTCGGGAGCTGGAGGACACCTACGGATTTCCCATATATCCCATTGTCACCGTGCGCGACATCATCGCGTATCTGGAGAGCCGTCATCTTCCCGAGGCGCGGTTTATCCCGCGCATCCGCGAGTATCTGGAGCGTTACGGTGCCGAAAAATAGAGCACGCGACGACATCACAGAAGCCGTCCCCTCTCCGCCTTGGACAGGCGAAAGGAGACGACTTTTTAGGGGGATCTCTATCACAGCCCATGAATGAGTTTGGGCAAAAATCAAGTTATGTTCGTGATAACAAAAGGACCATACGATGAGCCCCAATGTGAAGTTGGCCCGCTGCCATGATATTGGCTTTGTTCCACTAAAGGGAGGAAAGTCCAAGAAAATCTGAGGGGGGACAAGTTATTTTGAATGCTTACAGTTTTTTTCGGATGGCAATGAACAGCGGAACCGTTTTAGGTTACTTTTGGCAAGCTCTTCCGATAACCTGTGCGGTAGGCATCGCATTTTTCACAGTGCGTCTTGTCCTTTTCAAGAAAAGGAAAAGGCAGATTCCATGGACGAAATTGATAGTACAGGCTATTTTTTCTTGCTATTTGACCGGACTTATCAGCCTTGTTGTTTTACCCGCAAACTTTTGGTTGCATTTCTACGATGGGATATTTTTGGGTCGGTGGGACGAAATGGGAAAGATATTCCAATTGGGCGAGGTCAATCTTGTCCCTTCCCTCATAAAATGTTTAACCGGAGAACTCTCCTTGGGAAGCTGGGTCAAAACCATGCTGATCGGCAATATTGCGATGTTTGTTCCGTTTGGCTTTTTGTTTCCTCTTGCTACTCGGTTCAGGAATACCAAACAGATTTTGTGGACAGCCGTTGTCTTTCCCATTGGCCTTGAGGTGTTACAGCTGGTTTTCGGAAGAAGCTTTGATGTGGATGATGTCCTCTGTAATTTTATCGGTATCCTTATCGGTGCCATGCTTGCTTGTGCCTTACTGAAAGCAAAGTCCTTCGGTGTTCCAAAAGACGGATAATCCCCGTTTTTTAGAGGGGCATGATTGCCCCTCTAAAAAATGTCTATTTATCCACCATGTGTTGTGATAAAGCATGGGAAAAAGACGTGAGGCATTCGGCACGCGCATTTTGCGCGGCATCTTGTTTCAAGGTTCATTTTCCCGCAGACGGCGCGCGAGGTACAGCGCTCCCGAAGCAGCGTCGGGCTGCTTGTCGATGATCTCGCACAGAGGGAAGCGGGTGTGATACTTTTCCCTAAACAGCCGGCGGGTGCGGGGAACCTTGGTGAGCACGGCGCCGTTCATGCCGATCTCAAATCCTTCCGGCAGTGAGACCTGTGCGGCGGCCGCGGCGGCGAGTTCTACGAGCGCGTCCATCCCCTCGTCGATCACCCTCAGGCAGAGAGCGTCCCCCTCGTCCGCGAGGTCGCACACGTCCGGAAAATGAGAGGCGACCTGCTTCTGCTGCGGCGGGTTGTAGAGGGCGGCAATGAGGTCATAAGGGGTTTGGACATCGAGTTTTTGCATGAGGCGGCGCATGAGGTTTGCTCCTTCGTCGGTGAGACCGTCCACGGTGCGGCATACCGCCCGCAAGGCGCTACTGACCATGCTGTATCCGCTGCCGTCATCCGAAAACAGGTGGCCCCAACCGCCCACCCGGCAATTGTCGCCCCAGTCGTTCTTGGCCCAGGCGATCGATCCGGTTCCCGCCGAGATCACCACCCCGGGGCGCTCTTCCAGCACCCCGAAAAGGGACGCATATCCGTCGTTGACCACCCTGACCGGGCAGTCTGGGACGGCGCTTCTGAGGATTTGCTCAAAAAAAGCGACGTCCTGTGGTCTTTCGGTGCCGGCGGCGCCCATACACACCCCTGCGACCGAGGCGCTCTCCGGAAGATGTGCGAGCGCGTGGCGGATCAGGGCACACACCACTTCCTCGGCGGAGGACGCGGAAGAGCTGTAGCGGTTGGAGCCGCCTCCTTTTTCCCGATACAACAGATTTCCGTCGGCGTCGGCGGCGAGCAGCAGCGTTTTGGTGCCTCCGCCGTCGATTCCGATGTAACAATCCATCAGAGCGACCTCCTTTATGGGGGAACTATTCTCGTATTTCGATTCCAGACCGATGAGGGAGCGGAGCGGGAAGCTTTGTCACAGGCCGCGTACGGCGTTCTTTATTTTCCGGATATACGCCGCCATGAGTTCCGCACTGCGGGTTTTGTTTTGCGCGATCAGATGGTTCATCGCGCTATCGGCAATCGCGCCGCCCGCGGCCCGCACCGCCTCTCCGGCCTGCCGAAAAAAGGGGGGAAAGCCCAGAAAAGTGGTGTGCCCCCAAGTCTCGTTGTCTTCTTCTCCTTGAAAAAATCCCTGACAGAACACGGCCGTTCTGCCAAGGACGAATAGAGAATTTTCCGCGGTACCGCCTTGATTTGCGGCCTGTTGCCTCACCTGTTTCGGAACAGTGGCCTATTCCCGGCAACTGACGTATGCCGACACGTCGCGGAATACTCGGCTCTGGCCTTTGACCGCGCCCTAGGCGGACCCATGGAACAGACTGTTTTCCGCCCGGATCTCGGCACCGCGGGCCCTTTGTGGGGGCGGTTTCCATTCCATCTTTTGCTTCAACGGTTTCTTTATTCTACTGCCCTATTCTATCACGCCGCTGTCCGCCGTGTCAAGTTTTTCCGAAATATTCGGAGGAAAGCGGATTTTCGTGAGAGCGCGGCGTTTCGGATTCCTCCTGCCGGGTATCTTGACAAGACGGAACGGGATGCGATACAATGCTTGCGGATATTCAGACGATTTTGAGCGGAAGGGCCGGGGCGATACCCCGCGCTTTTTCGTGAACCGCGGGGGGGACGAGAGCTATGCCGGTGAACAACGGGGTATTACCGCCCGAGAGCGGCGGGCAGACGGAGTTGCCCGCGATCGTCACGCTGAATCCGGACGCGGAAGTGGTGCGCCGTGTGCGCGAGGGACTCAAGGCGAGGGGAGGCTACTGCCCCTGCCGCCGCGAAAAGACCCCCGAAACCCGATGCCTCTGCCGCGAGTTCCGCGAGCAGATTCAGGACCCGAATTTCGAGGGCTTTTGCTTCTGTATGCTGTATTACAAGAGCCGGGGCGTTTCCTCCCCGGGGGCGGTCGGCAGGGAGCCGGGAGAACAATGACCGAGCGGGGACGAACCGAATCAAAAGGGAGAGAGCGTTCATGCTTTTGCGCGAAATACGCAGCGATGGCGAGCTGGTGTCCTTGGTGGAGGAGGTCGGTTTTCTCCCCTTTTTTGCCAATTCGGTCACCGGCTTTTCGGTCGAGGAATGTTGCGCTCCGGAGCTCTGGTTCCATGACGATGCGGACGGGCCGTGGGAGTGGAAAGGACCGATCGCCCGAAGCGGAAGGGTCGCCTACGGAAAATTTTTCCGCGGCAAAGCCTGTTTTATCAGCCGGGAATGGCTGCCGGAGTTCGCCAATTTTCGGCGGGACGGCTACGATTTCGACGCCCGTTACGAAGACGGTCTGGTTTCACGCAAGGATAAAGAGGTGTACGATGTCATCCTTTCGAGAGGAGAAGTGCTCTCCCAGGAGCTCAAACGCCTTTTGCATTACCGCAAGGGCGGGCAGAAAGGGTTTGACACGGTGATCACCCGCCTGCAAATGCAGACTTATGTGCTCATTTCCGATTTTGTCCGCCGGAAAGACTCGGCCGGGCAGTCTTACGGCTGGGCCATAGCGCGGTATGCCACCCCGGAGACGCTGTTCGGCGCAGATTTTTTGCAAGACGCCTACCGGAGCGAGCCGGAAGTTTCCCGAGCGCGAGTGCTCTCCCATCTTCGGACGCTGCTCCCCCGCACGAGCGAGGACCAAATCCTTTCTCTGCTCGGGTGAGAGCCGTTGCGCGAGGAAGCGCTTTTTGCGGCGTCACCGCCCAAAGAAGAAAGGCGACCTGCCGTCTGCCGGGCCTCTTTGCCGCTTTCTTCTCCAAAAGCCGCAGCGTACCGTGATTCGCCGCGGCCTTTGTTGTGCCCGGCGACCGTGTGTGTGCCTTGGCACGGTTGTCTTTATGCGGTATTGCCCTAATAATTTTCGTTTCTCAGCGCATCGATCGGGTTGTCTTTTTTGATCTTGTTCCGCGCGTAAAGCATACTGACGAAGACTACGGCGAAGACGCTGACCGCGGCGATTCCCAGAGCCGCCCAGGGCAGGCGAAAAACGGTCTGATAACCGTGGTCTACCGAGAGATAGATGAGCAGAGTGATCGCACAGGAGACCGGAATTCCTAAGAGAAGTGCTCTGGAGCCGTAGAGCAGACATTCGTCACTGAGCATTCGGTTCAGGTCTTTTTGGGTCATGCCGACCGAGCGGAGCATCGCGAAATCTCTTCGCCGCAGAGAGATGTTGGTGGCCATGGTGTTGAAGACGTTGGCCGCGGCGATGAGGGAGATCAGCACGATAAAGCCGTAGGAGAACACCCGCACGATGGTCACCACGCTGCGTTCGGATTCCGTCTGTTGCGCGATGTCCATCAAATTCTTCGGGTTGAGTTCGCTGTCGAGCAGAGTTTTACGCAGCTCCGTATAGCACGCCCCGTGGTTGTCCGATTGTATCCTGAAACTGATGTCGTTTATCGTGTCGACCGCCAAATCCTCACGTATCTTTCCGGCGGCGCTTATCGGGAAGATCAGCCAGGGTTTATTCGGATTAGGGATAAATGCGGGTTTTTCGCGGATCACCGCGCCGACGGACAAAGGTATTTCCCTCACCGCATCCTCCTCCTTCAGTTCCAGAAATTCGCCGTCCGCGTATTCGGTGCCGTCTTTCATGTAGCGGTATATTTTCCCGTTGTCTGTCTGTACCACGTCGAAGAGGGTATATCCGTCCTTCTCTTTGATGGCATCGGAGGAAATCGCGGAGAAAGAGTCCTGCTTAAAGAAGGAAACCGTTTCCATCTTTTCGGTCGTCTCGTTGAACTGGTTGACTTCGTCCACCGCGATGGCGAGAGGGCTCTCCGCATTCAGGAAAGTCTGTTCGTCTAAGCGGTACTGTTGCAGCAGAG
>CAZGXK010000011.1:10700-24884 GCA_964529775.1 uncultured Eubacteriales bacterium
AAACTTCTGTTGTCCACAAAAATGATGTCCATAGTTATCGGTTCCGCTTTCCCTTCCTCTGTCAGCGCCTCTTCCGGGATGCGGAGATTTGTTTGCGTCTCTCGGCTGTAGGAGGCGCCAGTGACGTAAGGGGTACTCAGAATTCGGTTGAGCAGAATCTCGGGAGGAACGGCGTCTTCACCCGCGTCATACGTTATCCATTCCAGGTCGTACGCCGGCGTTTCAAATCCCGCGTCGACCGCGCCCGTCAGATAATCGGTGAAGGCGGATGCGGAGACGAACAGCACGATGCTCATAAAGAGGCTTAAAACCGTGGCGCGGTATTTTTTTCGGCTGCGGCGGTAGTATTTTTGCGCGAGCATACCCGGCAGACCGAACAGAAGGGTGATCATCCCGGAAGTCTTGGGAGGTTTACCTTTTTCCGCGACGTCGGAGGTTTGACGGATGGCTTCGACCGCCGAGACGCGGGAGCCGCGTTTAGAGGGAATCCAGGCGGAAATCAGTACCGTGACCAGTGCGACCGCCGCTGCCGCCGCGATGGACAAGGGAGAGACGTGCAGGGTCAGATCGACGTTTCCGAAACCCGCCGAACGGAAACTTCCGCCGAGCAGCCAAAGGGTGATTCCTATACCGCCCACTCCCGCGACAATGCCCAGGGGAATGCCGATGGCGCTCACCGTCAGAGCCTCGTATAAGACCATGCGCCTCAGTTGCCTTTTGGTGGCGCCGACCGAGGACAGCAGACCGAACTGCCTTGTCCGCTCCGACACCGAGATGGAAAAGGCGTTGTAAATCAGCGCCACCGAACCGAACACGATCAGCCCGATCACAATGGCTGCGAGGCTGTACAGCATGGTGTGGAAACTGTTGATCCGAAAGACGCCCGAGAACATCAGAAGATCGCTGTTGGTCTCCGCGTCCAAATCCATTTCCTCGATAAAGGAATAGATGTCCCCGGGGTGCTTCAGGGTAAAATAGACGTCGCACGGGGTGCTCGGCTCTCCTCCGTCCGCCACGGTGAACGCCGTGTATCCCGGGGCGGTTATGGGCTCCAGAGTGTTGTCCAGCCGTTCGTAAAATCCCACCACGGTATAGGTGCGTTCTTCTCTGACGCTCAGCGATTCGCCGTTAAAGACATCGTCCCCGCCGTCCTGGGGGATATAGCACGGGTTGTTCTGCGTGAGCGTATATCCGTCTATGATCCGATCTCCGAGGGAGAGTGTCAGCTTATCCCCGACGGCGTGTTTCACCCCGCCGTTGGTTTGGAGATGCTCCGGCAGCAAAATTTCACTCCCGTTTTGCGGGAGACGGCCGCTGATCATGTGAATGGGCAGAGAATCCCACGCGCCCTCCCCGGAACCCAGCAGATAGATATACGGCTTAAATTCGTTTTGGCAGCCCTCCGCCTCGGCGTATCCCAGCTGCTGTACAAAGAAGGCGGACGAGGTTTCTTCATGGGCTTTTACCCGGGTAAAAGTGCGGTAATCGCTCCCCATATCTCGGGCGTGCCAGATTCCCGTCGTGTACATCTGCTCATTCATCATGTAGTGGCGAAAACTGGAAGTGAACGTGGTCACCGCACAGATCATCGCAGACGACAGAATGATGCCGATGACGGTGACCAGTGTGCGGGTCCGGTTCTTCTTCAGCGATTCCCGAGTCACCTTGTGAAAGACGTTCATCGGCGGATCACCTCGTCCCTCATCACATGGCCGTCCTCGATCGAGAGAATGCGGTCGGCCTGCAGCGCGATATTCTCATCGTGGGTGATGACGATGAGAGTTTGGCGGTATTTTTGATGGGACATTTTCAACAGCTCCACAATCTCCTGACTGTTCTTGGAATCGAGATTCCCCGTGGGTTCATCGGCCAGTACGACGGCCGGCGCGTACATCAGGGCGCGGCCGATCGACACGCGCTGCTGCTGACCGCCGGAGAGCTGATTGGGCAGATGGTTTTCCCTTCCGATCAAATTCAGGCTGACCAGAAGTTCGTGCAGTCTTTCCTCGTTGACTTTTTGCCCGTCCATGAGCACCGGCAGCGTGATGTTTTCCTTCACGTTGAGCACCGGGATGAGATTGTAAAACTGGTAGATCAGTCCTACCTGCCTGCGCCGGAAAACGGCGAGCTGTTCATCGGTTTGCGCGTAGATGTCGCATCCGTCCAAAAAAACTTTTCCGCTTGTCGGTTTGTCCACCCCGCCCAGAATATGAAGCAGGGTCGATTTGCCCGATCCGGACGGTCCGATGATGGCAAGAAATTCCCCCTTTTCCACGGAGAAAGAGATATGATCGAGCGCCCTTACCTCGTTGTTCTTTTCGCCGTAGGTCTTGCAGAGATCGTCCACCCGTAAAATTTCCATGGCAAACCGTCCTTTCTTTTTGGCGTCCGGCACTTAGTATACCTCTTCCCGGTGACTTTTCGGTGACGGTTGTATAACATATTTGTCACAAAAGCCGCCCCGGACGGAGCGGCTTGTTACGTTCGCGGCGGAAGACGCGTCGCAGTCTTAAATGATGTCCCGGTAGAACCGCAGGGTAAACAGGGCACCGTGGGGGGAGCGGTTCTCCGCCTTGATCGTCCCGTTTTGCGCGACCACAATCGCCCGCGCCAGGGCAAGACCGATGCCGAATCCGCTGCCCGACGCATGCCGGCCCTTGTAAAAGCGCTCGAAGATATGCGGTAAATCCTCCTCGTCGATTCCGCTTCCCGTATCCGCAACGGTGATTTCGGTGTACAGCGGCGTCTGATGCGCCGTCATCTCAATATCGCCGCCGTCATCGAGATGCTCCAGACAGTTCTTGACGATATTGCCGATGGCCTCTGCCGTCCAGGCGACGTCGCCGGTAAAATCGCCGTCGGCCCGCCGGACGAGATTCACCGAGTGCAGTTCCAGGCCCACCAGAAAAGGCTGCACGCTCTGCCGCAGGAGATCGTCGAGGGGGACGGTCTCCCGTTTGAGGCGAACCGTTCCCGCGTCCAGTTGGGAGAGCTTGAGCATACCGGAGGTCAGCCAGTCGATTTTCATGAGCAGCGACAGGAGTTGGCGGGTCAGTTCGATTCGGCGTTTGTCGTCGAGCTTTTCTTCCGAGAGAAAAGAGACCAGGAGATGAATGGATGTCAGCGGCGTGCGGATTTGATGGGAAAAATCGGCGATCATATTCGCGAGATATTCTTTATCCTCCTGCAGATGAGTCCGCTGTTCGCGGAGCCGGATCGTCATCTTGTTAATCTCGCTCTGCAGAGCGGCAAGATCCCCTTCTCGGTAAGCGCTCAGATCCGTCTCACTCTCTTTCCCGTGAAGAATGCGGTCGATATCCCGGGAAAGCTCCTGAATTTTGCGGTATCGCCGCGAGGTCACAACCCAGAAAATCCCAATCAAAATGAGGGCAAGACAAAGGGTTACCGCGCCGCACCGCCAATCCAGAGAGAACGCGATGACACATGCCACGGCGGCGATGACCGTCTGCCCGATCAGAGGTCTTCGTATTTCCCTGTTGCGAAAGACATTCATCCGTCATCCACCTTATATCCGAGACCTCGTACCGTTTTGATCAGCATGGGATTTTGGGGGTCGTCCTCGATTTTGTCCCGCAGACGCTTGATATAGACGGTCAGGGTGTTGTCGTTGACAAATTCCCCGGCGACATCCCAGATGGATTCCAGCAGTTTGGTGCGGGAGAGGACGGCTCCCCGGTTGTTGAGCAGAACCAGAAGAAGCCGGTATTCCAGAGCGGAGAGATAAAGATCCTTGCCGTTTTTGGTGGCGGTTCCCCGCACGGTGTCCACCGAAACGTCCCCAAGATGAATCACCGTGTCCGCGCCGGTGCGCCTCAGGGCGTTTTTCACGCGGGAAAGCAGTTCGTGGGGACGAAAAGGCTTGGCGATATAATCGTCCGCGCCGACTTCAAAGCCCGCCACCGTGCTGAACTCGTCCCCCGAGGCGGTGAGAAAGATCACCGGAGCGCGGGTTTCGGATTTGATCGCCCGGCAGACGGCAAACCCGTTTCCATCCGAGAGAGAGATGTCCAGGAGTACAAGATCGGCACCTTCGCGTTGCATGATATCCAGCGCTTCGGCTTGACCGGAGGCGGAGCGGACCGCGTAACCCTCTTTGCCGAGAAACTCGGTTAAATTGGCGACGATCTGCGGATCGTCCTCCACCAGTAAAATACGGGTCATCATGCCATACCCCCTCTATCGCTCGGTAAAGCCTTCCCCTTCCAGCGTGAGGTTGACGTTGTAATACGGGTCGCCCTTTTCGAGAAGCTCACCCCAGCGGGACTGAAAGCGGGAAATTTCGGATTGAAAACGGCGCACTTTGGCCGGTGTATCTTCGAGGCCGCGGCTCTTGGATTCGTGATGATACGCCTCCGCATACGGGGTAAAGACGTTCAGGTATCCCTTTTCAAAAATGCGCAGACACATGTCCACGTCGTTGAACGCCACACGGTAGCCTTCGTCCAGACCGCCGATCTCATCGAACACATGGCGCGGCATCAGCATACAGGCGGCGGTCACCGCACAGAAATTTTGCGCATACGCCGCGCGCCCCATATATCCAAAGGAACCTCTTGGAAGATTTTTGTGAGCGTGCCCGGCCACTCCGCCGAGCCCGATGATCACACCTGCGTGCTGGATGGTGTCGTCCGGGTAGTACAGCATGGTCCCCACCGCGCCGACGTCTCCCCGCGCGGCGTACATCAGCATTTGTTCCATCCAGTCCGGGGTGATAATCTCGATATCGTTGTTGAGCAGAAGCAGATATTCGCCGGTACAGTATTTCGCCCCGAAATTGTTGATGGCGGAATAATTGAATTCCCCCGTCCAGTAGACTACCCTGAGATTATCGTGTTCCCTTTGAATGCGGTTGTAATAGGAGAACGTTCTTTCCTCATGGCTGTTGTTTTCCACAATCACAATCTCGTAATTCGGGTAGGTGGTTTTTCGGTAAATGGATTGCAGACACATATTCAGCAGGTCGGTATGGTCCATGTTGGGAATGAGAACGGAGATTTTCGGTGTGCCCTTGATGGGATAGATGATGCGGTAGGTCGAGGGCACGGCGGCATCGGTCACCTTCCCTTCGATGCCGCAGCGGCGGAGGTGAGCTTCCAGTGCCCGGTGGGCGGCGTCGATGACATAAGGTTTCGCCCCGATGGCCTGCGCGGTGGAATTCTCGTGCGCCCGCCAAAAATACAGAATGCGGGGGATATGTACGATGTTTTTTGCCTGCTCGGTCAGGCGGAGAATGATATCGTAATCCTGGCTGCCGTCGTAATCACTGCGGAAACGTCCCGCTTTATCCATCAGTTCTCTGCTGAATACCGAGAAGTGACAGATATAGTTGTTGGCTCGGAGGTTGTCTATGGCGAAATCCGGCTTGTAATGGGGGAGATAGGCGTCTTTGGGCACCTTGTTGAAAGTGCTCTCGTCGGTGTAGATAAAATCCGCCCCTTTGTCGCAGATAGCGGTCATCACATCGAAGAGGGCGGAGGGGTGCAGCAGGTCGTCGTGGTCCAGAAGCCCGATATATTCCCCGCTCGAAAGGGCGATCGCCGCGTTGGTATTGTCGGAAATGCCGCCGTTTTTGGGTAGCTTGCGGTAGCGGATGCGGGGATCGGTCTCGGCGTATTTCATCACGGTTTCCCCCACATAGCCGTGGTCGGCGTCGCTGCCATCCGCCAGACACAATTCCCATCCGGCGTAGGTCTGGGCCTTCACCGATTTGATCATCTCGCTGAGGAAGTTTGGCGGGGTGTTGTACAGCGGGCACACGATACTGACGGTGACGTCGCGCGCAAAACGGTAACCGGTCTCGTATTCCGCTCTTTTTTTGGTGAGCTGAGTTTTTTTGGCGCGGTTGTGCAGCAGCCTTCGGGTGCGTCTGCGTATGCGGATTTTTTGCCAGGTGGCGCGGAATCCGACGTGGCTCAGGGAGATCAGCCCCTTGGCCAGGGTGGCGAAGCACGGAATTTTCAGGAGAGTTTTTTTGAGAAATTCGCTCACGGCGCGCATGGGGGCGGTGATGCGCCAGGAATAGGAGTGTTTCAGCGCCAAAAACGCCGTGATATAGATGTCCCGTTCTTCGGCGGTTTCTTCGAGCATCCGCTGGAGATTGAGCTGAACTTGCTCCTGATGCTCCTGTATCGCCCGAAACTGTTCTTCATCGGTTTTGGCGGCGCACAGGCTCAGGTAGGCTCTCTCCGTATCCCGCAGCCGTTCCAGTTCCCCCTTGGGGATTTCCACCGTCTGATCCGGCTTGTCCATGTGATTTTCCATCCCTCGACCTATCCTCTCTGATACGCTTCACAGACATCCCTGGTGTCTCCGATCATCTGCATTCTGCCGTCTTTGAGCCACAGGCAGTGATTGGTCAGCCGCTCAATCTGTTCCAGAGAATGGCTGACAATCAGCACAGTGGTGTTACCGGCCAGAATATCGTGTATACGGGCTTCGCATTTCTCCTGAAATTTGTAGTCCCCGACCGCCAGAATCTCGTCCACGATGAGGATATCCGGGGTGGTCATGGTGGCGATGGCAAAGCCGATGCGCGCGACCATGCCGGAGGAGTAATTCTTCATCGGAGTATCGAGGAACTGTTCCATCTCGCTGAAGGCCACGATATCGTCGAATCGCTCCTGCATGAATTTTTTAGAAAAGCCCAGCACGGAGCCGTTGAGAAAAATGTTTTCCCGCGCCGTGAGATCCATATCAAACCCGGCGCCGAGCTCGATTAAGGGAGCGATGGTGCCGCGCGTTTCCACCGTGCCGGTGGTGGGTTTTAATATGCCGGAGATGATCTTCAGCAGCGTGCTTTTCCCGGAGCCGTTTAAGCCCACGATGCCGAATACGTCTCCCTTGGGAACATCGAAACTGATATCTTGCAGTGCGGTGAAATCTTCGAACATCAGCTTGCGCTGCATCAGCCGGATAAAATACTCTTTGAGCGAATCCAGATGCTCTTTGTTCATATTGAAATGCATGGAAACGTTTTGCACGCGAACGGCGGGTATATCGTCGGCCAAGCGTCCCACCCCCTAAATATGAAGAATAAATTTGTCCTGCGCCTTGTGGAACACCAGCGCGCCGATCAGCAAAAAGCTGGCGGCAAAGGCAAAACAGATCACATTTTCGGAAAGGCCGGGCAGAGCGGTATAATCCCCGGACCCGTACATCATCACGGCGCGAAAATATTCCACGAAATGGTACATCGGATTACACTGGATAATGCCGAAAAGCACCTTGGAGCTGTCGCGGATGAGCGATATGGGGTAAATAATCGGGGTGAGATACATCCACACGGTGGTCAGGACGCTGTACAGATGGATAATATCCCGGAAGTAAACCGCCATCGCGGAGAGGATGAGGCTGACTCCGACCGAGAAGACAAAGCAGTAGAGAATGGGAACGGGCATCAAAAGCGCCGCCGGGGTGATGGGAAAGAGTTGAAAAAGCATCACAATCACCACGGCAATCAGGGAAAAGGCGAAGTTGACAAGGGAAAACAGGCACTTTTCCAGCGGAAACACATATTTCGGGATGTAGACTTTTTTGATCAGCGAGGAGGCGTTGATCACCGATTCCATGGAACCGGTGGTGGCGTCCACAAAGAAATTCCACATCGAGGCGCCCACGATATAGTAGACCGGGAAATTTTCCACCCGTACTTTCAAAAGCACGGAGAACACCTGGGTGAGCACCAGCATGGTCAGCAGGGGATTGAGTATGCTCCAGGCGATTCCCAAAAAGGAACGCCGGTATTTGACTTTCAGATCCCGCGCGGTCAGGTTGGCCATCAGCGGCAGGTATCGCTTGAAATCACCCCAAAATGTGTGTTTGTTGACCGCAGGGATCTCCGTTTTATCCAAGATGATCACTCCTCGCCAAAACCCGGCATCGGGTGACGCGCCACAGGCGCGAAATAACCGCATTGATTATACTGAAGAAAGCGGGTCTTGTCAACCACCCAAAACGTGTTTTCCCGATGCCCCGCAAAAAAGAACCGGCACAAGAGGGTTGCGAAAATCGGAACAACATGATAGAATAAAGGCAGCGCCGCCTCTGTTCGGCGGTATGGTTCGATATCGGCTGAGAGCCTGAGGAGGTAGGGAGTATGACCACACTGCTGCGGGGAGGAACGGTCGTCAATGTCTTTACCGGGGAACTTTGGGAGGCCGATGTCCTCATTGAGGGGGACCGTATTGCCACTGTCGGGAAATACGGCGACCAGACGGCCGACTGTGTCCGGGATGTGAGCGGAAAATTCATCTGTCCCGGATTCATCGATGGGCATATCCACATCGAGAGTACCATGCTCCGCCCTTCGGAGTTTGCGAAGGTTTGTGTCCCCCACGGCACTACAACGGTTGTGTGCGACCCTCACGAGATCGCCAACGTCTGCGGGGCGGACGGCATTCGCTATATGCTTTCCGCCAGTGAGTCACTGATGCTGCGTGTTTTCGTGATGCTCCCCTCCTGTGTTCCGGCGACGCCGTTCGACGAATCGGGTGCATCTCTCGATGCCGCACAGCTCCGTCCGTTTTACGATCACCCCAGGGTGCTGGGTCTTGCCGAGATGATGAACGCGCCAGGGGTGTTGTCGCACGACAGGGAAGTCTGGGAAAAACTGGAAGATGCCAGAGCGCGCCGCCGTCCGATGGACGGCCATGCGCCGCTGCTTTCCGGCAAGGATCTCGACCGCTATATTTCCGCCGGGATTCACAGCGACCACGAGTGCTCCGGCTTTGACGAGGCGCTCGAACGTGTGAGAAAAGGGCAGTGGCTCATGATTCGGCAGGGGAGTGCCGCCCGCAATTTACAGGCCCTTCTCCCCTTCTTTGATCCGCCGTATGCGCACCGCTGCTTGTTGGTCACCGACGACCGGCACCCCGCCGATCTGCTGAGGGACGGACATATTGACGCCATCATCCGCGAGGCGGTTCGTTTGGGAAAATCCCCCGTGACCGGCATACAGATGGCGACGATTCAAGCGGCGCAGTGCTTCGGACTGAGGGATATCGGCGCTGTGGCGCCGGGGTATCTCGCCGATCTTCTGGTTTTGGACAGCCTCGACGACATAGCGGTGCGGGATGTGTACTGCGCCGGGGTCCCCGCCGTATCGGACGGGGCGGTATCCGTATTCCCGTCTCCTCCGATTCCCGATGAGCTGGAAAACAAAGTACACCATACTTTTCATGTTTCTCCCCTGGCGCCGGAAGATTTTTATCTTTCCCCGCGTCCGGGGCGATGCCGTGTCATCCGGCTGAGAGAAGGCCAGCTTCTGACTTCCGAACTTCTCGCCGAGTTGCCGTGGGAATCGAACGGAGTGGATGTCCGGCGCGACATTCTGAAACTCGCGGTGGTGGAGCGCCACCACGGGTCCGGCCATATCGGTCTGGGATTTGTGCAGGGGCTCGGGCTGAAAAACGGCGCCATCGCCTCGTCCGTCTCCCACGATTCCCACAATTTGATTGTCGTCGGCACCGATGAGCGGGATATGGCCGCGGCGGCCAACCGAGTGATAGAACGGGAGGGCGGTTACACGGTTGCGGCGGACGGAGAGGTGGTCGGGGAACTGCCGCTGCCGATTGCCGGGCTCATGAGCGACGGAGATGCGGAGAGCACCGCCGCGCAGAACGCCCGGTTGCTCTCGATAGTGCACACACTTGGGGTGCCCGTTGCCTCATCGCCGTTTATGACACTTTCGTTTATCAGCTTGCCGGTGATCCCCGATCTGAAGATGACCACGCAGGGCTTGGTGGATGTCTCTGCCTTTCAACGTGTTTCCCTTTGGGAAAGCGGACAATAACGGCGCCGCCTCACGATAAACCATAGAGCAAAGGGGAGGTTATTATGAAAAAAATCGGTTTTATTGACAATTACCTTGATGAGTGGCACGCGAACAACTATCCGGCCACGATTCACCGCCTGGCGGGCGACGAGATGCGCGTGACCTACGCCTATGCGCGGCAGGACGCACCCGGCGGTCTGACCACTGAAGAGTGGTGCCGGAAAAACGGTGTGCAGCAGCTGGATTCGGTGGAAGAACTGGTGGACAAAAGCGATTTCATCATCGTCCTTTCCCCGGACCATCCACAGTATCACGAAGAGCTCTGCCGACTTCCGCTCTCGTCCGGGAAACGGGTGTATGTGGATAAGACCTTTGCCCCGGATACCGCCGCTGCGAGGCGCATTTTTGCGGTGGCCAATGCGCACCGCACCCCTGTTTTTTCATCATCCGCCCTGCGATTCGCGGATGAGATCATGGCACAGACCGTACAGCCGGAAGAGATCGACCATATGACGGTCATCGCGAACGGGGATCCGGATATTTATCTGATTCACATGATCGAGCCGGTCATCCGGCTGATGGGCCCAAAAGCGCAGCGTGTTATGTTTGTCGGCACCGAGACATCCCCCTCTTGGGTTGCGGAGTTTGAGGGCGGCAGAAAGGTGAATATGACTCAGTACCGGCAGGCGCATTCCTGGTATTTTAGAATGCACAAGACCGACGGAGAAGTTCTGGTGATCCCGGAATGTAATCGCTTTTTTGATTCTTTCTTAGAGCAGTTGGTCGATTTTTTCCGCACGGGGGAAGTCAAGGTCGATCAGGCGGAAACCCTGGCGGTCATCGAACTGCGCAGCAAGGCGAGAGAGGCGATGCATCTGCCTTATACATGGTTCCCGGTGGAATGCTGAACACGGTGTTCCGGCGTCAACGGGTGGTGAGAACATGGTGACGGAACATCCGCCATACGGATTACAGTTGACCTTCGAACACGGATTGTTTCGGGATGTGTCGCCTCAGGATCCGCTGCAGCTTTATCAAATGACGGAGAAAGAGCAGTTTGCGGGAGTCACCTTCCTTGACGGTTCCGACTTTGCCCACGGCGGAAATCTTCTCTGTTGCACGGCGGGACAGGGGACGGCAAAAACCGAGGAAAAAGCATGGCATCTCACCGAGGGCACGCTGTTATATCTGCCCAATGTCCCCTGCTCTTTGGAAACCGCTTCTTCCGTAGGCCGTCTGCGGGTCGTCGCGCTGACTGTTTGCTTTTTTCCGCCGCCGGATTCTCTGCCTCATCGGGCCCTGTATCGCTTTTTCATGGAAAAACCCGACCCCGCAGCAGTGCAGGGCGGGACGAGAATGAGCGGTCTGTACGCTTCCCTCGTCAATGAACTCTGTGCGCCCCGCATTATGACGTCGTCGGTGAGAGGGTATATCGAGCAGATTCTGGTTTTGACATACCGCGGCTTGGTAGCTCATTTGCCGCCGGAAGTTCAAGAGGAACCCGATGTCACTGCCGTCGGCAATACGGCCTATGCCGTCATTCGCTATGTGGACGATCACTTGACCGATCTTCACAATCTGATGCATATGGCTCAAGAACTCGGGTATAATTATGATTACCTTTCTCATCTGTTTCACCGCAAAACCGGGTTGACCATTCAGAAGTATGTCAGTCTCAAGAAGATCGAAAAAGGCCGTCAAATGCTCAGGGACACCTCTCTGTCCATTGTCGAGATTTCCTCGGCGCTCAATTACGACTGTGTCCAGTCGTTCAGCAAGGCGTTTAAACGGGTGACGCATATGTCCCCCACCGAATATCGCCGGTGTATCGGCAACTGAAGAGCGGCGCGTCCCGCCCGCCGAGAGAGGATCTTGTCATGGTATTTCCCGCATCTCGCACACTGTCGTGGCACTGCGCAAACGGCGTGCCGTATTGTACCTTTTCCCTGCTCGACGAGGCACCCATCATCCGGCACGGATTTTCCACCCGGCTGGGCGGCGTCAGCACGGGGATTTATCAAAGCATGAATCTCAGCTTTACCCGCGGGGATAATCCGGATGCCGTGAGGGAGAATTTCCGCCTCTTTTGCCGGGCCGTCGGCGTTGACGAAAGGGACGTCGTCTTATCCGCGCAGACCCACCACACAACCATTTATCGCGTCGGAGCAGGTGACCGCGGCAAAGGGGTGATATACCCGTCCGGTTGGACGGATGTCGACGGTCTTATGACGGACGAAAAGCACGTCGTTCTGTGCGCCCTTTTCGCCGATTGCGTCCCGCTCTTTTTTGCGGACCCGGTCAGGGGTTGCGTGGCGGTATCTCACGCCGGTTGGAAGGGGACGGTAGCCGGTATTGCCGCCAAGACGGTTCGGGCCATGTGTACGGCCTACGGCAGCCGCCCCTCCGATCTGTTGGTGGGAATCGGTCCGTCGATCGGCCCCTGCTGCTTTGAGGTGGATTTCCCCGTCGCCAGGCAGTTTTCGGAGCTGCCCTTTTCCGACACAACAGCGGTGCGGGAAACGGAGAACGGCAAGGCCATGGTCGATCTTTGGGAAATCAACCGGCGCTTTCTGCTCTCGTCGGGGGTGCGCGATGACCACATTGCCGTGACCGATCTCTGCACCTGCTGCCATCCGGATATCTTCTGGTCCCACCGTGCGACCGGAGGGAAACGGGGGAATCTCGCCGCTCTGATATCTCTTGTATGACAGGGAGTCGTTGTGCTTTGAAAACAACGGTTTGCTTTGATCTGGACGGCACAGTTCTCGCCTCGAAGAAAGGAGTATTTCGCTCCATTCGCTATGCGCTGAACGGGTTGCACCTGCCCGTTCCCGGAGAAGAGGAGCTGATGTCCTTTTTGGGCCCGCCTCTGGACGAGGGGTTACGGCAGGTCTGTCATGTTCCGGACAACCGGCTGAGTGAGGCGATCCGTCTTTACCGTGAATATTATTCCGAAACCGGGTGCTTTGAAGCGGAGATTTACGAGGGGATTCCGCAGGCGATGCAAGAACTGCGCGCGAGCGGCAGAAAATGTATCATCACCACTTCCAAACCCGAGGTGTTTTCCCGAAAGATTCTGGCCCATTTTGGGATCGACACGCTTTTTGACGGCATTTACGGCAGTAACCTGGACAATACCCGCAGCCGGAAATCGGAGGTGCTGCTCTACGCCATGCGGCGGCAGAATGCGGAGATTTCGCGGTCGGTGCTTATCGGCGACCGGTGTTACGACGCCGCCGGAGCCCGCGAAATCGGCATGGCGTGTGTCGGCGTGCTGTACGGTTACGGAAGCCGGGAAGAGCTTCTCGGGGCGGGAGTGGTCGGCACCGTCGCTTCCCCTCTCGATCTCCCCGATTATCTGTTTCGGTTATAATTCGGCAGAAGTCCGATGACAATGGAAGGAGATGTCCGCATGAAATCCAAAGTGTACTTTTCCCGCTCTCTCACCCCGGACACCGTGGTCAGACTGTACGGCCTTCTGGAGGCCGATCTGTCCGGAAAAGTGGCGATTAAACTCCACTCGGGAGAAGTGGGCAACCAGAATTTTCTGCGACCGGAGTTCTGGAAACCCGTCATTGACAAGGTGGGGGGCACGGTGACGGAGTGCAATACGGCCTATGACGGACAGCGGGACACCACGGAGAAGCACAGGAAAACCATCACGGCCCACGGCTGGGACGCATTTTTTAAGGTGGATTTGATGGACGCCGAGGGGCCCGATTTGATCCTTTCCGTTCCTCAGGGGCGCCGCATACAAAAGAATTATGTCGGGAAACATCTTGCCGATTACGATGCCATGCTGGTGCTCTCCCACTTCAAAGGCCACCCGATGGGCGGATTCGGCGGGGCGCTCAAGCAGTTGTCCATCGGAGTAGCATCTTCCTATGGCAAGGCGTATATCCACGGAGCGGGGGTGCCGGAGGATATGTGGACGTCCGACCACGATGCTTTTCTGGAATCTATGGCGGACGCCGCGTTCTCGGTGGTGGAATTTTTCCACAGAAAGCTGGCTTATATCAATGTGATGAAAAATCTGTCGGTGGACTGCGACTGCTGCGCCGTCGCGGAGGATCCGTGTATGAGGGACATCGGCATTCTCGCCTCTCTCGACCCTGTCGCCATCGATCAGGCCTGTCTCGATCTGGTGTATGCCGCCACCGACGACCCCGGTCAGGCCCATCTCATCGAGCGCATCGAATCCCGCCACGGGGTGCACACGATCGAGGCGGCGGAGGCTCTCGGAGTCGGCAGCCGGGAGTATGAGAGGATCGACGTCTGAGGTGCCGTCACAACGGAGACGATCACATTCTACACATATTTTCATCAGAAAAAAACATCCGCCGCGGGAACAGCGGCGGATGTTTTCGGATTGGCGATACCTAAGCGGCGGA
>CAZGXK010000012.1:0-22911 GCA_964529775.1 uncultured Eubacteriales bacterium
GCCGCGTGGCGGTACAGCGGATGGGCCGGTGTCGCCGGAGGATTCTCCTGAGGCACCGTCGTTTCCGTCGCGGTTGCGGTGGTCGTTGTTGTTGTCGTGGTGGTTGTTGTCGTGGTGGTCGTCGTTGTCGTTGTCGTTGTCGTCGTTGTGGTCGTGGTGGTTTCTGTGGCCGGGGGCTCCTCTCCCGCCGGGGCCGGACCGATAAAGAGATAATCGATATAAGTGTTTTTCGAACTGCCGATCAGCTTCAGCTGTACAAGGTCAAACGAAGCGGTTTCCCCGAAATAGGTGCGCAAATCGATACATCCCGTCTCGCTGCCGTGAATATCTTTACTGCGGTCGAGACTTCCCGCGGCCCCGGTGACCATCGCGGGAGAATCGGTGATGGTGCCGTCACGGTAGAGCGCGGTGGAACCCTCTTTATACACCAGCGCAATCTGGGCGGTGAGATCTTCCGTCTGACGGATTGAGTAATAAAGATAGGGAGACGAAGTGAGGTCGATTTTTTTCAGAAAATAGCCGCTCTTTGTCTCCCATTTTCCGAAAGTGCGGCTTCCGTCGGGAGCGTACGGAGCTTCCACTTTTGCCGTCTTGAGCAAATCGTATGTCTGCTCCGCATCGGGAGCATTTCCCGCCGCGTGGCGGTAGTAGGGGTGCAGGGGCGTCGCCGGATCTGCGCCGTTGTCATCGGATGCGCCGCTCACCATCATGCCCGCCCATCCGCTCAGCACCAACGACAAAGCGGCCAGGACGGCCGCCCATTTGTGAAAAAGATGTTTGCCCACACGAAACCCCTCCCCGAAAAAAGTGATAAGGCAGCGCCGCAAAGAGAGCGGCTTCCGTCCTTTCACGGGGCTGCCTTAATTCACAGTATACTATTTTTCTCTGATATGTCAATACTTGTCTGTGGATTTTTTGAGAATAAGAATATCGATCTGTGGGCATACCGGGAATGTGCGCTTTCATCTCCCCGATACTGTCCGTGGAGCCGGTATTCCGGGTTTTTTCGCGTCAGGCTCTTCATGGCGGATATCCGGTCTTTTTCGTTCGCACGGGCCCGTTTCGGTGTTCGTTTCAGCTCTCTTGGAGTTGCCCCGCAGACGCGGTTTATGGTATAATGAACGCAAATTCCGGGAAGGACGAGAGGAAAAGAGAGGGATAGAGAGGGCTATGGAACAGGCAAGGATTCATATTTACGAGGGGGAAGGAAAAGGAAAAAGCAGCGCCGCCCTCGGATTGCTCCTGAGAGCGGCGGGCGCAGGATACCGTGTGGGGTATGTGGGGTTCTTAAAGCCCGGCACATCATCGGAAATCCGGGTGATGCGGGATATCCCGGGAGTCACCCTGTTTCCGTTTTGGCCGGATGTCCCTTTTGCCTCTGCGATGAATCGAGAGCAGCATGACCGCATCGGCCAATTTTACACAGACCTTTTGCGGGAATGCGAGGAGGCGCTTCCCGGTTACGACGTGCTGATTCTCGATGAAATCCTGGATGCCGTGGCCACGGAACTCGTCCCGGAAAGCGCGCTGCTCTCGCTTCTGAGCAGGGGAAAAACCGCCGAGCTGGTGCTCACGGGGCGAAGCGCCTCGCCCGCGGTGAGGGCCTGTGCCGATTACATCACTCACTTCACCGCGGTCCGCCATCCGTTTCAAAGCGGCTTTGCGGCCCGAAAGGGCATTGAATATTAAAGCGGTCCCGCGGCAAAGAGCGGAACCGCCTTAAAAAGTGACGGTGTATTTTTTGAGGAGTTCGCGGGGGTGATAGGACAGCTTGGATTGGCGGAGCCCCGCATCCCCGCAGTCTTCCTCGCGGTTGATGGTGGTGACGGATGCGGTGACGTAGGACCTGGCAAAGCCCCGCACCAGCATTTGATACGCCCCCTCAAACGAAGTGAGCGCTTTTTCAAAATGGACAAACAGCGTGTCGCCGACCACGCTGCCCGCCGAAAAACCGATCATCTCTTCCCCGACATACAGCACCACCCCGAAAAGGCCGAGCGGCTCTATCAGCGGCAGAGCCTCGCAGGTACGCTTCACTTCCTCTTCGGCGATGGCCCCCTGTTTGCGCCGATCGGCGATAAAGCGGCGCAGAAACGCCCGGATAACCGGAAGATGTCTTTCCTCCAGCGTCTCCATACGCCATCCGGGGTAAGTCGCCTCGAAATGCCGCACATGATTGCGCTGTTTGCCGTACCGGTGCCCGGAATAGGCCGCCATGGGGGCGGCATCGTAGAGATAGTCGCACCAGTCGCGGCTGTATTCCGCCGCAGGGGATCTGCCCGCCCAGGCAGCCAGCAAAGGCAGCTGATCTTCCCTCACGAGAGAGAAAATCAAAGGGCTTTCCGTAAGGACACTGTGCTCTTTCAATCTGTCGAGCGCACGGTTCAGATCTCCCCCGCCCAGCGGAACCGCATAGGCGGCGCGGCCGTTATCCAGACGAAGCCGCAGGTAGATCCAGCCGTCTTGCTCGGCGTAGCCGGTGTAATAATAATCCCGCCAGATATACAAATTGAGCGGCGTGAAATCACACATCCGCCCTCCCCTCTCGGCGAGGCACGGTGCCATCCCGCGGACGGCATCTAAGGTGATGGGGTGAAAAGTCAACATGATGGGGCATCCTCACTGCGTTCGGCCGTCTCAGCGGCTGAAAAGGCGGTTGATGTGCCGGAAATAATCGCGGTCGATGAGACGCATATTTTCTTCTGTGGCGCGAAAAAGCCAGTTGCCATCCTGTACTCCGGGCACGTTCATACGGGTATCGCCTCCGAATCCGCACATATCCTGAAAGGGAAGGACGGCACACTGGGCCGGACTGCGCCAAAGTGTCTCGATGACGGCGCGGCAGGACGGGCTGTGATAGCCGCCCTCCCCCCAGTTGGCGCCGTGAAAGCCGCAGTAATCCATGGCAAATCGCCGCTGCTCCTCTCCGGTTTCCCACAGCCAGCCGAGCAGCGTATTGTTGTCGTGCGTCCCCGTATACGCCACGGTATTCACCGGGTAGTTATGGGGAAGATGAGAGCTGTTGCTGCCGAGATCGGCATCCAAACCAAACTGAATCACCCGCATACCGGGAAGGCCGCTCTCCTCGAGCAGCTGCTCCACATCTTTGCCGAACACCCCGAGATCTTCCGCGACAATCGGCAGTTCGTCCTCCACAGCCGTTTCTCTGCGGAGCGCCCGGATGAGGGACATCCCCGGGCCCTTTTCCCATGAGCCTTCCTTGGCCGTCTTGGCGCCGGCCGGTATCGCCCAGTACGATGCCAGGGCGCGAAAATGGTCGATTTTCACCCAGTCGTAAAGCTTCAGCGCCTCGCGCAGGCGGTCGCACCACCAGCGATAACCGTCGTCGCGCATGGCGTTCCAATCGTAAAGCGGGTTGCCCCAGAGCTGGCCGTCCTGCGCGAAATAATCCGGAGGCACCCCCGCCACCTTATCGGGGCGAAAATCTCTCCCGTTGAGGCAAAACAACTCCCTCCGGCTCCACACGTCGGCGCTGTCGTAGGACACATAGATCGGCATATCGCCCAGGATTCGAATACCGCGCTCGGCGGCATAGCCGCGAAGTTCACGCCACTGGCTGAAAAAAACCGCCTGCACAAACAGCCAGAACGCCTTTTCCCCGGCAAAGGGCTCCTGATGAGCCACGCACTGCCGGTAATCGGCCTCCGACGGTTTCCATTCCCGCCACGACAAGCCCGGATTGGCGCCGCAAACCGCCATATACAGGGCGTAATCCTCCGCCCACGGGTGCTCCGAGGCAAAGGCGAGGCCGAGATCTCTTCCCCCGGAACCGGCGTTGTCGAAGGCCTTTCGCAGCAGCGCCATGCGTGTGCGCTCCGCGAAATCGTAATCCGCCGTATAGGGAGAACCGTGATACACGCACGATTCACTCTCGCTCTCTCTGATAAATCCCATGCGGCACAGTCCACGGGGGTCGATATACAGCGGATTTCCCGCAAAAGCGCTGCAACTGGTGTAGGGCGAGTGATAGGGATCCACCGAGGTGAGCGGCAACACCTGCCAAAAATGAAAGCCCATCTCGGCGAGGAGATCGATCCAGTCTCTGGCCTCCTTGCCCATGACCCCGATGCCGAACGGCCCCGGCAAAGAGGAGACATTGAGGATAACCCCCGCACTGCGATTGAATGCCATAACATGCCCTCCCTGATTTTTGATGCTCTACTCCCTGTTCTTTGTGAGCGGACGGGTGGCTTGCCTTTCCAGCCACTGCTGCCGGCTCATGATCACCTTGCGCGGCTTACTGCCCTCGTGCGGACCCACAATGCCCAGGCTCTCCATCTCGTCGATGATTCTCCCCGCCCGCGCATAGCCCAGACTCAGCTTGCGCTGCAGCAGAGAAATGGACGCCTGGCCCGCCTCGATCACCACGTCGATGGCCTGGGGGAGCATATCGTCCGTCCCTTCCAAATCGTCGTCGCTCTTGCTCTCCGCTTTCTCGGTGGCCTCCGCCTGGCGGTCGATTTCCCGCTGAACCTGCTCGTCGTACTCGCTTCCGGAGCTGGCCTTCAGGAATTTCGCCACCGCTTCCACCTCGCCGTCCGAGACGTAGCACCCCTGAACACGGATGGGTTTGGGAATGCCCACGGGGTGAAACAGCATATCGCCCCGCCCGAGCAGTTTATCCGCTCCGGCGCCGTCCAAAATGGTGCGGGAGTCGATGGCGGACGCCACCGTGAGCGCTAAACGGCTTGGGATATTCGCCTTGATCAGGCCGGTGATCACATCGACCGACGGGCGCTGGGTGGCGATGACAAGGTGCATCCCCGCGGCGCGGGCCATCTGGGCGAGCCGTACAATGGAATCTTCCACTTCCTTGCCCGCCGCCATCATGAGGTCGGACAGCTCGTCGATGACAATCAGTATCAGCGGCAGGGGCTCGAGATCTTCGTCGTTTTGCGCGAGGCGGTTGTAAGCTGCGATATCGCGCACGTTATTGTCGGCAAACTGCCGGTACCGGCCGAGCATCTCGGTCACCGCCCAGCCCAGAGCCCCCGCCGCCTTGCGGGGATCGGTCACCACGGGCACCAGCAGATGGGGAATGCCGTTGTACACGGCAAATTCCACCTGCTTGGGGTCGATGAGAATCATGCGCACCTCCTGCGGAGAGCTGCGGTAGAGCACGCTTTGGATCATCGAGTGGGTGCAGACCGATTTACCGGAGCCGGTGGTGCCGGCAATCAGCAGGTGAGGCATCTTGGCGAGATCCGCCGTCACAATATGTCCCGCGATATCCCGTCCGAGCGCCACAGTGAGAGGGCTTGTCTGAGAGCGAAAGGCATCCGAATCGATGAGTTCGCGCAGCCCCACCGTCGCCGTCACCTGATTGGGCACTTCGATGCCGATCGCCGCTTTATGCGGGATAGGCGCCTCGATGCGCACCCCGGAGGTGGCAAGGCGCAGCGCGATATCGTCCGAAAGGCCGGTGATCCGGCTGATTTTTACCCCGGCGCTCGGTTTGAGCTCATAACGGGTGACGGTGGGGCCCCGCGAAATATCGACCACTTTGGCGCTGATTCCGAATTCCTGAAGCGTTTGCAGAAGGAGAGAAGCGTTTTTCTGCATCTCGTCGCGGGCGAGGCGGTCGTCCGGAGCGGGGGTTTCCTTGAGCAGAGAAAGCGGAGGAGTGACATAGGGCGGCTCCCCGGAATCGTCCGTCTCCTCTTCTTCGTCCCGACGACGCTCTTTCCCGGCACCGGCCGTCCCGCGCGGGGGGCGGCTGCCGTCCCACACCGCGTCCTGACTGCGGTTCAGGAGATCGTCTATCGCCATCTGGTCCTCTTCCTCGTGCAGCCGCTCGGCGGCCGCCTCAAACTGAAGATAGGATTCGCTTTTCGGCGACGGTTCCGGGTAGCCCTCCCCCATCTCGACGTCGATGGAGGCCGCCTTTTGCGCCTCTTTTCCATCGGAGCGTTCCTGCAAACGGGTGCGCACGCGCTCCGCCGTGCGCTCGACCGGACGAAGCAGGGTCATGAGGGTAAGCCCCGTGATCAGCATCACAAAGACAAACAGCGCCAGGCAGGCGATAATGGCCGCGCCGATTTTTCCAAACGCCGCGAGCATGGGATACCCGAGCAGGGAGCCCAGCACTCCGCCGCTGACACCGCCGCCCGAAAAGAGAGCCCCGCCCCTGTGAAAGGCATCGGCAATCGCCGCGCCGTAGGTGGGAAGATCCCCCTCGGTGAAGATGTCCAGGGTGGTGCTGAGCAACAGGAGAAAAGCGCCGCACTGAACGGAACGCTTGACCCAGGTTTTCTTTTTCCCTCCCCTCGACAGACAAACGGCCACATAACCGAGGAGAAACGGAAACAGATACGCGCACAGGCCGAAAACGCCGAGAAATCCCTCGTGGAGCCAGCTCCAGGCGTTCGGCGGATCTCCCCCCGGAATGACCGCGACACAAAGGGCAAACAGCGCCACGACAAACAGAATCACGGCCACCCTTTGCTTCACGATATCCTGGCGCCGCTTTTTCGGTTTGCCTGCCGCGGACCTGGTTTTTGCCGGCGGTTTGGCGCCGGATTTTGCGGCGCTTTTTTTCTTGGCAGCCATCGACGGTATCCCCCCCTATCGGTCCATGCATCCGCTCCCTCAGCGGGATTCTTCGGAAACCGCCTGCTCCGCCTGGCGCTTTTGAAGTCTGGCGTTGGCCAGCATCAGCTTGATGCGGTTCTCCTGATTGATGCGGGTAGCGCCTGGGTCATAGTCGATGCAGACGATATTGGACTGGGGCTTTTGCTGCTTGATGCGGCGCACCATGCCCTTGCCCGCCACATGATTGGGCAGGCACCCGAACGGCTGAGTGCAGACGATGTTATTGATTCCGCTGTCTATCAGTTCCAGCATCTCCCCCGGCAGGAGCCATCCTTCTCCCATCTTATTGCCGTACCCCAGGTACCCTTTGACTAAGGATTTGAGATGTTCAAACGAACAGGGCACACGAAATTCCTCGTGGCGCTGAACGGCACGGATGAGATCCCTTTGCAAACCCAGACAGATATTTTTCAGAAAAGTCGCCGCCGCATAGGCGGGAATCCGCCCGCCGTACAGCTTGTGATCCTCTATGCGGTTGTCGCACTTGAAAATGGCAAAATCCAGTACCCCCGGGACGACCACCTCACAGTCCTCCGACCGCAGAAAACTCTCCAGGTTATTATTGCCGAGCGGGGAATACTTCACATAGATCTCCCCCACAACCCCCACTTTCACTTTATCCGTGCGGTTCACGGGGATGGAGGCGAATTCGTCCGAGATGGCACACAGCAGCTCACGGACATGATTTCTGCGAAAACTGGAGACCCCTTTGCCGAAATCCGCCACCAGACGATCGACCCAGTCGCCGACCAGGCGGTCCGTGTCCCCCGGATGGCGCTCATAAGGGCGGCACTGGTTGGCCAGATTCATGATGAGATCGCCGCAGACAATTCCGTAGGCGATCTGCATCAGAAAGGTGAAATTCAGCGAAAAGCCCGGGTTCTTCTCCATGCCGGAAAGATTGAGCGACACCACCGGGATATAAGCGTATCCCGCTCTCTGGAGCGCTTTCCTCAGCAGGTGAATATAATTGGACGCGCGGCAACCTCCCCCCGTCTGCGTGATCATCAGAGCCACCTTGTGCGGATCGTACCCGTCGTGCTTGATGGCGTCTATCATCTGGCCGATCACGAGCAGAGCGGGGTAACAGGTGTCGTTGTGAACATACTTGAGCCCTTCCGAGACAATGCCGTGGTGGGTGGAGGTGAGCAGCTTGACGCGGTATCCGTGCATACGGAAAATTTTTTCGAGCATGGAAAAATGAATGGGGAGCATCTGCGGAATGAGCAGAGTATACTCTTTGCGCATTTCCTTCGTGAACAGAAGCCGTCCGGTTTTATCGTAGACCAGTTTCGCCACCCAAAGTCCTCTCCTTTACTGTTCTTCTCTGGCATCCATGGCAGCGAGCAGACTGCGAATGCGGATACGTACCGCGCCCAAATTGGTGATCTCATCAATTTTCAACTGCGTGTAGAGCTTGCCGCCCGCTTCCAGAATACGGCGCACTTCGTCGGTGGTGATCGCGTCGATGCCGCAGCCGAAAGAGACCAACTGCACAAGCTGCATATCCGGCTGGGTGGTGACGTAAGACGCCGCGTTATAGAGCCGGCTGTGGTACATCCACTGATTCAGCACCTTGACCGAGGGGGCACACGGCGCCAAATCCGCCACGGCATCTTCCGTCACCACGGTCAGCCCGAAAGAGGAGAGCATCTCGTGAATGCCGTGGTTGATTTCCGGGTCCACATGATACGGCCTGCCCGCCAGCACAATGATGCGCCTGCCCTCCCGGCGCGCCCGCTCAATCATCTCCCTGCCCGTGCGGCGAACGGTTTCCATATGGGAGCGGTAGGCGTCGTACGCGGCGTTGGCCGCGGCCTTGGTCTCTTTGGGGTCGATGCCGGCGTTCTCTTTGAGAAAGGCGCCCATGTGCGAGGCAAAATCCCGCGGGCGGTGTACCCCGCAATAGGGGTTCCAGAACGTGACATCCTTGAGCCGGCCGACATTCGCTTTCAGCAGCTCGGGGTAATAGGCGACCACGGGGCAGTTATAGTGATTGTCTCCCCGGTGCTCGTTAAAATTATACGGAAGACAGGGGTAGAAAAGGACATCTACTCCTCGATCGATGAGATTTTCAATATGTCCGTGGGCCAGCTTGGCGGGATAGCAGACGGTATCCGAGGGAATCGTGTGCTGCCCCCGGACGTACATCTCACGGCTGGATTCGTCGGAGAGGATCACCCGGTAGCCGAGAGAGGTGAAAAAGGTGTGCCAGAAAGGCAGCATTTCATACATATTGAGAACCATCGGAAGCCCCACCGTCCCCCGCCGGTTCTCTCCGGGGGAAAACGAACGAAGCGTCTTGTATTTCCATGTGACCAGATTATCGACGTCTTCCCTCTTCTTCTTGCCGAGCGGCCGCTCGCAGCGGTTGCCGGAGATAAATTTGCGGCCGCCGCCGAACCGGTTGACCGTCAGCTGGCAGTTGTTGCCGCACAGCCCGCAGCGGGCCGACTGCACCGTATAGCGGAAATCGCGCAGCGCGGCCTCATCCAGTACGGCGCTGCGCGAGAGACCGGTTTTCTCCGCCGAATCCTTCGCATAAAGCGCCGCACCGTAGGCGCCCATGATCCCCGCAATGGTGGGACGGACCACCTCGGTGCCGAGTTCCATCTCGAAGCTGCGCAGAACCGCATCGTTTAAGAAAGTGCCGCCCTGCACCACAATATGATCTCCCAGTTCTTTCGGGTCGGAGGCGCGAATCACCTTATAAATAGCGTTTTTGACAATGCTCATGGAGAGACCCGCCGAGATATCCTCCACCGACGCGCCCTCTTTCTGAGCCTGTTTGACCGAGGAATTCATAAAGACGGTGCAGCGCGAACCGAGATCCACCGGTTTCTGAGAAAACAGGCCGAGCTTGGCAAAATCGGCGATATCGTACCCGAGGGCGCGCGCGAAGGTCTCGATAAACGAACCGCAGCCGGAGGAGCAGGCCTCGTTGAGCAGAATGCTGTCGATGGCGCCGGAGCGGATCTTGAAGCATTTCATATCCTGCCCGCCGATATCGATGATAAAATCCACCTGAGGGTTGAAATGACGGGCCGCGCGGTAATGCGCCACCGTCTCCACCAGACCGTCGTCGAGCGAAAAGGCGTGGCGGATAAGATCTTCCCCGTAGCCGGTGACGGCGCTTCCGCGAAGGGTGACCCTGTCGGAAAATCTCCGGTAAATCTCTTCCAGCTGATTCTTCACAACCGCCACCGGATTGCCCTTATTGGAGGCGTAATAGCTGTATAATATGCCGCCGTCCGGGGTCATCAGCACAAGTTTGGTCGTCGTAGAACCGGCATCCACTCCCAAATAAGCGTCTCCCCGGTAGGCATCGGCATCGATGGGCGGGGGCGCGTTGCGGTTGTGCCGCTCCAAAAAGGCATCGTATTCCTCCCGCGAGCGGAAGAGGGGATCCAGCGTATCGGTGATGTTCTTTTGCGCCGAGGCGTGTTCCACACGGCTGAGCAGTGTTTCAAAGGTCATTTCCGGACTGTTGTCTCCGGCATAGCACGCCGCCCCTATCGCCACGAAAACATCCGCGTTGTCCGGGAAAACGGCCTGTTCTTCGGTTAAATGCAGGGTCTCGGCAAAACGCTGCTGAAGCCCTTTCAAAAAGAACAGGGGACCGCCCAGAAAGAGCACCTTGCCCTGGATCTCCCTTCCCTGAGCCAACCCCGCGATGGTCTGATGGACCACCGCCTGAAAAATGCTGGCCGCGATATCCTCCTTGCGCGCCCCCTGATTGAGCAGAGGCTGAATATCCGATTTCGCAAACACGCCGCAGCGCGAGGCAATGGGATAGAGCCGCTCGTGCCGCAGACTCAGCCGGTCGAGTTCCTCCACGGACACGTCCAGCAGCGTGGCCATTTGGTCGATAAACGCCCCGGTCCCGCCGGCGCAGGAACCGTTCATGCGCTCCTCCAGACCGCCGGTCAAAAAAATGATTTTGGCGTCCTCTCCCCCGAGCTCCACCACGACGTCCGTATCGGGGCGAAATTTTTCCACCGCCCCCGCCGTGGCAAAGACCTCCTGCACAAATTCCAATCCGGCCGCTTTGGCGACGCCGAGGCCGGCGGAACCGGTCACGGCCGCCCGGACAAGCGTACCGGAATACTGTTTTTCCAGATCTTTCAGAATTTCCGCGGTCTTTTCCCGCACACGGGATTTGTGCCGCTCGTATGTCTGAAAAACCACCTGATCCCGGTCATCGAGCAGCACCACTTTGACCGTGGTGCTTCCGATATCGATGCCGACGCGCATGAAAAGATCCCCCTTGACCTCAAGACCTTGTGTGATGAACGATTCCCAAACAAAAATGGTCACATTTTGGTAATTATACCATTATTTTCGTAAAACATCAAGGGCAAACCCGCATAAAGATGGCCGCCCGTGAAGCGCGGCCGATTTTTCGTCATATAAAACAAAAAGAGTTTAGAATGTAGGGCGTATTCATAGGACTTTTTGAAAACAAACGAAAAGGCCCGCAGGCGGGCGGCCGAGGGGGGGTTGCCTCGCTTACGCACGGTCGACGAGCCCGTCGCGGTGAAAAAATGTGCGATGGGGAAACGCCTGCCGGCCGCGCACCGGCACCGCACGGCGGGACACCGCCGGCAATGGAAAAAAATGACTTTTCCGCGTTGTTTTTAGGCGGATAATGTGATAAAATAGAGATAAGATGTCGACGGAAGGGGGAAATCGGCCATGTTCGGGACGCTGTCCAGGTTTTTCGAGTCGCTTTGGATGAACATCACCTCCTTCTTCTCCTCCATCAATATTTTCACGAGCGCCATCGACATCCTTCTGGTCGCTTTCGTCATCTACGGTCTGATTCGGCTGATCCGGGATTCCCGCGCGGAACAGCTGATCAAAGGCATCCTGCTTGTGGGGGTCGCGTATCTGCTCTCGGTCGTGCTCAACCTCACGGCGCTGAGGTACCTGCTCAATCTGCTGCTGGACAACGGGTTGATTCTGATTGTGGTGATTTTCCAGCCGGAGCTGCGCCGCATTCTGGAGAGGATGGGGCAGTCGAAGATCACCGGGGCGTTTTCCAAATTCGGGCGCACCACGCAGGAACAGGAAATGCGCGCCGTCTGGGAAAAGGCGATCACCTTCTCCTGCGGCGCGGTGGAACAGCTCCAGCGCCAGAAAATGGGGGCGCTGATTGTCTTTGAGCGGCACACCCGACTGGGAGAGATCATCAACACCGGCACGCTCGTCGACGCCGACCCGTCGGTGGAGCTGATCGGGAACATCTTCTTCAACAAGGCGCCTCTGCACGACGGCGCGATGATCCTTCGCGACGGCCGTGTGCACGCGGCGGGGTGCATCCTGCCGCTCACCGCTCAGCAGCAGCTGAGCAGCTCGCTCGGGACCCGTCACCGCGCGGCGGTGGGGATGAGTGAAAATTCCGACGCGCTGATCGTGGTCGTCTCGGAGGAGACCGGCGCCATCTCCCTTGCCTCGGGAGGCGCGCTGACCGGCGGCTATACCCCCAAGACTCTCCGCATCGCCCTCGAAGAGGGGATGTTCAGCGAATACCGCACGGCGGAGGCCGGCAAGCCGGCAAGCTGGCTCAGGAAATGGCGGAAAAGGGGGAATCGGCAGTGAAGAAGCGTTTCAGCCTGAGCCGGATTCTCCATTCCGACCGCCTGATGATGCTGTTTTCGGTTGTCCTCGCGATTGTCGTCTGGGCGGTGGTGATCTCGGGGCCCTCCAACATCGAGGAGCGCTCCATCTCCTTAACCGCCAATGTCGATCTCGCCAACAGCTACGCCTATCAGAGCGGGCTCCGGGTCATCGGGGAATCGGAGTTCCCGGTGACCGTGAACGTTTCCGGCGCGTGGTCGGTCATCTCCAAGCTCACCGAAAACGACCTTCGGGTGAGGGCGGACATCAGCGAGGTCACCGCACCCGGCGAACTGGAACTGCCGCTGACCGTCTCGCGCAATTCGCTGGTCACTGATTACGAAATTCTCTCCGTCAGCCCGAGCAGCGTGGCCGTGGTGTTCGACAACTGGGAAAACGGTCTCACCTTCCCTTTACAGGTGGATATCTCCGCCCTGTCGGTCAGCGACCCGGAACAGATGCATATCGGGGATCCGGTGATCGACAAGACCGATTTCCCGAGCGGAGAACTCACGGTGGAGGGACCTCAGTCCACGGTGAGTCGCATCGCTCAGCTGATGCTTAAAGTGACGCAGCAGGATGTACTCTCGGACGTGGCGCAGTACGATGTGCCGATTACGGCGCTGGACGAGAACGGAGAGGAAGTGGATCTCAGCTTCTGCTCCATCAGGGAGATCCCTTCCAATACCGTCCACATCACCGTACCGGTATGGCTGCAGCGGCATGTGGATGTGGGGTATACCCTGATCAACGCGCCGCAGGGCCTGAGCGCCGATGCGCTCCTCTCCACCTCCCCGCAGGGGTTGGATCTGCTGGGAACCGCAACGGATTTGGACGCGGTGACCGAGCAGCTTCAAAATCTCGGGACTCTCGATTTTGAGATGTTCACCCTGACCAACCGCTCACAGTCGTTCCAGCTGAACATTCCCGACACGGTACAGGTCATCGACCCGGTCGAGCAAATCACGGTGACGCTGGACACCTCCGGTATGTCCACCCGCTCGATCGATCTTCCGGTCAGCGAGAAGCAGATGCGCACCGAGGGGGACCGTTCCGGGTACTCGCTCACGATCCCGCCGCAAACCCTCACCGGCGTCACACTGGTGGGCCCCAAGGCGGCAGTAGACGCCATCACACCGGAAGATCTCACCCTGGTGCTCAATTTCGGGGATTCCATCACCGCCGGCACGCGGCAGTACCCCGTGCGGGTGGAGGCGAAAAACGGGGTGTGGGTGTATCCCGGCCCCGCCGACAATCACCTGAGCGTGTACGCGACCCTGAGCTGAAAGGAAGACGCCTGAATGCCCACGCTGCATATTGTTCTGGTGGAGCCGGAAATCCCGCAGAACACCGGCAACATCAGCCGCACCTGCGCCGCGACGGGGGCACACCTTCATCTGGTTGGCCCGATGGGTTTCTCCGTCGACGACAAACGGTTAAAGCGCGCTGGGCTCGATTACTGGCATCTGCTGAACGTCACCCTGTACGACGGACTCGACGATTTTTTCTCCCCCAACCGTGGCCCGTTCTACTACTTCACCACTAAAGAGCTGTGTGCGCCTGCCGATGCTCGACGACGACGCCGCACGGTCGCTCAATCTCTCCAACGCGGTGGCGGTGGGGGTATATGAAGTGCTGCGGCAGTGGGGCTTTCCCGCCCTGCGCACCAAGGGTCATCTCACCGCGTTTGACGATGACGCATAAAAAATGCCGGTCAACCGGCAGAGAAAAACGGCCGGCAGGCTTCACCTGCCGGCGGCCGCATCCCCCGTGCGATAAACACGGGGGTTTGTTTATGGCACGCTCCGTTTCACAGATCCACCGTCTGTTGCCTGGCGAGCAGCGCGCGCACCGGGGCGCCGTCGGCGCCCCGAATCTTGACGGGCGGGGCGATGAGCAGATACCGTCCCGGAGTCACTTCCCGAAGGTCCAGGCCCTCTAAAATCACCACTCCGGCGTCGAGCAGCATACGGTGCACCTCGCCGTTGTCCCTCGGAGAGGCGACGGAGGTCCCCTCCACCCCCACGAGTGTCACACCGGCGCACACGATCTCGGAGGCCCCGCTCGGAGTGAGAGTCGCATCCCCTTTGAGGAGAAGCCGCGGGACACCGCGCAGCAGACGGGGGTATTTTTCCGCCGTCTCCCCCACCACCGGGCCGTTTTGTGCGATCACCACACAGGGGCCGCAGCACACGGAGAGCGGTATACTCTCCACGCTCTCCCCTCTCGGCAAATAGTGGCCGGGCGCGTCCATATGGGTTCCGGTGTGCACGCAGGCGTGTAAAACCGAAGTGGTGCATTCATCCCCGAGCGTCACGTCGGTCATTTTTTCCGTTCTCGGCGCAGGATCGCCCGGAAACAGCGGGGCGGTGAGCAGTTCGCGGGAAATATCCCACCATTCCCATTCCACGACAGACCGGCCTCCTTTCAGGGCAAAACAAAAACGGTTACAGCTTTGATGAGAGGGAGGAAAGAAGGCCGCCCTTTCGGATGATATTTTGGATAAACGGCGGAAACGGCTGGGCCTGATACGAGGTACGCTTCGTGATGTCGGTGATCACCCCGGTGTCGAAATCCACCTCCACCTCATCCCCCGCCTCGATATCCTCCGCCGCCTCGCCGCATTCCAGAATGGGCAGGCCGATGTTGATCGCGTTGCGGACAAAGATGCGGGCGAAGGTGGAGGCGATGACGCAGGAAATCCCGCTCGCTTTGATGGCGATCGGCGCATGTTCCCGGGAGGAACCGCATCCGAAATTCTTCCCAGCCACCAGAATATCCCCCGCGCGGACGTTTTTGACGAACCCGCCGTCGATATCCTCCATACAGTGCGCCGCCAGTTCCTCATGCCGGGAGGTGTTGAGATACCGCGCGGGAATGATCACATCGGTATCCACATTGTCGCCGTATTTGTGGACGGTACCGTGAGCTTTCATCGTGAACTGCCTCCTTCTGCGAGAGTCGCGGGATCGGTCAGGGTGCCGGTCACCGCGCAGGCCGCCGCCACATAAGGGCTCGCGAGATACACCTCGCTGCCGGTGTGCCCCATTCTGCCCACAAAGTTGCGGTTGGTGGTGGACACCGCGCGCTCCTCCTCGGCCAAAACACCCATATGCCCGCCGAGGCACGGGCCGCAGGTCGGGGTGGAGACCACCGCGCCCGCGTCCGCAAAAATATCCAACAGGCCCTCGTGCATCGCCTGCCGCCAGACCTCCATGGTAGCGGGGATCACGATGCAGCGGACGCCCCGGGCCACTTTGCGCCCCTTGAGCACCGACGCCGCCGCGCGCATATCCTCCATCCTGCCGTTGGTGCACGAACCGATGACCACCTGCTGAATGCTCACCTGACCGGAGCATTCGTCGATCGTTCTGGTGTTCTCCGGAAGATGCGGAAAGGCGACGGTCGGCCGAAGGGTATCGAGATGGAGCGTCACCGTCTTATCGTATTCGGCGTCCCTATCCGCCTCGAACACACGGATTTCCCTCTTGAAGCGGCCCTTGCAATAGGACAAAGTCGCATCGTCCACCGGGAATATGCCGTTTTTCGCCCCCGCCTCGATCGCCATATTGGCGATGCAAAAGCGGTCGTCCATGGAGAGCGCCTTTATTCCGTCGCCGACAAATTCCAGCGACTGATACAGCGCGCCGTCGACCCCGATGGTCCCGATGAGGTGCAGGATGACGTCCTTGCCGCACACGAACGGCTTAAGCTCCCCGCGGAGCACCACCTTGACGGCGGAGGGCACCTTAAACCACGTGCGGCCGGTGATCATGCCCGCCGCGAGATCGGTGGAGCCGACGCCGGTGGAAAAGGCGCCGAGCGCACCGTAGGTGCAGGTGTGGCTGTCCGCGCCGATCACACAGTCGCCGGGGCCGACCAAGCCCTGCTCGGGAAGCAGCGCGTGTTCGATGCCCATGCGTCCGACGTCGTAAAAATGCACTATGTCGTAGCGCTCGGCAAACTCCCGCGTGCGCTTGACCTGCTCGGCGGCCTTGATATCCTTGTTCGGCGTGAAGTGGTCCATCACGAGAGCGATGCGGGTGTTGTCGCAGACCGAGCGCGCCCCGCAGCGCTCGAACTCGTCGATGGCGACGGGAGAGGTGATATCGTTCCCGAGGCACAAATCGAGATTCGCCTCGATAAGCTGCCCGGCGGTCACCGACGCAAGCCCCGCGTGTGCGGCCAAAATTTTCTGGGTCATGGTCATGCCCATAACGGTTCATCTCCCCCAATTATATGGTGTAGTCGTGGATGGTGGCGTCCCCGCGCTGCAGCACCGTGACGCCGCTCCGCGCCATTTCCGCAATGCGGAACGGCTCGATTTGCCGTAAAAAATCGTCGATCTCCCGGCTTTCGCCCGTCAGTTCCAGCGTTAAAGTGGTCTGCCCGATATCCAGCACACGCCCGCCGTACGACTGCGCTTTTTTGAGCAGCGCGGTGCGCTCCTCCGCCGCGGACACCCTGACCTTGACGAGCAGCATCTCGCTGGCGGTACAGTCGTCCAGCGACATCGTTTCCACCTTGAGGATCTCCTCGAGCTTGAAAAGCTGGCGGATCACCTGAGAAAAGATCCCCTCATCCCCCGTCACCACCACCGTGATGCGGGAGACGGCGGGGTTCTCGGTGGTGCACGCCACAAGGGAATCGATATTGAAACCCCGCCTTGAAAAAAGGCCCGCCATGCGGAGCAGCACACCGGGGTGGTTGTCCGCGAGAACCGAAAAAGCCTGCTTGGTCGCGCTCATCCCCGATCCCCCTCGCTCATCGTCTCGATGATATCGTCCACCGTCTTGCCGGGCGGGATCATCGGCAGCACGTTGGCGTCGGGCGACAGGACGCAGTCCACCAAAACCGGCCCGTCTCCGCCGAGGCTCTCCCGCAGCACGGGCACCGTATCCTCCGCTTTCGCAAGACGCATCCCCTTGCAGCCGTACGCCTCGGCCAGACGGACAAAATCCGTGCGGCGGTGAGGGTCGGTCGCGGAAAAGCGTCCGCCGTAAAAGACTTTCTGCCACTGCCGCACCATGCCGAGCACCCGGTTGTTGAACACCAGCACCGTCACCGGCAGGTGATAGGAAACCAGCGTGACCAGCTCGTGGCAGTTCATATGAAAACTGCCGTCGCCCGTCACCAGCACCACCCTTTTACGGGCGCCGCCCGCGCAGCAGGCACCGATCGCGGCGCCCATGCCGTAGCCCATGGTGCCCAGCCCGCCGGAAGTCAGAAAGCGGCGGGGGCGGCGGGTCTCGAACCACTGGGCGCACCACATCTGATGCTGTCCCACATCCGTGACGAGCACCGTGTCGTTATCCGTGAGCGAGCGAAGCGCGCGCAGAATATCCCACGGCTGGGGCAGACCCCCGGGCTCCGACGGGGCAGCCGGCAGCGGTCTGCGAAAGCCGTCCACTCTCCTGCGCCAGGCGGGATGGGTGTGCGGCACACTGCGCTCGCACAGAGCGCCGAGCACCGTTTTCAAATCCCCGGCCACCCGCACGGCGGAGAGCACGTTTTTATCGAACTCGGCGTGGTCGATATCTATGTGCACGATCGCGGCGTTCGGCGCAAAACCCTGACGGTCCCCAGCCACACGGTCGGAGAACCGGGCACCGCACACAAACAGCGCATCGCATTCCCTGGCGGCGAGATTGGCCGCCACGGTGCCGTGCATGCCGACCATGCCCAGCCACAGGGGATGAGCGGGGTCGAACCCGCCGAGGCCCATCAGGGAGGAACACACCGGAATATCCTGCTGCTCGGCAAACGCTTTGAGATGCTCTTCCGCGCCGGAAGAAATCACCCCTCCGCCGAAATAGATGAGCGGTTTCTCGCAGGAGGCGATGATCTCCAGCGTCCGGGCGATGCGCTCCTCTTTCGGGGGCGGGACGGGGCGCGGAACGGACGGGCCCTTCGGAATATATTCCGCGAGCGCCGCGGAAATATCCTTCGGGATGTCCACAAGCACAGGCCCAGGCCGCCCGCTGCAGGCGATGGTGAACGCGGTGCGCACCGTATCCGCCAGCGCGTTCACATCCTTGACCACATAATTGTGCTTGGTGATGGGCATGGTGATGCCGGCGATGTCGAGTTCCTGAAACGAATCCCGCCCGAGCTGGTCCACCGAGACGTTGCCGGTGATGGCGACCAGCGGCACCGAATCCATATAGGCGGTGGCGATGCCCGTGACCAGATTGGAGTCGCCGGGGCCGGACGTGGCGATACAGACGCCCACCCTGCCCGTCGCGCGGGCGTAGCCGTCGGCCGCGTGGGCCGCCCCCTGCTCGTGCGCCGTGAGCACATGGCGGATGCGGTCGCTGTAGCGGTAGAGCGCGTCGTAGATATTCAGCACCGCCCCGCCGGGGTAGCCGAACACCGTATCCACCCCCTGCTCCAGCAGGCACTCCATCAAAATTTCCGAACCGTTGAGCTTTGCCAAAAAATCATTCCTCCACTCGGGCCTATAACCCGTGTTCCTGCAGATACTGCTCCAGCGTGATGCCCCGGGCCATGATCTCGGAGGCGGCCTCCCTGCCCACATAGCGGTAGTGCCACGGCTCGTAAATCACACCCGTCACATCCTGCTGCCCCCTGGGGAAGCGGAGGATAAAGCCGTACTCCGCGCAGTGCGCCATCATCCAGTCGAACGCCTCGCCGTCCTCCCAGACCTCCTCAAGCACGCTGCACCCGTCGTAGAGCAAATCCACCGCGAGGCCGGTATTGTGCTCGCTCGTCCCGGGGCGGGCAACCTCGGTGGCGGCGATGTCCGCCGCCTCCTCATAGGAACAGCCGACCTCGCGCTGCACCCTGCCGATTTTATTCTCGAAAAGCTGCTGCTGCACGCTGTAACTGCGGTAGGCGGAGGTGACGTACAAGCCGTAGCGCGAACCGGCGGCGAGCATCGCATCGAGCGATTCCGTCACGCGGGAATCGAGCTCGAGGCCCCGGTAGCCGGTGATCGGCAGCGTATCCGATTCCGCCTGGCTCATGCCGTTCCACGGGTTGACCAGACGCAGGTTCCACGCGGCGCCCTCCCCCTGCACATAATGCCCCTCGGAAGAAACCGGCGGAGATGTTACAGGAGGGGAAGTCTCGGGCGGGGGTTCGGACGCGGACGGGGGCTGCGTCTGAGTGGCGGGGGCGGTTCCGGGCGGCTCGGTCGCCGTCGATGAGGGGGCGGCGGAGGCGGAAGGCGCCGCCGTTTGCGTGACCGCCGACGAGGGAGGGACATCCACGGCGGGCACCAGCGGTGCCGCCCGGGAGAGACGGGGCACATGGGCCAGCGCCACGGCGGACACCGCCACCCCCACCGCCACAAGCGCCACACCGGCGCCGCAGGCCGCGAGGAACTTTCCCCTGCCCCTGTTCATCTCACCATCCCCCTCGCTTTCTTTATTACATTATATATACCATTATATATACAGGCCGCCGTTGACGGCGATCACCTGACCGGTGATAAAGGCGGCGTCGCGCGAAGCCAGAAACGCGACGGCGCCCGCGATATCCTCCGGCGCGCCGATTCTCCCAAGCGGGGTTTCGTCTTCGAGGGCGCGCAAATCCTCCTCGGAAAAAGTGGCGAGCATATCGGTGGCGACGGCACCGGGGGCGACGGCGTTCACCCGCACGCCGCTTGGGGCGACTTCCTTGGCGAGGGCGCGGGTCATGCCGATGAGGGCGGCCTTCGCCGTGGAATACGGCACCTCGCACGAGGCGCCCGTCTGCCCCCAGACGGAGGCGATATTGACGATCTGGCCCGAGCGGCGGCGTATCATCCCCGGCAGCACGGCGGACGATGTGTAAAACGCGCCGTTGACGTGCACGTCCATCATCCGGCGCCACTGCTCCGACGTGACCTCGGTGAAGAGCGCCTGAGCGGCGATGCCGGCGTTGTTGACCAGCAGGTCGATATGGGCATAGGCGCGCTCGAGCGATGCCACCATCTCCCGCACCGCGCGCTCGTCCGCCACATCTGCGCGGCAGAGGACGGCATCCGCGCCGCGCCCGCGCACAAGACGCGCCGTCTCCTCGGCGGCGGGGGTGTTCGCACGGTAATGGACGGCCACGGCGTACCCCTCCTCGGCGAGGCGCAGAGCGATGGCGCGGCCGATGCCGCGCGACGCGCCGGTGACCAGGGCGAGCGGAACCATGAAACACTACTCTCCTTTATCCCCCGGGGCGAGCCAGACGGGGAGCATACGGGTGTAGGCGCGAAAGGCGCTGGGGATGGCGACATCGCGCCCCACCTGCTCCGCGCTCGCGAGCGCCCAGCCGGGCGGCGGCGAAAACGGCGGAATGATCCCCACATAGCCCTTCATGCGCCACTCGATATGGCTGAAGCGATGGCGGGCATCGGGCAGCGGCAAAAACCCGCGGATGAGTGGGGACGCGCACACCCCGGGCAGCTCGGGCGGATTCCACCCCTCGGCGCCCGGCAGCTCCCACATCCCCGCGAGCAGGCCCTCTTCCCCCCTGCGGTGCAGCAGCACCCTCGGGACGCGCTCGTCCGTGATGAGCACCAGCACCGTGCGCTCCCTCACCGCCCTCGGGCGGCGGGCGGGGCGCACCGGCAGCTCCGCCGCGCGCTCGGGGCCCCCGCAGCGGCAAAAACCGGCGACGGGGCACTCGCCGCAGCGCGGCACGGCGCGGGGCAGACAGACGCGCTGGCCGAGCTCCATGAGCGCCTGATTGAATTCGCCGGGGCACTCCGCCGGCACAAGAGCCGCCGCCAGCGATGTGAGGCGCGCCCTGCCCTCGCCGGAGGTGACATCCCCCGCGAAGCACGAGAGGCGGGAGAGCACCCGCAGCGCATTGCCGTCCACCGCCGGCACGGGTATGTGAAACGCGATGGACGCCACAGCCCCCGCCGTATACGGCCCCACGCCGGGCAGAGAGAGAAGCTGCTCATAGCTCCCCGGCAGCTCGCCGCCGAAACGCCGCACCACCTCGCGGGCGGCCTCGCGCAGGCGGCGGGCGCGGGAATAATACCCAAGGCCCTCCCACAGCTTCATCAGCCGCTCCTCCGGCGCGCGGGCGAGCGCCCGGACCGAGGGGAACTCGCGCACAAAGCGGGTGAAACGGGGCGCCGCCGCCTCCACGGCCGTCTGCTGGAGCATCACCTCGGAGACCCAGACACGGTACGGAGTGGGGCGCTCGCGCCACGGCAGCGGGCGGGCACACGCGCGAAACCACGCGCACAGCGGCGGCACCGCCGGCAAAAGCGCCTTCGCCATCTCCTCGTCCACCGGCACACCGCCCCTCCCGCCGTTTTTTCCATTATACACCGTTTTCCGGAGGATTTCAACCGGGAAAAGCGGGAAGCTCCTCGGGGCGGCGGGCAGCGGCTTATTTGCGCAATTATATCATCTAAAGTGCTTTTTTGGGGACAAAAGATGGAAATTTCACAAAAAATGTGGTATAATAAACACTGTGATCGTTAAGCAATCACGAGACCATGAATTTAAGGAGGATGTGTTTTATGAAACGGTTTGTCACAAAACCTGTCGCGCTGCTCGCGGCATTGGCGATGCTGATGACGATGCTCTTCTCCGTCGTCGTCGTGCCGATGATGTCGTCCGCGGCGGAGGATATCGATCTTATGATACCGGAAAAGATCGATTTATCCGCTACTCAGGCAAAGTACGAGACAAGCGATGATGTCTGGACGATAACCGGCGATACTGGTAACGAATTTGCTATTGCCGGACCAGAGGGAAATTTTGAAAATACTCTCCAGAATTTTCATTTAGGCCTTCGCTCGGATGTTCCTTTCAGAATTTGGTGGAATTCGTCATTAGGAAATATGTTCCTTGAGGAGGATTTTAAGGATCAAGGATTTACGGTGGACGGAAACGGATATGCCGTTGCGGGCGATTACGAAATAAGTATCCCGTTCATCAACCACTATCTTTGGAACAGTGAAACGAGTTCTTTGGATCCGAGCAAAATGCCGGAAAAGCTTCAGTTAACCGGCTTGCATTTTGTCTTTGAAGGCAAGGGCACGATGCAAATTGTGACCATGAAGTTTAGTGAAAGCACGACATACACGGGCAAACCTCTTCCGGAAGTGGTGCCTCCCGAACCCGGCCCCGAATCCGATGCGGTGTCGCTGATACCCACTTCGGGCAATTCCACTTGGGCGGAAGATGCGATGTACACCGGCAGCGGTGTGGCCGTGGATCTCAACGAGAGCGGATTCCAAGTTACCGTTCCCGCGAAGAAAGCCACCAAAGTGACCTTCACCTACAAAGATCCGATCGCCTTTGATTCCACGGCGCTCTCGGAGCTGGGCATCACCCTCAACTCCACGGGAGCCTACAAATTTGCCTTCAGCTTTGATGTGGCAAAATGGGCGGTCGCTTCCTCTTCCCCCTCTTTTGACAGCTTAGGAGAAGCGGTGCAGCGCCAATACGACGAAACCGAACAGGGCCACGACGCCGACGGGAATAAACTCACGGATTTGCGGCCCGCGACCGACGGCGATTCCTCCATCGCGGTCAACCTGCCGACCACGGGCGCCGAGGAAAAGGCGAATACCCTGACGGTTGTTCTGGAAGGCGGAGAAACGGAAGCCGCGAGCTTTACGTTTAGCAAGCTGCAAGCGCAAAAGCCCGAGCCTAAAGCCCCCGCCACGCCTGACGATCCTTATCATCCCTGGGCGGCGACGGAGCCCCCTGAGGTTGAAAA
>CAZGXK010000013.1:0-15933 GCA_964529775.1 uncultured Eubacteriales bacterium
TCGGTGCCTTTCGCAGAAAGGCGGATTATAACCATGGAAAAGGTCAAGGCAGTGCTCAAAAAAATATTTTTTCTGCCGCCTCTTGCCACTGTCCTTCTGGTGGGATTCGGGGTTATTTTTCTCCTCGTCGTCGTGCTGGCCGGAGTGAAAAGCCCGCTATGGAGGACGTTATCCTATATTGTTTTCGCTTATGCGCTGGCGGTTGGCATCACCGGTCTGCGCTACTGGAACGACGCTTGGAACTGGGTGCAAAAAAAACTGGGTGCCAACCCGCTGATTCAAAGACTGTGCGCCACCCCCGTCGGACAAAAATATCTCACCGACGTCCGCTTTCGCGTGGAAATCTCCCTGTTTTTCAGTGTGATGATCAATCTGCTGTATATCGTCATGAAGCTGATTTCCGGCATTATCTACCGCTCCACCTGGTTTATTGCGCTGGCGATTTATTACGCCCTGCTCGCCGCCATGCGCATTTTGCTGGTGCAACATGTGCGAATTCAGGACCGTGAATCGGAACTTCGCCGGTACAGACTGTGCGGATGCCTGCTCCTTATCATGAATCAGGCGCTGGCGGGGATTGTCGTCTTTATGGTCACCCAAAACCGCGGATTTAATTACCCCGGGCTACTCATCTATGCGATGGCTTTTTATTCCGTGTACGCCGTGGTCACCGCCATCGTCAACATGGTCAAAACACGGAGATATCAAAGCCCGATCCTCTCCGCCGCCAAAGCCATCAATCTTGTGGCGGCGCTGGTTTCTCTGCTCTCTCTGGAGACCGCCATGCTCGCCCGTTTTGCCGGAAACGATTCTTCACGATTTCGCCGGGTGATGCTCGGTGTTTCGGGCGGAATCATCTGCTCGGTCGATATCGCCATGGCGGTCTTTATGATTTGGCGCGCCAATAAAAGTCTGAAGAATTTAAGGCAAGCCAACGGGGAAATCGAAAAAAGAACTTAACCGTTTTCCCGAGGCCATGATATATGGAAAAATCACCGCACCGCAGCGTGTGGGTCGGATTTCGGCCCGTGTGTCGTCATAGTGAAATCTGCCGTCCATACGGCAGGATAAAGGAGGATGCCCTTATGGATAGGGAACAAAATCAAAATCAAGACCGTGAACCCACGCCCTCTCCTCAACCCGCTCCCGAACCGGGTTACCCGCAGCCTTCCGCTCCGGCTCCGCAGCCCGCTCCGGAACCGGCGGCACAGCCCGGCCCTTCTTCGGAATTTCCACAGCCCACGCCGCCTCCCGGCCCCGATCAAAATCAAGGTGGTGCCGCACCCTGGCAGCCACCGGCGCAGCAACAGCCCCAGGATGATGGCAACACTTTGTCGATTGCCGCTCTTGTCTGCGGCATTCTCGGTATTGTGGGAGGATTTATCCCAGTTGTCAAATATTTTACCTTGGTGCTTGCCATTTTGGGTCTGGTATTCGGCGTCATCGGCCGCAGAAGATCCTCCGCCGCTCACGGAACCCCCTCAGGCATAGCGACCGCCGGTTTGGTATTAGGTATCTTAGGGGTCGCCGGCGGCGTGCTGGGGCTGATTTGCTCGGCTGCCTGCTCCTGCGTGTCCTGTATCCTTTCCTGACCTTTGATGCTTCTTCCCGAAGCGGAGTGACATCTCCGTTTACTTCAAGGTCTGCGACCGGTATCCGCCGCAGACCTTTTTCACCTTAGGGAGGTGCCGATGTGTTTCCGACTTTGTCCCTGTTTGGCAACACCATATCGATGTACGCGCTCATAGCGATAGCTGCCGGACTTCTCATCGGAATTATGTATTGCCGGAGAATACGCCGCTTGGGGTACGATGACAACGATGCAGTTGTGATGCTTCTGATGGCGGCGGGCGGAGCGGTACTCGGCGGCAGTTTGCTGTATGCCGTGACCCATCTGAATCTGTTGCCGGACCTGCTTCAGAGCCGTTCCCCGCGAGAGGCCTTCACCGTGCTCTCGCAGATGTTCGGCGGACTTGTCTATTACGGTGGACTTTGTGGCGCTCTGCTGGCGGGTATCCTCTATTTGCGCATCAAAAAGCTCGACCAAACGACATGGGTGGATGCCGTCGCCCCGCTCATTCCCCTCTTTCATGGCATTTCCCGCATCGGATGCTTTTGCGGTGGATGCTGCTACGGCATCCCATCGTCTTTCGGCTTCACCGTGCAGAATAATCCCTATATCCCCGCCGTCAACGGGGTAAAGCGGTTTCCTGTGCAATGCCTCGAAGCGGCGGGCGAACTGCTGATTTTTATTCTGCTCCAAAAGCTTTATCTCAAAATATGGGGATCCCGTCTGAAAGGGGAAATCATCGACACTCCGTTTCACCCGATGTGCGGGTTCCTGTTGCCGCTTTATCTTCTGCTCTACGCTGTTTTGCGCTTTTTTGATGAATTTCTGCGCGGCGACGACATCCGCGGCTTCGTCTTTGGCGGGGCACTCTCCACGTCGCAGTTCATCAGTCTGCTGGTGATTGCAGCGGTTCCGCTGTGGTTTTGGATACGTCGGCGCTCTTTAAAAAAGGCGACGTCGGGCGGTAACGCGTGAATGCGTCTACGTACCCAGCGCGAAATAAGAAGCTGTCTGTTCATTAAAAATCCGCAGCGGGTATTCGCTGCGGATTTTTCTGATAAAAGAACACATCTTTACGGCTGTCCGCCTTTTTTTTTGATGACGTCCCAGTACAAGGCAAAACTCTGCTCGTTTTTGTTTTTGCCGGGGATATAGTATTCGACGTCACGAATCGCGTCCGGCAGATATTGCTGCGCAATCCAGTGATTCGGAAAATCGTGGGGATACAAATAATGCTGCCCCTTGACGGCGGCATCTTCGCCGTCGTAGTGCTTGTTTTGCAGATGCCTCGGGATGGGGCCGGTGCGCCCTGCCCTGACGTCGGCCATGGCCGATTCGATAGCGTTGTTCCCGCTATTGGATTTCGGGCTTTGGCACACCAAAATTACCGCATCCGCCAGCGGAATCTGCGCCTCCGGAAGCCCCACCTGCAAAGCGGCGTCTACCGCCGCCTTGACAATGGGAATGATCATCGGATAGGCAAGCCCCACATCCTCGCAGGCACACACCATCAGGCGGCGGCAGGCGGAGGGAAGATCTCCCGCCTCGAGCAGCCTCGCTAAATAATGTAAGGCGGCATTGGCATCGGAACCCCGCATGGATTTTTGATAGGCAGAGAGGATATCGTAGTGCTCGTCGCCGTCGCGGTCGTATTTCATGGCGCTGCGCTGGGCGAGCTGCCGCGCATGAGTCATCGTCACGTCCAGCGTTCCGTCGGCCCGCGCGCGGGACGCCAGCACACACAATTCCACCGCGTTGATCGCCTTGCGCACATCTCCCCCGCATGAGCGGGAAATGGTTTCGGGCACTCCCTTCTCGATGTGGACGGTGGTCTGCATCTCCGTTTCCAGAAAGGCAAATGCGCGCCGCACCGCTATCTCGATGTCCCCGGCTTCCACCGATTTGAATTCAAAAACGGTGGCGCGGCTGAGCAGAGCATTGTACACATAAAAATAGGGGTTTTCCGTGGTGGAGGCGATTAAGGTGACATCGCCGTTTTCCACATGCTCCAAAAGAGTCTGCTGCTGCTTTTTGGTGAAATACTGAATCTCGTCCAAATACAAGAGTATGCCGCCAACCCCCGCGAGAGTGCCGACCTCGGAGATGATCTGCTTGATATCCGAGGTGGAGGCCGTCGTCCCGTTCAGTTTATGCAAACTCATACGGGTACGCTGGGCAATGATACGGGCTACCGTGGTTTTACCCACGCCGGACGGACCGTAAAAAATAAGATTGGGAATGGTGCCGCTTTCCACAATACGTCGCAGGGCGCAGTCCTCGCCCAAAAGGTGCTTTTGCCCCACCACATCGTCCAGTGTTTGCGGCCTCATTCGATCCGCAAGCGGTGTGTTCATATGACCGTTACGCTCCCTCAGTCAAGCGATGCAAACCGGTGCAGCGCCTTTTCGATAGCCGTATCCCAAAACCGCCATTCATGGCTTCCGTCCCATTCCTCATAAGTGTTGGGGATACCGAGATTATCCAGATGCTCGTGAAGGCGGCGATTATCCCCCAGCAAACCGTCGCGGGTTCCGCAGCAGAGGTAAAGAGGAGGAAAGATTTTACCGGAGGATGCGAGCATGAAGATATCCTCGTGATCTTTCAGGCCGTCCCCGACAAGAGCGATCCGCTCTTTTTGGGGCATCGTGCCAGACTGATCCCGCAAAATACGCCGGACATCCACGGCGCCGGAAAACGAGGCGGCCGCACGGTAACGCTCGGGGCAGGTCAGCGCGGCGCGTAAGGCACCGTAACCTCCCATCGATAGACCGGCGATATAGGTGTGTGCCGGGTCATCCGACACGCGGAAAAGGGAATGACAAATGCCGGGAAGTTCCTCGGTAAGATAGGTAAAATAATTGAGCCCGTATACCATATCGGTGTAAAAACCGCGCTGAACCTCCGGCATGATCAACGCCAATCCGGTCTCATCGCTGTAAAGATCGACCATGGTGCGCCGGGACCAGGCGGAATGATTATCGGATAAACCGTGCAACAAATACACGACCGGAATCTCCCCTTTGTCCGAAAGGCGGGTGGAATGCTGCGGTAAAATGACGCTGACATCGGTCATCATGCCGAGCGCGTCGGAGTGTATCGTCCCATGAAAACTGGCCATATAGCTGCCCTTTCCTTTCCAAGTTGACGGGTAAATCGATGTGCGTCTTATCTTGTCTATTTTGACGGTTCATATAACGGATACCGCGCGCAGAGCGCCTGTACTCCCGCGCGTATCTCCTCGGCCTTGTGCTCAAAATCAACGATGGCATCCGAGATAAAACCGGCGATGAGTTCCATATCGTCCTCACAAAGTCCCCGGCTTGTGACGGCGGGTGTCCCCAGGCGCAGGCCGCTCGTGACGAACGGGGAAAGTGGCTCATCGGGAATCGTGTTCTTGTTGGCGGTGATATACACCTCGTCTAAACGGGTCTCGAGTTCTTTGCCGGTAATACCGGTTTTTCTTAAATCCATCAGAATGAGATGGTTGTCGGTCCCTCCGGAAACCAAATCCAGCCCACGGGAAAGCAATCCATCGGCCAGCGCGGCCGCGTTTTTCACAATACGGTCCTGGTATGTCTTAAATTCAGGGGAAAGTGCCTCTCCGAGGCATACCGCCTTGGCGGCGATCACATGCATGAGCGGACCGCCCTGCGAGCCCGGAAAGACCGCCTTGTCGATGGCTTTGGCGTAGGCCTCGCGGCAAAGAATCAACCCGCCCCTTGGGCCGCGCAGAGTTTTATGGGTGGTGGTTGTCACGACATCGGCGTACGGCACGGGGCTCATGTGATTACCTGTGGCAACTAATCCGGCGATGTGCGCCATATCCACCATCAAGAGCGCACCGCACTCGTCCGCAATGTCCCGCAATAAATCAAACCGGATTTCCCGGGGATAGGCGGACGCCCCCGCGACAATCAGTTTGGGTCTGTGCTTTTTGGCCAGCGAGCGGACTTCATCGTAATCGATTCTCCCGGTCGTCACATCGACGCCGTAGGGGACAAAGCGGTACAACTTCCCCGAAAAATTGACCGGGGATCCGTGGGTGAGATGCCCGCCGTGGGCCAGATTCATGCCGAGAACCGTGTCGCCTGGCTCTATCAGGGCAAAATAGGCGGCCTGATTGGCCTGCGCGCCGGAATGCGGCTGCACATTGGCGTGCTCCGCCCCAAACAGTCGACACGCGCGCGCTCTGGCAATATTTTCCACCACATCGACTTCCTGGCATCCTCCGTAGTAGCGTTTGCCGGGATACCCTTCCGCATATTTATTGGTGAGAACGGTTCCCATCGCCGCCATGACGGCGGGAGAGACCACATTCTCGCTCGCAATCAGCTCTAAATTCCGTCTTTGGCGGGCAAGCTCCCGTTCCATGGCCTCCCCTACCTCGGGGTCAGACAACTTAACCCGTTCAATCGTATCGGGCAGACTGTCAAACATCTCATCCCATCCTTTCACATACCGTCTTCCCCTTTATTATACAACACATCCCTCCGCCTTGGCAACCGAAACCCGATCTTTTCCTTTACCGGGAACAGTCCGGATTTTCAAAAACCCTACGTTTGAATCGTTGTAATGATGATTATCGGTCACCACCGACGGCGAGAAGTTCTTCGGCGTTGCCACGCATCACCCGATACGCCGTATCCTCGCCGAATTTTTTTTCGATCACGTCCCGGCATTTTGCCGCGTCAGGCGCCCTGTGATGCACACTGTGGGCATCCGTGCCGATGAAATCCACGGCATTTTCTTTGAGCAGGCGGTGGGCAAACTGTTTGGATTTCGAGCCGTTTTTGCCGACCACGGTCGCGGCGTTAACCTGAAGCAGCACTCCCAAGTGGTGCAGCAACAAGGCGTTGTCGCGGTCGCTCAGCAAACACTCATACCGTTCCGCGTGCGCTACAATCGGTCGGAATCCCGCGTTCAATGCGCTGTCCATCGCGTTGTGAACGGTGCTGAACAAAACGGTGGGTGAAAATTCCACCAGCATATACTCGGTATCGTTGAGCGTGCAAAGCTGCTTTTCCCGAAAGCGGGAGAGCATATCGTCAAAATAATACACTTCGTTTCCCGGGTAAAGACGGACAGGGATATGTTCCGCGTCCGCCGCGCGCTGCGCCTGCTCCGTCAGGCGGTGAATCCTGTCGGGAGACGCTGTGAAACGTTCCGCGCGGTAGTGCGGCGTGACAATCATATCGGTAATGCCCTCGTCCGCCGCATACCGTAGCATGGCCAGCGTTTCGGAGGGCGTCCCGGCGCCGTCATCCAAACCGGGCAGAACATGGCAGTGGATGTCGATGACACCCCAGTACCCATTGCTGCCTTCCCGCTTCAACCCCATGAGAGGTTACTCCTCCTTTTGTGTGTCCGAGATATCCTTATCGAAGGATATCCACAACCTCTCCGACGTACATGGTGTGCGGCGCCTCGGAGGCGTAGTAGTCCGCGACCACCTCGCACGGCACAGAGGAGATATCCAGATCCTGCCGGTATATCTTCCGGCAGACAAGGGTCACAGAGGCTTCCTTAAAAGTGACGGCATTTTTCAAAAAATTCGGCGTCAAGCCCGCCTGTGCGATTTTATCGCAATCCCTGCCGGAGAGCGAGCCGAGCAGTCCCAGCGCCCGGCGGTATTGTTCCGGATAAAAGCCGATAGTGAATGACTCGTTCGCCTCCATGAACTCGTGGGTATAACGGACGGGTTTGACATAGACCGTTGCGACCGGTTTGCTCCACAGAGTGCCAAGACCTCCCCAGCTGATGGTCATGGCGTTGTAATGCCCCGCCGTACCTGCCGTGAGCAGTGCCCAATCCCTGTCGAAAAGAGTGAACACATTCGCTTTGAAATCCATCTTTGTCATCCTCTCTCCTGTTTCTCAGACGCGGTGGGGCAAGCTATCTCACCGTCCGCTGTACATTTGCGAGCCCTGTCTTGATATTTTGCAGAGTCTGGCGGCAAATCGAGGGGTCCAGTTCAAAGAAATTGGTCACCCTATCTCCGCTGTAATCGTTGGCGGAGAACCACACGGCCCCCTTGATATTTCGGCAAAACTCGTAACCGCTCTTCCGACTGTTGGCAAAACAGGTAAACATATCCTGCACCCATTGTGCCTGCAGGGAGGCGTTGTGGCCGAGCTCGCCTGAGGCGTCCCCTCCTGCACCGCAGGCAAATTCCGAGATGACCCATGGATATTTTTGAAAATGATCCTTATTTTTCTCATATAAGTCCGTATACAAGCTCTTAAAAGAGGCCATACCGGATGTGTTTCCGCTCTCGTAGCTGGTCAGACCGAGAATCTGCACATAGTCGGTGCCCGGCATATAACAGAGATCCTCTCCCCACCGGCAATACGGGGTCGTCTTGGCGACAGGGTTGAAAATCCAGATACAGTTATCCACCCCTTCTTCTTCAAAAATAGTGTACAATCGCTGCCAGGTCAGAACAAAAATATCCGGATCGATGAGGGTGGTCATGCCGCAGTAGCTGGTCCAGTCGGTGTTCATCTCGTTGTTCAGGCGGAACAGTACCGGTCTGCCGTACGACTTGATGCCCTGTGCCAGCGCACGAAACTGGGAATCGTATTGACCGCGCAGAATATCAAACATAGGCGTAGTGCCGGAATAGCGGGTGAGGTTGTTCTCGGTGGTGAACTGATAGGTAAACTGCAGCACAGGCTTGCCGTTAAAGCCGTTTCCGCCCGCAAACTCTTGGGCCATCTCGAGCGGAAACTCGGTTCTGGAGAATCCGGAACCGATATGGGTATAGGTGGGCATGATGGCGTAATCGCAGCCGATGGCCCGCGAGAGGGTATCGTAATCCGAACGGATATTGTCTTGCGCGGAATAGTACGCTCCGTCGTTTCTGCTCGTCATGCTGTGCGAGAAGATACCGAAATCCAGTGTGGTCTGGGAGGTGAGCTTGTTATAGTAATTTCTGGTTTCCTCGCTCCAATTTTGGGGAATCTTCGGTTCGTACTGCTGCTGTGCGTTCACCGCCTGTGCGCCGGACGGGGTCATCGGCCGAAACGAGCGCAGCAGGCGGTCGATAGCCCCCGTGGTGGCGGCGGGGGATTTGAGCACCATCAGGTAAAACGTCTGTCTCTCGCTCCAGTCGGTTATCGGCTTGCGGATGACCGCGATGCTGTAATACGGCATGGCCACCTCGGCGTTATCGTTGATGACGATGTCGAAGAGGCTGACTTCGTACCCCGGGACGACGGAATCCGAAGTAGAGGGAGAACGCTGGTAAGAGAGATTGTTCCGCATGAAAAACTGCATATTGGTTCCCTGAAAATTGCCGTCGGAATAAACATTGTCCGCCACATACATGGTCAGCCATTCATGAAAGTATATATCCCATCCGTCCGGACCGTTATACGGGTTTTGGGTTTCATAGGTGAGATTGAGCACCGCATCTTTCGAAGTAAACCTGCTTCGCAGAGCGCCCAGAGAATAATCCTCCTGCCAGTCATACGGCAGATCGATGCAGTAGCCGTCGGTGTAATTGACCACCCTCTGAATCATCTCGGTCTGATAATGCTTGCGGATATCCGCCCGTGAAGAATAGACCGTAGTCTCGGGGGAGATAATGCCGTTTTGGTATACACGCATACCGGTCAGCGCGGGCAGACCTTCTGTCTCGTTCTCCAAAACCAGTGATGGGCGAACACATCCGTTGGCACTCTCATCCATGGGAAGCGTCTTTTCACAGACAAAGCCTTGTGCCGCGAGACGGTTGATCGTCACTTTCGAGCCGTTCCCGCCGGGGACGTAGACCATGATACCGGATAACATCACCATATCGTCCTGTCGGTCCTCATCGGAAATGCTCTCAAAGAGTTCGGAGACCAGAACCGATCCGGAATAATCGCCGGTGTGCAAATCTTGGGAATCGGAGTTGAGCTGATCCCCGCTCGCTATATAAGAGTTGAGCTTCACAGAACTGTTTTTGCCCTCTCCGGAAACCGTGAGATCTTCGGTGTAAGCTCCCACATAAAAATCGATGCTGGCATCTCCGCCACGGACCGAGATGTCGTACTCAATGCGGCTGTCGAGCGGCAGAAGGTAGCTGGAAGGGTAGACGGTCCACGCGCAAGGCCACACCCCGCCATGGTTTTCAAAAACCATGGCGCCGTCTGAAATTTTCTCCTGAGTGAGCACCCCTCGCGCACCGTCCGCCAGGAGCACCGGATCGTGCCACAGGTCGGCATCGGGGGCGATCAAATCGATGTCGGTGAGAACGGGGGTATTGCCCTGCTCGGCGTTCACGCACATCAGCAAAATACGCCGAACATCATCGGTGTCTACGTTTTTGTCGCCATCGACATCGGAATACATCACATCGCCGTCGGAAAGAGTGCGCTCGCCTGAAAGATGAAGCAAAAGAAGACGCGCGTCCGTGGAACTGAACCGACCGTCCCCGTCGATATCCCCCAGCATACGTATATCTCCGGGCTCGGCGGATACCGGAAGCGCAGAGAGCATCCCGAGTATCAGCGCGCCGGCACACAGCCACGAAAGCATATGTTTCAAACTCCGCATCTCCCTACGAAATGAATTTTTTTCGCAACGAATCATAACATAAGGCGCGAAAATTGTCAAGCTCGAGCCGACTCTTCGGAGGAAATTTTTGAGAGAACGGATTTGCTGTCTTTACTTTCACCCTGTAACATGATAAAATAAATACGCCGGATGCATCAACGGGCTATCCCCATGTCTCTCCGGGGAATGCCGGCGGATCATTTTGCTGGAGGTGTCACCCATGAATTCCAAAATTCGGGACGACAGCACAGATTTCCTGTTTCAGGCAATTCTGGAGCTGAAAACCCTGGACGAATGTTATCAGTTCTTTGAGGATCTCTGCACCGTGTCGGAGATCAAAACATTAGCTCAGCGCATCGTGGTGGCCAAAATGCTCAACGACAAGAGAGTGTACAGCGAGATTGTAGCGGCAACCGGCGCATCCACCGCCACCATCAGCCGTGTCAACCGTTCGCTCATCTACGGCTGTGACGCGTATGATATGGTCTTCAACCGAATGGATGCTCAAGAAGGCGCCGTAGGAAAACCCGCATGAGGGCCTACCGCGCACTGGCTCCCGTATATGACCGCCTGGTGACGGCGGATTATGAGGCGATGGCGGATTATCTGCTCGGCCTGTTTTCCCGTTTCGGCAGTCCGCCCGCTACCCTATTGGATCTCGCCTGCGGCAGCGGACGGCTCATGGCGGCTCTGGAGCGGCGCGGGATAGACGTGATCGGAGTGGATATTTCGCCGGATATGCTCGCGCTCGCGCGTTGCCGCACAAAAGCCCTACTGCTCTGTCAGGATATGCGCGAGCTGGACCTTCTCGATACGGTAGACGGCGCCGTCTGCACGATGGACGCATTCAACCACCTGCTCACCGCCAAAGATGTACTCTCGGCACTCTCCCGTTTAAGTTTGTTCATTTGCCCCGGAGGACTGCTGATTTTTGATGTAAATACCCCTTATAAACACCGCGAGGTTCTTGGGGGGCGCAGTTTTGTGCTCGAGGAAAAGGACCTTCTCTGTGCATGGCAAAACTCCCCTGCCACCAAAAACGGCACCGTGCATATGCGCCTCGATTTTTTTGAACGTCAACCGGGCGGATTGTACCGCCGCTCGGCCGACGAAATCACCGAGCGCGCTTTTTCGCTGATGACCTGGAAAAAATGGCTCGCCGCCTCACGCTTTACCCCTTTGCTGATGACGGAACCGTTTCGCGATACGCCTCCCTCCCCCACCGCCGAGCGTATCGTGGTGATCGCCCGAAACGACCGTCCCGCCGAGGAATTCGTCTAAAACTCATCCGCATAAGATGATTGTGCGTAAGGTGTCGGCAGATTTTCTATCAGATGAGAAACACAAGCCGCAGCGTTTCCCCGGATACCAACGCTGCGGCTTTTTGGAAATGTCACGGAAAATACCCGATAGAAGCGGCAAAGGCGATAACCGTTCTTGGCGCGGTGATGCCTTAATCTCTTTCGTTATCCACTTTTGACGTCAAAAGGAGCCGATAAACTATGGGTACACTCATCCGCTGTCTCACATCAGACGGCTCGGTCATGGCCATGGTCGAAGACGCCACCGATATTGTCGCCCGCGCCGAGCAGATTCATCACTCTTCGGCTGTGGTAACCGCCGGACTGGGGCGATTGCTGACCGCGGCGTCCATGATGGGAGCGATGCAAAAGGGAGAGCGCGATTCGCTCACCCTGAAAATAGCCGGAGGAGGACCGGTCGGAACGGTGACGGCGGTTGCGGACAGCCATGGCCATGTGCGCGGTTACGCTCAAAGGCCGGTGGTAGAAATTCCCCTGAAAGCAAACGGAAAACTGGATGTCGGCTCCGCACTCGGGCATGAGGGGATGCTGTATGTGCTGCGGGACACCGGAGGGGATCAGCCTTACACGGGATGTATCCCTCTGGTATCGGGCGAAGTTGCGGAAGATATCGCCGCCTACTACGCGCAAAGCGAACAGATTCCCACCGTCTGTTCGCTCGGCGTGCTGGTTAATCCCGATCTTACGGTACGGGCAGCGGGGGGTCTGCTGATCCAGCTTCTCCCGTTTTGCCCGGATTCCGCTCTGGAACAGGTGGAGCGCAACGTCTCCTCCCTGCCCCCCATGACGTCACTGCTGGAGCAGGGTCTGTCCGTGAGGGGCATCGCGGAACGCGCGCTTTCCGGCTTGACGTTTGATGTGCTGGAAGAATACTCCCCGAATTACCGCTGCACCTGTTCCAAAGAGCGAATTCTCCGCGCACTGCTCACGATGAAACCCGAAGATCTTCTCTCTTTGCCGGACGCCGACGGCAAAATAGAGATCACCTGCCAGTTCTGCGACGCTGTCTACACATTGGATGAGGCGGATCTCGCCCGTCTTATCGCCAAATAGCTGAGGGGCACGGTCTGTTGCCCATTCTATAGCCGACATCCCGGTTCGCTATACGGCCAAAACCGCCAAATTTTTCTTGACAGACGGTTTCTGCTTTGATATAATTCCCTTAGATTTCCCTGAAAGGAGCGCCCCTTCATGAAAGATTTGATGGCTATTTCTCTATATATGGGGGGTATTTTCTAATTTTTTAAATTTTTTCGGATTCCGCCGCCGTTTGGGGTGAGCTTTTCGGCTCGCCCTGAGCGGCGGTTTTGTTTTGCCGCGGAAGGAAAAATTCTCATCTTCCACCATTTGCCGCCGCAGCGGAAAGAATCATTATTTTTTGAGGAGGACAAATTCTATGAGGTATTTCGGGAAAAGGGTTCTCGGAGCGGTCTTGTGCGCCGTGCTGCTGGTGTGCACTGTGCCGGCAGGGAGTATTGCCGTGAGCGCGGAGCAAAGTGGGAATTTCTTGTATGAGGTTCTTGAAGACGGCACGGCGGGCATCTGGGGCTACACGGGTGAGGAAACGGATGTGGTAATCCCAGCCGAGATCGACGGGCATACGGTGTCAACGCTTGGCGCCAAATATTGGGGTAGTGGTTTTGAAGGTTGCCTTTCTCTCTTTATCCCTGCAAGCGTCACCACGATTGAGCATGGCGCATTGGGTGCCACGGTACATTCATCCACGCTCACGGCTATCACAGTGGATGACGCGAACCCCTATTTTTCAGATAAAGATGGAGTGTTGTACAACAAAAATCAAACTCTATTGGTGTGGTACCCCGCTAAGAAAAGCGATGCGAAATTCACCATCCCGGACAGTGTGACGCAGGTAGACAACAATGCATTTTCCGGATGTTCCGGTCTTACCGAGGTGACCATCGGTGCCGGAGTGCAACCGGAAATAAGCGAATATGGAACGGTCTATGATATCAATTTCGGTGGATGCAGTTCCCTTAGCGTCATCCATGTCAGCGACGCAAATCCTTATTATTCCGATATCGATGGCGTGCTGTTCAATAAAGCAAAAACAGAGCTTATACTGTATCCCCCTGCCAAACAGGGCGCATACACCATCCCAAACAGTGTGACAGGGAGTGCGTCCTTTAGCGATTGCACCGGGCTTACCGAATTAACCATTCCCGCCAGCGTGGAATGGGTTAACGAACTTGACACTTGTTCCTCCCTCACCGCGATCCATGTCAGCGACGCAAACCCTTATTATTCCGATATCGATGGCGTGCTGTTCAATAAAGAGAAAACAGAGCTTAAACTGTATCCCCTGCCAAACAGGGCGCATACACTATTCCGGACAGTGTGACAGGGAGTGCGTCCTTTAGCGATTGCACCGGGCTTACCGAATTAACCATTCCCGCCAGCGTGGAATGGGTTAACGAACTTGACACTTGTTCCTCCCTCACCGCGATCCATGTTGACAGTGCGAACCCCAACTACTGCGATATCGACGGGGTATTGTTCAATAAGGAAAAAACAGAGGTGATACAGTATCCCCCTGCAAGGCAGGGCGCATACGCCATCCCGGATGGTGTGACCGGTTTCTCTCAGGGCTTTACAAACTGCACAGGAGTGACCTCTATCACTGTTCCAGCCAGTGCGGATTTTTCTTTTCCTGACTATCCATACTATGGAGACATATTTTTTAACGGCTGCACTTCTCTCACCGAAATTTATGTGGCTGAAGATAATCCTTATCTATATGATGTCGATGGAGTGCTATTTCGTAAAGAAAACAACGAGCTGGTGGAATATCCTGATGGGAGAAAAGGACCATACTCCATTCCAAGCGGCACAAAATCGATTCATGAGTTTGTATTTTCGGGAAACACAAATTTAACCGCTATTGAGTTTCCGAACAGCCTGACGTCTATCGGTGAATCTGCCTTTGATAGTTGTACCAGTCTTACTGAAGTCACGATTCCCGGCAGCATTACCGATATAAATTTTCGCGCTTTTTGCGATTGCACCGGGCTTACTTCCGTTACTCTGAAAAAAGGTGTGACTCGGATTGATAGCTTGGCATTTTTCGGTTGCCGTTCGCTGACCTCTGTCACCGTTCCAAAAAGCGTCACCGATCTGGGCGATGGGTTTGGTTTGCTATGGGATCCATACTATGGCGGCCCCGGATGGGGATCTGTTAAAATAGACGGATTTGTTCTTTACGGCACCAAAGGTTCTGCCGCGGAAGAGTATGCTAAACGCCATAATTTGACCTTTGTTTCCATAGAAGATACGGGCGATCCGCTGGATGCGGTGGATACCAATGGCGACGGCGAGATCAGCACCACGGAAGCGGGAAACTTCTATCTCGCGTTCGCAAACGGCAATCCGCCCGCCGGCGCCGATGTGAGCGGAGACGGCAGGGTGGATATTGAAGATGTCCTGACCGTCTACCTCATCGCAAGCGGTCAGAAAACCGCATAAGACGATAAGCGCCACACCATATTTCTCAGCCCGCCGAAAGGATATCTCCTTCCGGCGGGCTGTATCCGTGCCTGACATCTTCGGGCATCTTTTACGCCACTTATATCAAAAATTTCCTGTGAAACCGCCGGGTATCCACTGCGGTTTTTTCATCTAGTGAAGGATCTGTCTCTGCTTCGCGCGTGGCAAGTTTATTAGAAGGACTTCTTATAGATACTCACGGGGTAAAACAATATCTTCTTTGGGAATTTTCTCCCAGGAAAAAAGCCGAATAGCCTCTTCTGCGGTCAACGGGTAAGGCGACTCCAAAAGACCGGCAAGGTAAAGCAGTTTCCCGATAAGATGTTCGGGCGAACGGTATTTTTCTCTCAAAGCGCCCATATTCACATCGCGGTCGCGTTTGGACAGACGGCGTCCGTCGGGCGCCAAAAGAAGCGGGATGTGAGAAAAGACGGGCGGGCTGCCGCCGAAAACGTCGTGTAAAAACATTTGAGGCGCGCCGGAAGACAATAAATCCCGTCCGCGCACGACCTCGGTGATCCCCATTTCCCTGTCGTCTACCGTCACCGCCAACTGATACGCAAAAATGCCGTCCGAGCGACGGATGATGAAATCTCCCCATTCCTCCGCGAGATGAAATTTCTGCTCTCCGTACAGGCGATCGACAAACGTCACCGTGTGATCCGGCACCATGATACGAGTTGCCGGCGGGCGTATTTGCGCTTTATCCCGCCGTTCGGCATCGCTCAGGCGGCGGCACACCCCGGGGTATACGATACGGCCGTCCGACATATGCGGGGCGCGGGAGGCCCGCAGTTCATCCCGCCCGCAAAAGCAGGGATATAAGAGACCCTGTTTTTCCAGATAACGAAAAGCGCGCTCATAAAAGCGCGTCCTCTCACTTTGACAATACGGCGCATGAGGGCCGCCCTTTTGCGGGTCCTGGTCAAAAGACAGTCCCAAATACGCGAGATCCTCGCATATGAGCTCGGTATACTCCGCAGGGCACCTCGCGGCGTCGAG
>CAZGXK010000013.1:15943-21913 GCA_964529775.1 uncultured Eubacteriales bacterium
GTCCTCCATACGCAGTATGATTTCGCCTCCCGCCGATTTTACCGACAGCCAGGCGATCAGCGCGCAAAAAACATTGCCAATATGCATTCTCCCGCTCGGAGTCGGTGCAAACCGTCCCCGCACGGGAGGTGTGTTGTTCATATCCGCGCGACCCCGCTTTCCCTCGCCGCCTGTGCCACCGCGCGTGCCACAGCCGGAGCCACTCTCTTATCGAGGGGGCTGGGCAAAATCGTATTCTCGGTAAGTTCATGGACCGGAATCAGATCTGCGATGGCATATGCCGCCGCCAGTTTCATGGCATCGTTGATATCGCTGGCGCGTACGTCCAGCGCACCCCGGAAGATGCCGGGGAAAGCGAGAACATTGTTGATTTGATTGGGGTAATCGCTGCGTCCCGTGCCGACCACAGCCGCCCCCGCGTTTTTCGCCTGCTGCGGCATAATCTCGGGCACGGGATTCGCCATAGCAAAGACCATCGGGCGTTCCGCCATGGTGCGCACCATCGGTTCTGTCAATATCCCCCCGGCGGAAACACCGACAAATAAATCGGCGCCTTTTAGGGCATCGACCAAGGTGCCGCGAATTTTTCTGGGGTTGGTTTGCCCGGCGAGCACTCGATGTGCCGGGGAGAGGGAACGGTCCCCCTCCGTCAATATTCCCGATTTGTCGCACATCACAATATCACGAATACCCATATTCCGCAGCATCAAGGAAATGGCTGTGCCGGCGGCTCCCGCCCCGTTGATCACGGCCCGTACATCTTCCAAACGACGGTGTGTGAAACGACAGGCGTTGAGCGCGGCGGCCGCCACGATGATGGCTGTGCCATGCTGATCATCGTGAAAAATCGGGATATCGCAGCACGCTTTCAACTTTCGCTCGATCTCAAAACAGCGTGGAGCGGCGATATCCTCTAAATTGATACCGCCAAAACTGCCCGCAATCAGGGAGACGGTGCGAACAATGTCATCCACATTTTGGCTGCGCACACAGAGGGGAATGGCGTCCACGTCCGCAAAAGCTTTAAAAAGCGCACACTTTCCCTCCATAACCGGCATACCGGCCTCCGGACCTATATTGCCGAGTCCCAGCACGGCGGATCCGTCGGTGACAACCGCCACCAAATTGGCCCTCCGAGTGAGCGCATAGCTTTCGCGAATATCTTCACGGATGACAAGGCAGGGCTGCGCCACCCCGGGCGTATACGCCAAGGCGAGATCTTCCCGAGTTTCCAGAGGGACACGGCAAACGACCTCAATTTTACCTTTCCATTCCCGGTGCAGCCTGAGCGATTCTTCCTGATAATCCATCCGGCAGATATCATTCCCTTCCGTACTGGGCATCCAAGGTCATCGTGTAGGCGGGCAGAAACTCGTCTAAAAAGCAATCCGCCGCCTGTAACTTCATCTCGCGCACCGAGCGTTCGGTGGAACGGCGTGCCGATTCAAACTCACGGTTTCCCTGTCCGATCTCTTCCACACATTTGAGCAAAGCGGAAATTTTATCCGCCGCCTTGACCAGTTTGCGCTCCATCGTGTGATCGTTTCCCGGCAACAGAAACGGCGCGTAACTTTCGCGGAGATCGCCGGGCAAAGTGGAGAGTAATTTTTGCGATGCCACCGATTCTAATGCCTTATAGGCATCTCGAATCGCCGGATTATCGTATTTCACCGGTGTAGGCAGATCGCCGGTCAATATTTCGGTGGCATCGTGGTACAGGGAGAGCAGAACACAATAGCCCTCATCCACTTCTCCCCCAAACCGTGTGTTGGTGAGAACGGCCAGAGCGTGCGCGATCACGGCGACATCATACGAATGCTCACAGAGGTTTTCTTCCCGGGTATTGCGCATCAGAGCCCAGCGGGTGATGTAACGCATACGGGACAGCGTCGCGTAAAAAACGGAAGTCATTTCTCCTCACCGCCTTTTTCCTCCGAGGAATGCCTTACCGGAACTTCGGTGACTTTTTCCACCCCGTATTCCCTTTCGCCCGTCTGCTCGTTGATGCGGTTAAGGTCGTGATAATCCATGGTATACTTGGACAATTTCTTGCGCTCCAGACGCCGCTCAAGGTAACGGTTGATAAATGCGTAGAGCACGGCAAACGTGGGTACACCCAGAAGCATCCCCGCAAAACCGAACAGCCCTCCGCCGACCAGAATGGCAAACATCACCCAGAAACTGCTGAGTCCCGTCGTCTGTCCCAAAATTTTGGGCCCGATCACATTGCCGTCAATTTGCTGCAGGACAATCACGAAAATGAGGAAAAAGAGAGCTTTCAGGGGATTCTCAAGCAAGAGCAGCAAGGTTCCGATCACAGCGCCGATAATCGGCCCAAAAATGGGGATCAGATTGAATACGCCGACAATAGCCGAGAGCAGAAGCGCATACGGGATGCGCAGAATGGAAAGCCCGATAAAGCACAGCACACCGATGATCAGGGAATCTATGATTTTGCCGTTGATAAACCCGCCAAAGGTGCGATGGATAAAGCGGGCGGATGAGATGATATAATTGGCGTTGTTGATTTTGAAGACGGAATACACGAGTTTTTTGCATTGTGCCGTAAAAAGATCTTTGCTGTTGAGCACATAGACGCAAATCACCAGCCCGATGACGATGTCCACCACCACATTCACACCGCTGATGACGCCCTGAGTGACGCTGCCGACAATCGCGCCCAGATTGGATACCATAGACTCCATCCATCGGGTAAGGGAATCGGAAATGGTTTCCACTCCCTCTCGGACCCATTCCTCAATGGCGGGATTCGATGAAAAAAGATTGTTCAAGCTGGTGCTGATCCAGGTGATCCAGTTCATAAACTGAGTGGTTTTTTCGGGCATGGTGTCGATCAAACGGGTGATATTGTCGACCATTTGAGGAATGACCATGAGCAAAAGGCCGGCAATCACCGTGAGCAGCACAAGCACCGCGGCGGCAGAAGCGATCGCCTTGGACGCCGCTTTGGCATGGCGGCGGGGCTTTTCCCCTTTTCCGGCTAACCAGCGGTAGAGCGGACGTTCCACCAAATTAAAAAGGGGCGAGAGCACATACGCAATGGCGATGCCGATTAAAAAAGGCATCAGCACTTTCATCACGGTGGAAAACGCATCACCCACATGTTTCAAATTAGAAAGACCGAGATAAAACAGCACAGACACCGCGATCACAATAAACGCGGTCATCCCCGCTTTCACATATACGCTGTCTCGCCACCGTTTTTTCATCCGGCTCGCTCCTTACGCTTCCTCTTGAAAATAGGCGCAACTATACCCTATAATATTTTTTCTACCGTTTTATTCTACCATACCGCCCTCTGATTTGTCAATGAAAGGACGCGATGCGAAACAAAGGGTGAGCGGCGATGGCTTCGGTCATGGAACTCACACCGCGCCTGCCGAGCGCATCGTAACGGGATTTTTTATCTCTCGGCGGAGAATCGAGAGGAGGGAGGAGCCCGAAATTGGCCCCCATCGGCTGGAAATCATGTCCGCCATAGGCACTGATATACCGGCACAGAGCACCGGTCATGGTGTTCTCCGGCGGTATAAAACAAGGTTCTCCCAGCAAAAAAGCTGCGGCATTGATGCCGGCAAGTATGCCGGACGCCGCCGATTCCATATACCCTTCGACACCCGTGATTTGACCCGCAAAAAACAACCGGTCCTCACTTTTTAGCTGAAAAGAGGCGTTCAGCAGCGAAGGAGAGTGGATATAGGTATTGCGGTGAGTGACGCCGTAGCGCACGAATTCCGCATTTTTCAAGGCGGGAATCATGCCGAAAACCCTCCGCTGCTCGGAAAATGTCAAATTGGTCTGAAACCCCACCAGATTTCGAAGAGTCCCGAAAGCATCTTCCGAACGCAGCTGCAGAACCGCCCACGGTCGGTGCCCGGTCGCGGGATCCCGAAGCCCGACCGGTTTCATCGGGCCATAACGGATGGCATCTTTACCGCGCGACGCGAGCACTTCCACCGGCATACATCCCTCGTAGACGGCGGAAGACTGTCTGTCAAAATCGTGAAGTGGCGCACGTTCGGCGTTGACCAGCTCGACCCAAAACGCCTCGTACTCCGCCTTGTTGAGAGGACAGTTGAGATAATCTCCCCGGTTCTGTCCGGTGTTTTCTCCCTCCTCACGGTAATATCGCGACGCGAAAAACGCCTTGGTGAGATCCACACTCTCTCCGGTGACGATCGGTGCCGCGGCATCGTAAAAAAACAAACGGTCTCCCACAAGAGGTGAAAGAGCATCTGTCAGCGCATCACTCGTGAGGGGACCGGTTGCGAATACCACAACGCCGTTGGGGGGCACCTCTGTGCCCTCTTCCCTCACCACCGTGATCCGCGGGTGAGATGCGATAACCTTCGTCACGCCTTGCGAAAATCGCTCGCGATCCACCGAAAGCGCCCCTCCCGCCGGCACGGTGCATTGATCCGCCACCCGCAGGCAAACCGAGCCGAGCAAGCGCATCTCCTCTTTGAGAAGACCCGCGGCACTGCCGAGTCGGGAGGCTTTAAAGGAATTAGAGCACACAAGCTCCGCCAGATTTTCGCTGTGGTGAGCGGAAGAAAACCGAACCGGCTTCATCTCGTACAGCGTCACCCTAACGCCGAAAGAGGCGAGAGCATAGGCAGCCTCACATCCCGCAAGCCCGCCGCCGATGACGACCGCGGTATGGCCATTGCCGCTCATTGGCCGTTCCCCTCATAACCGCAGCCCTCGTTCTCACAGACCAGCACGGCGGTTTTCCCCTTTTTCTTGAAAAGGGTTTTCCCGCAGCGCGGGCAGGTTTTGGTGGTCGGCTCCATCCATGTGGCAAAATCACACTTCGGATAATTTTGACAGCCGAAAAACTTGCGCCCCTTTTTACTTTTCCGCTCCATTAAGGTGCCGCCGCATTTAGGACAAACCCCTTTGGCGGGTGTCATCAACGGTTTAGTGTTTTTGCACTCGGGATACCCCGGGCAGGCGAGAAATTTCCCGTACCGTCCGGTTTTAATCACCATCTTCCTCCCGCACAGTTCACACACCACATCGCTCTCGACATCCGGCACCCTGATGTGTTCGCCGTCCATGGACTGTTCCGCCTTTTCAAGCGTTTTGGCAAAATCGGTGTAGAACAGGTTCAGTTCATCCACCCAGTCGATCTTGCCTGTCTCCACATCGTCCAGCCCCTCTTCCATCTGAGCGGTGAACTGAATATCGACAATCTGGGGAAACTGTTCTTTCATCAGTTTGGTGGTAATTTCACCGAGGGAGGTTGGCTTGAGCGTTTTGCCGTCACGCTCCACATATTCGCGCGAGATAATAGTGGTGATGGTGGGAGCGTAGGTGGAAGGGCGTCCGATACCCTTCTCCTCGAAAGTCTTGATCAGAGTCGCCTCGGTGTAGCGGGGAGGCGGCTGGGTGAAGTGCTGATTGCCCTTGATCTCACACAGGGTGAGAAGATCCCCCTCTTTGAACGTGGGAAGTGCGCCCTCCTCTTCCTCCTCATCCTTTGCTTCGGTGTAGAGGACGGTGTAGCCGTCAAAATGCACCGTGTAGCCGGATGCTTTAAAGAGATACTCCCCCGCGCGGATATCCGCCTTGCAGGTATCCTGCTCGCACGCCGCCATCAGGCTGGCCATAAAGCGCTCCCAGATCAGACGATAGAGCTTAAACTGGTCGGGGGAGAGAGAGTCTTTGACCCGTTGCGGGGTAAGCGAGGGATCAGTCGGCCGGATGGCCTCGTGCGCATCCTGAGCATTTGCCCGGCTCTTATAATATCTCGGCTTGGCAGGGAGATACCGCTCACCGTATGTCGTTTGGATATAGGCGTTGCCGGCGGTGCGCGCCTCTTCCGATATGCGCAGAGAATCGGTGCGCATATAGGTGATGAGGCCGGTGGGACCCATTCCTCGGATCTCGATTCCCTCATAGAGCTGTTGAGCGGTCTGCATGGTGCGCCGAGAGGCGAATCCGAGC
>CAZGXK010000014.1:0-717 GCA_964529775.1 uncultured Eubacteriales bacterium
CTGCCGCTTGCCGTGCTGATGATGTTCGGTTTCGCGGAGAACGAGAGCGGGCTTATCACCTACGCGGTCGCCATCTTTTTCTGCCTGATCTCCGCCATTTTGGACATTCCCAAAAAGGCCAAAAAACCGCTCGTCTATACGGCGAGGGTCAAGCGTCTGCTGGTCACACAGGGAGTGATCCTCGCGGCGTTTGCGGCGCTGGCGTTCGGCCTGCCTCCCCACCGGCTGACCTGCGCGGTGCTGCTGCTGCTCGTGGTGCTGGTTCCCCTGCTGGTGAGCCTTTCCAATGCGGTCAACCGCCCTCTCGAGCGCCGTATCGCGGACAGATATACCGCCGACGCCAGGCGGATACTCTCGGAAATGCCGAATCTGACCGTCATCGGCGTCACCGGCAGCTTCGGCAAGACCAGCACCAAATATTTCCTGCACGCGCTGCTCTCCTGCCGGTACAACGTGCTGATGACGCCGGAGAGCTATAACACTCCGATGGGGGTGGTGCGCACCGTCCGTGAACAGATGAACGCGTCCCATGAGATCTTCGTCTGCGAGATGGGGGCGAAAACCCGTGGGGATATCCGCGAGATCTGCGATATCGTGCATCCGAAATACGGCGTCATCACCGCGATAGGCGAGCAGCATCTGGAATCGTTCGGCTCGATGGACGCGATTCTGCAGACCAAGTTTGAGCTGGCGGACGCGATTCCCCCGGACGGCGCG
>CAZGXK010000014.1:727-7161 GCA_964529775.1 uncultured Eubacteriales bacterium
TCAACACCGACAATCCCTATATCGCTTCCCGCGCGGTGGAGAACATCCGCACGGTCACCTACGGCAGCGGAAGCGGCGCCGATTATACGGCGGGCGACGCGGTGACGGATGAGGGGGGCACTCATTTTACGGTGACCGGCCCTGGGGGCGAGACCTGCCGTTTTACCACCCGTCTTCTGGGCGCGCACAACATACAAAATCTCACCGGCTGTATCGCGGTGGCGCACACGCTGGGCATCCCCTTTTCCGATCTCGCCGCCGCGGTGCGCAAGGTCAAGCCGGTGCCGCATCGGCTGCAGATGCTGCCGGGCGGGGTGATTGACGACGCATACAACGCCAATCCCGCCGGATTTCGCTCGGCTCTGGATGTGCTGGGCGGCATGAAAGATACCGACCGTGTGCTGGTGACGCCGGGGATGGTGGAACTGGGCGAGAGGCAGGAAGCTCTCAACGAGGAGCTGGGCGCCTATGCGGCGGAGCGCTGCGACACGGCGGTGCTGGTGGGGGAGAAACAGGCTCCCCCCCTGCAAAAGGGGCTGCTCTCGGCGGGATTTCCCCGTGAGCGCATCTTTGTGGCGAGCGATCTGCACCAGGCGATGAGTTTTGTCTCGCAGCTCCCGCCGGCGGCCAAGAGAATTGTGTTGCTCGAAAACGATTTGCCGGACAATTTTACCTGAAAAGAGGTGCCGAGCGGGATGATGAAAACCAGAGTGGCGGTGCTTTTCGGCGGCAGGAGCGTGGAACACGAGATCTCGATTCTATCGGGGCTTCAGGCGCTCTCCGCTTTCAACCGCGACCGATACGAGCCCTTCGCGCTGTATCTCGCCAAAGACGGCAGGCTGTTTGTCGGGGAGGGATTGGATCAGGTGTCCTTCTACCGCGGGGTGCCGGCGTCTTTGGATAAGGCCGTGCGGGTGCTGCCGCTGCCCGCCGGAGGGGGCGCGGATTTCGTGCGCTGGCCGGTGAAGAAGTGGGGGAACAACATCGTCGCCCACTGCGATGCGGTGCTGCCGGTGGTGCACGGCACCAACGCGGAGGACGGCACCGTGATGGGATTTTTGGAGATGCTCGGCGTCCCTTACGCGGGGAGCGATGTCACCGCGTCCGCCCTGGGGATGGATAAGTACAAGATGAAGGCGGTGCTGAGGGCCGCCGGTCTGCCGGTGCTCGATGCCGTGGTGTTCTCGTCCAAGCGGTTTCTGACCGACCCCTTGGCGGCGGCGAAAGAGGCGGAGGCCGCTTTCCCTTATCCGATGATCGTCAAGCCGGTCAACCTCGGCTCTTCCGTGGGAATCACGAAGGTGGAGGACCGGGATCATCTGGAGAGCGCGCTGGAACTCGCACTCGATTTCTCGCCGCAGGCGCTGGTGGAGAGGGCGGTTTCCCCGCTGAGGGAAATCAACTGCTCGGTGCTCGGCGACAGGGACGAAGCACGCGCTTCAGTGTGCGAGGAGCCGTTCGGGAGCGACGAGATTCTCAGCTATTCGGATAAGTACCTCTCCGGCGACGGCAAGGCGGGCGGAAAATCGTCCGGCATGAGCGGGCTTCGCCGCCGGTGCCCCGCCGACCTTCCCGGCGACCTCGCCGCGAAAATACAGGATCTCGCGGTGCGCACCTTTCAGGCGGTGGGCTGCGGCGGAGTGGCGCGGGTCGATTTCCTGCTCGACGCACGGACGGGCGAGGTGTGGGTGAACGAGATCAACACCATCCCAGGCTCGCTGTCGTTCTATCTCTGGGAGGCGAGCGGCATTCCCTTTGCCGATCTTCTTGACCGTCTGATTGCTCTCGCGTTTAAACGGCAGCGCGAGCGGGAGGCGCTCACTTTCACCTACGACACCAATATTCTCTCCGCCGCGGGGCGGGCCGGAGCAAAAAAATAACCGAAGCGTTTCGTGTGGCTTCGGCGCCGGGCAAAAAGCGCACCCTTTTCACAAAGAGTGCGCCAAAAAGACCGGATTTCGCTTTATTCGTTATACAGATATTGGTGCAGACGGAGCACCGTGGATTCCATATCGGGGATCCAGAGCCCGAGGCCATCCCCTATCCAGGCGTCCTCGAAATCTCCGTCTCCGCTGGGAATCGAAAAATCGCGTTCGATGCGGTAATCGGCGTACTGCGCGATTTTGGCCGCGTAATCGAGCAGTTCCTGCTGGGTGAAATTCGTCTGTACATGGGGCAGCACCGCCGTGAGCACCCCGGTGAGGGTGGCGAAATTCATGTGTTTCGCCTTGTTCATCAGCTGGTCGATCACCATTCGCTGATGTTTCTGCCGAGTGAAATCCCCCTCCGCGTACAGATAGCGGATGCGGGAAAAGGCGAGCGCCTGCTGGCCGTTGAGGTGGTACACCCCCGCCGCGTGGCCGAGCGGTTCCAAATCGGGGTTGTCGGCGAAACGGTCGGGGTCGTCGGAATACACGGGGATGAACTCGGCCTCCTGCGCCGTCAGCTCGATATCCACCCCGCCGAGGGCGTCCACCGCCTTGCAAAACGCCTGAAATTCCACCGCGATGTATTTGTCGATGCGCAGATGAAAAGTCTTTTCGATGGTGCGGGAGAGCAGGCGGAAGCCTCCGTAATAAAAGGCGGAGTTGAGCTTGCCGTAATCGTCTTCCCCGTCTCCGTTGCGGTCGATGCCGGGGATCGGCACCCAGGTATCCCGCAGGAGGGACGCCATCTTGACGGTGCGGGTGGCTGTGTTGATCGAGAGGATGATGTTGGTGTCCGAGCGGGCGGTATAGCCCTCCCCCTGGCGGGCGTCCACCCCGATGAGCATGATGTTGGTGATGTTGGCGGTGTTGCCGCGGGTTTCGATATCCTGGATATCCACGTGCTGGGGGTTCTCGATGACGTTGGTCACCGAGCCGTCGTCGATGTCTCCCGGAAGGGAGGGGACGTTCTCGAAAGTCCGGCTGCCGTCGTCGTAGCGGATAAGACCGAGCATGACCCCCGCATACAGGCTTCCCGATGCGCACAGGGTTCCGACGAGCAGCATCACCGCCGCGCAGACCCCGGCAAGGATTCTTATCCTTTTCGGATAGCGGTGGCGCCTTTCTCTTGTGGCGCGGGACGCGCGGTCCGCTCTGTCGATCCGCCTGGATATCTCCGCATCTCTTTCGCCGGGTTTATCCATACTATCACCTGTTTGAGCCACGGCGAACCAAACCACCCGCCGTCGAAAATTCGTGGTGTCGGAAGATACCCTGAGAGTGTACCATAATTCCGGGATGAATGCAAGACACAACACGGGTTTTTTAATAAGAAACCATTTTTTTGCTCGATTTGTGGAACTTTCCTTGCATTCTCCTCAAAATTATGGTATTATGCGGAGAAAGAGAGGGACAACCGGCATGGAGGCTTTTTTTCATACGCTCGGATGCAAGGTCAACCAGTACGAGACGCAGAGCATGATGGCGCTGATGAAAAAAAGCGGATTTACCCCCGCCGTCTATCACGGCGGCGATGTGGGGGAAGCGGTGGTGGTGGTCAACTCCTGCACCGTCACCGCGCAGAGCGACGCGAAACTGCGCAAGCTCCTGCGGAAAATCCGCCGAGAGTCCCCGAGGGCGGTGGTGGCGCTCACCGGCTGTATGCCGCAGGCGTTTCCGAACGCGGCGCGCGCGCTGACGGACGCGGATATTGTGCTGGGAAACGCGGCGCGCGGGGCGCTCCCGCAAAAAGTGGCACAGTTTCTGGCGGACAGGCGGCGGATTGTGGATATTCCGCCGCACGGTGAAAAATACGAGCCGCTGGCCATCGATACGTTTGAGGAGCACACGCGGGCGTTTGTGAAAATCGAGGACGGATGCGACCGGTACTGTTCCTACTGTGCCATCCCGCTGGCGCGAGGGCGGGTGCGCTCCCGCCCTTTGGAGAGCATTCGTCGGGAGCTTGAGACACTGCAGGCGAGGGGGTATCGCGAGGCGGTGCTGGTCGGCATCAACCTCACGTCCTACGGCAGGGAGATCGGTCTGTCTCTCCCCGATGCGGCGGAGACCGCGTGCGAAGTGGCGGGGCTGTCCCGAGTGCGGCTGGGCTCTCTGGAGCCGGACGGGATGACCGAACCCGTGATTGAGCGGCTGCGGGCGCTGCCCGGCCTGTGCCCGCAGTTTCACCTCTCCCTGCAGAGTGGCTGCGACGAGACGCTGCGCGCGATGAACCGGCGGTATACGGCGGCGGAGTACCGCGGGGTGTGCGAGTCTTTGCGCCGGGCTTTTCCGGGGTGTGCGCTCACCACCGACGTGATGGTCGGCTTTCCCGGGGAGACGGAGGAGCGATTTGAGAGGTCTCTCGCGTTCGTGCGGGAGACGGCATTTACCAAGGTGCACGTGTTCCCGTATTCCGTGCGGCCGGGCACCAAGGCGGCGCAGATGCCCGGACAGATCTCAAACCGGGAGAAAGCGGCGCGCGCGAGGGAGATGGCGGCCGCCGCCGAGGAGACGCGGGCAGCGGTTCTCCGGGGCATGGTCGGGCGCACCGTGGAGGTGCTCACCGAGACGGGGGAAGAAGCGGGAAGCGCGGGGTATACCGCGGAATACGTCCCGTGCCTTGTAGAGGGGTTCCGCGCCCTCGGCGAGACGGTGCGGGCGATTGTGACAGACGTAAAAAACGACCGGCTGCTGGCGCGTCCGGTCGGGGGCGGAGGAGAGAGAGTATGAAATCCATTATCATCACCATCGGAAGGCAGTTCGGAAGCGGGGGGCGCGAAGTCGGCCGCAGAGTGGCAAGCGCGCTCGGCGTTCCGTTTTACGACCGCGAGCTGCTGGCGGAAGCGGCGGAGCGCAGCGGTCTGACCCGCGAGATGCTGGAGAGCTACGACGAGCAGCCCACCAACAGTTTTCTGTACTCGCTCTCGATGGGCACGTACACTTTCGGCGCTGAGTGGCAGCTGCCGCTCAACAACCAGGTGTTTCTGGCCATGACCGAGGCAATTAAGAGCGTGGCGGCGAAAGGAAGCTGCGTGATTGTGGGCAGATGTGCGGAATATGTACTGTCGGATCACCCGGAATTGGTGCGGGTGTTCATCTACGGCGATTTGGAGATGCGGGTCAAGCGGATCATGGAGACCGAGAACCTCTCCGAGCGGGAGGCGGCATCTCTGATCCAAAAGACAGACAAGCGGCGCTCCAATTACCACAATTTCTATTCCGACAACAAGTGGGGTTCGCCCGGCTCGTACGATCTGCTGCTCAACACCACGACGCTGGGGCTGGACGCGGCGGCCGATCTGCTGGTCCACTACGCGCAGACCCGTCAGTGACGCATGAAAAACCCCGTCCGGTGCGGTTAGCCCGGACGGGGACGAAGGATATGACGAATTCTGCGGCAGCGAACGCCGCAGAAATCTTCCGAAAACGCCGCCCCACGGGAGCGGCGTTTATTCGCTGTCGGGCTCCGCTACGGAGACGGTGGACGGCTCCCCCGCGCGATCGGCGGAATCGGCGAGATCCCGCTTTTTCTGTGCCCTCGCGGCGAAGAGAACCGCCGCCGTCAAAAGCAGGGGGACAAGCAGGGTGGAATAGTGGCGGAGCAGGAGCTCCGGCACGGTCAGACCGCGGCCGGACAGCTCGTTATACGCAAACAGCCTCTGGAGCGTCAGCGTAAAGGGGAGCAGCGTGAGCGCCCCGGCGAGGGTGAGCGCGCCCCCGACAATCGATGCTTTCCAGCGCCGGCGGAAGAGAAAGACGCCGCCGAGAACACTGCCGAGAAGCATCAGCGCACCGCCCACCTGCGCAAAGGGGAGCGCCCCGGTGAGCGCCTCCTGCTCGCTCTCGAGATAGCGGCCGCCGGCAAGATTGCTTTGCACCGTGACGACGGTGAGCAGCAGCATCGCAAGGGTAAGCGCCGCCGCAACGAGCGCCGCCACGGTGAATCCGACCGTGAAGCGCCGCGCGGTTTTCTCCTGCCGGCGGGCGACCTCGCCCAGCCTTTTGCGCTTGCTCGGCATGGTATCCCCCTTTCCCGCCGACCGCCGCCGGAGGTGAAACGGTCTTCGGCATTATTCCGATAAATTTGTCCGAAACATCAGCGCCGAATGCCTCCGTGCCCAACGGGGAAAGCCGGCGCCGTTTGCTATCCGGACATCCGCTCTTCCCGCTGCGGTGCGGCGGGACCCGCTTTTACGCCGCGTCCACCTGGGAGACGTTGTTTTTATGGCGGAGCAGGCGCAGCGGGTACAGAGTATTCGCCATATCCGCCGCGAAACGGCCGCGCAGGCGCGCTCTCGCCTTGGCTCTCTCCCGGTCGCGGCGAAGCGCACAGACACAGCAGACGAGCAGCGCCGCCCTGAGCGCGAAAAGCGCCCCCGCGACGGCGGGCGCCGACGACAGATCCAGCGCCCCCGCCATCAGCAGTTCCGCCCCCGCCATGGCAAACGCCACGCCGGCGACCCTTCGCGTCGCCATAAAATGCGCGCGCCGGCACATGACGACGCCCGT
>CAZGXK010000014.1:7171-19830 GCA_964529775.1 uncultured Eubacteriales bacterium
TTTATCACCTGTCCTCTGACCCTGGCCGGTGGTTTTCTAAACATCCGTTCAAATAGATTTTACCATATTCGGCCGAAAAAAGCAAGGGTTTTGACGGGATTTTTTTGAAAAAAATCCGGGTTATTTCGGAAGATGTTGTATGTGACGGCGGTGATCTCCAACAAAATATGGCCAGCGCGTCTGTCTTCGCTGATGTCGTGAGAATGCGGCAATTGGGAACATATGTTTTGTTTGAGATCGTGAAAAAACCGCCGCCCTTTCCGGGAAAAATTCCCCGGGAAGGGCGGCGGCCCAGGTCCTGCGGTTCAGACGGAGATGTCCGCCGAGAGGCCGAGATCGTCCGCGTATTTCTCCAGCACCGGGCGCACCTGCCGGGCGAGGAAACTCTCGGTCTGTTCGGGGGCGCGTCCGATAAAACGGGAGGGATCGAGAGATTCCCGAAGCTGCTGTTCGGTGACCCCGAACAGAGGGTCGGCGGCGATGCGCCGGAGCAGATCGTTGGTGCCGTCGCCCTGCTTCACCCGTTCGGCCGCCGCCATCGAGTGGACGCGGATCGCCTCGTGCAGCGCCTGACGGTCTCCTCCGCGCTTGACCCCGTCCATGAGGATGTTCTCGGTGGTCATAAACGGGAGCTCGGCGTTCAGGTGCCGCTCGATGACGGCGGTGTTCACCGTCAGGCCGTCGGCCACGTTGATGACCAGCAGGAGGACGGCATCCACCGCGAGGAAGGCTTCCGGTATACTGATGCGCTTGTTGGCGCTGTCGTCGAGGGTGCGCTCGAACCACTGGGAAGAGGCGGTGATCGCCGGGTTGAGGGCGTCGGCGATGACATACCGCGAGAGGGAGGCGATGCGCTCGCAGCGCATCGGGTTGCGCTTGTACGCCATCGCGGAGGAGCCGATTTGATTTTCCTCGAACGGCTCTTCCACCTCTTTGAGGTGCTGCAGCATCCGGATATCCGAGCTGAATTTGGAGGCGCTTTGGGCGATGCCGGACAAGGTGGAGAGGACGGCGGCATCCAGTTTGCGCGGATAGGTTTGCCCCGAGACCGCAAAGCACTCGGAGTACCCCATCTTTTCGGCGATGAGCCTATCCAGCCGCTCGCATTTTTCATGATCCCCGTCGAACAGCTCCAGAAAACTTGCCTGAGTGCCGGTGGTCCCTTTGCACCCGAGAAGTTTCGCGTTTTGCAGGCGGAACTCCACTTCCTGCAGGTCCATCAGGAAATCCTGCGCCCACAGGCAGGCGCGCTTGCCCACGGTGGTGGGCTGAGCGGGCTGAAAATGGGTGAACGCGAGAGTGGGCAGATCGCGGTACTTCTCCGCGAAGCGGGCGATCGCCGCGATGGCGTTGACCAGTTTGCGGCGCACCAGACGAAGCGCGTCGTACAGGAGGATAAGGTCGGTGTTGTCTCCCACATAACAGCTGGTGGCACCAAGATGGATGATGCCTTTTGCCTTGGGGCACTGCTGCCCGTAGGCGTAGACATGAGCCATCACATCGTGGCGCACCTCCTTCTCCCTGGCCTGAGCCACGTCGTAGTTGATGTCGTCCACATGGGAGCGCATCTCCTCGATTTGCTCGTCGGTGATGGGCAGGCCGAGTTCTTTCTCGCTCTGGGCTAGCGCGACCCACAGTTTGCGCCAGGTGCGGAATTTGCGCTCGGGGGAGAAAAGGGCCTGCATTTCCCCGCTGGCGTACCGCGAGCATAAAGGGCTTTCGTAACGGTCGTGCATAAGTGTTCTCCCTCCGCTTGTCTTTTCGGGCGGTGCCGCTTTCGGCCTTGGCGGCGCGGCCAAAAGGGCGCGCTCTCGTGCCGGCGCGGCACAGCCTGAGAGGAGAGCCGGGCCCTCTTTTTGGCCTTTTTCGCCGGAGGGGCGGCTCCCTGCTGCTCTCGTCTCCTATCTTACCACAGATTTTCCGGGAGCACAAATATTTTTGGGAAACATCTTGTCTTTTTCGCGGGAATTTGTTACAATACCGTCATAAGAAATGAACCGTTCCGTCACGGAAAAGAAACTTTTTGTTCGCTTTTTCGCCGTATTTGCCGCCCGCGCGGTGCGGCGCCCGCCGCGGAAACCGCCGGAAAAACCGCGCCGATTCGGCGAAAATGGGGTGATTTTATCGTATCCCCCTCTAAAATGTCGTTATTTTGCGCGGAAAAAGCATATTTGCACAACACAATACGCAAATAGGGATATTGTACGAAATGTTCAATCTGAGTATTATTGATATTGAAATATTGTGTACTTTTTTGTTTTGTCGGCGATGACTCGCCCCGCGCCGGGGCGTGTGCGGGGATTCTACCCGGAAAGGGCGTTACTGTTATGGGCAATCGCCTGAATTTCGGCAAACGGTACGAATACAACAACGAGTTTTTCGGGCATCCCGAGCGGTTCCATTTTGCCGAGCTGGTTCAAATCGGGGAGCTTTTTTGCGAAGCGGGTTTCCGGGTGGACAAGCATATTCAGAAATATTATGAGATCACCTATGTGGTCACCGGCAGGGGCACCGTGACCACCGGCGGCAGGCGGGTGGCGGTGGAGGAGAACGACGTGTTCATCAACGTCCCCGGCCAGACCCACGCCATCGACGCGGACAGGGGTTCGCCGCTGCGGTTTTGCTATTTCGCGTTTTCGTTTATCCCTAAGCAGGCGGACCCCGCGCTGGAGCGTTTTTACCGCGGGTTCCAGAGCGAGCGTGCCGCGAAAAGCAAGGATATGCTGGTTCCTTTTTCTCAGGCGCTTTACGAGCTGCAGCACAAGAACGATTTTTATTCCCTGATGGTGGGGGGATATGTGGAGCAGATGATTGTAGCCGCCTACCGCCTGTTCGACGGCACGGGGGAGCGTCCCGCCGTGGCGGCGGGAGGGTACACCCGCACAGGGAGCGCCGCGTATGCCGTGATGCGGTATATCGACGAGCATTACCGGGACATCTCGGATATCCGCTCGATGGCGCAGCAGCTCGGGTACAGTTACACATACCTCGCGCACGTTTTTAAGGAGAGCACGGGCGCGACCATCAAAGAGTATATTATCGAGCGGAAGATGGAAGAGGCCAAATGGCTGCTGCGCACGGGGAAAATGAACGTGTCGCAGGTCGCGTCCCGGTTCGGGTACCGTTCGGTGCAGTCGTTTTCCGACAGGTTCAGGCGCTCGGTGGGGGTTTCCCCCATCCAATACCAGAAAATCTCGCGTGAGGAAGGGCGCTCCGGTGAGAGCGGCGGCGCGGTATAGTCCGCCGCACCGGCGGCCGCTTGCACGCGTCAACGGCGAAAGGGGAGGAGAACACATGAAGAGAGTAGGGTGCGCACTGCTGGCGGCGGTGATGCTGCTGGCGCTCACCGCATGCAACGGAGGCGGAGGCAAGAAGACAGACCCGACTGACCCGGATTATTTCAGCATCGCCGCCACGGGAGATTACAGCGACGGCATTATGCTGCCGCAGCTTGAGGACGTCAATGTTTCGGTGATGATGAGCATCGACTGGAACTATCTGGAATCCAACAACGACCCGTCGGACCCGTTCGCGCAGTACCAGGCGACGCTGATTTGGCGCAACGCCTATCCGGGCGGGGATGTATCCATCACCACCATCACGGAGGAGCAGATGACCGAGTATCTGGCGACGCAGACGGCCTCGGGCACCGCGCCGGATATTATCCCCTGCAACCGGACGACCTATCCGCAGTGGAATGCCGCTGGGCTGACCGCCTCGATGGAGCAGTACAGGGATTATTTGCAGCTGGATGCGATGGACCCCACCGATCCGCAGCGGCCGCTGTACAATCGCGATTTGATGGAGCAGCTCTATCAGTGGGGAGGGGAGATTCACGGACTGGTCACTTTGGACGAGCCCGACCGGCAGTATATAGTGTTCAACAAGACGAAGTTTGAGAATGCCGGCGTGAAGAACCCGCTGGAGCAGTGGCAGGACGGCGAGTGGACCTGGACCAATTTCGTCAAGACGGCGAAAGCGCTGACGAGCGACGAGGATTTCGGTTTCACCGGCTGGGGGCTGTTCCCGTATCTCGCCCCGTACCCGATGGCGCGGATCAACGAGGAAGGCAAAGCGGAGCTCACGATCGACGAGCCGAATTATATGCGGTATATGACCGAGGTCTACAACTTCTATCAGGTGGAGGGCGCGGGGCGCAACACCAACGACGATTTGCAGAAGTGGGGGACGTTGTTCCCCGCCGGCACCGACGCGATGGTGATGACCAGCCTCTCCCGCTATCAGAGCATCAAGACGCAGGCCGCGAAAATTCAGGGCGACGAATTCGGCGTCGCACCGATCTTCGTCTTCGACCCGACCGGCGAGGAGAAGCCGATTTTCCCGGTGGAGACGTGGGCGTATTCCATCTCGTCCGCCTCCAAGAATCCGGTCGGCGCCGCCGCGTACATCCGTCTGGAGACGCTGGTTTCCCGCAATATCGCCAAATCCCTGGAGGGGCAGACATGGTTTGACCAGAACCTGACCGACGAGGAAAAGGCGATGATCGAGGAAACCAAAGACGACCCGATTCTCAACGAGATTATTCTGGGCATCGGCAACTGCTATCTGGGCATCATCGACGCATACATTGTTCCGGAGATCTACTACGGCGAGACGCAGAACACCGTGCAGGCGATCTTCGACGCGCAGAAGAGCGCACTTCAGGCTCAGTTCGACGAGTTCAACGAGATGATCGACGAGGTGGCGGCGGAGAAAGAGGCGCAGGAGCAGGCGTCCGCGGCCGGCGGATAAGTTTCCGCCCGTGTGCATTCGGCAATAAGGCCGCTTTTCTGAGCGACGGCCTTTCATGCAAATATCAGGGCAACTCCGCGCCACGGCGCGACACGCTTTCGGGCGGTATTGCCCCGAAGGAAAGGAAAATGAAGACATGAAAAGAGTATTGTGCGCGCTGCTGGCGGCCGTGATGCTTCTGGCGCTCACCGCCTGCAACGGCGGCGGGGGCAAGCAGATGGATCCGACCGACCCGAACTACTTCAGCATCGCCGCCACGGGAGATTACAGCGACGGCATTATGCTGCCGCAGCTGGAAGACCCTAACGTGTCGGTCTTGATGACCATCGACTGGAATTATCTGGAAACCAATAACGACCCGGCGAGTCCGTACCCGCAGTATCAGGCGACGCTGATCTGGCGCAACGCCTATCCGGGCGGGGACGTGACCATCACCACGATTTCCGACGAGCAGCTGACCGATTATGTCGCGACACAGACGGCGTCGGGCACCGCGCCGGATATCCTGCCCTGCAACTACGATATGACTTACCCGAAGTGGAACGCCGCCGGGCTGACCGCCTCGATGGAGCAGTACAAGGATTATCTGCAGCTGGACGCCAAGAACCCGGACGATCCTTCTCAGAATCTGTACAATCTCGATTTGATGAAAGAGCTGTTCGTATGGGGCGGCGAGAGCCACGGCGTGATCACCCTGCCGGACGTGAACCGCTATTATGTCCTCTACAACAAGACGAAATTCGAGAACGCCGGCGTGAAGAACCCTCTGGAACAGTGGCAGGACGGCGAGTGGACCTGGACCAATTTCGTCAAGACGGCGAAGGCGCTGACCACAGATAAAGATTTCGGGTTCACCGGTTGGGGACTGTTCCCGTATTTCGGGCCGTATCCGATGATGAAATTGAACGAAAACAAGACCGTGGAACTGATGATCGACGATCCGAACTATATGCGTTATATGACCGAGGTCTACAATTTCTATCAGGTGGAGGGCGCGGGCCGCAACACCAACGACGATTTGCAGAAATGGGCGACGCTGTTCCCGATGGGGACCGACGCCATGGTTATTGGAACGCTTGATGCCTTTAAGAATATCAAGACGCAGGCCGCGAAAATTCAGGGCGACGAATTCGGCGTCGCCCCCGTCTTCAGCTTCGATCCCGCCGGTGAAGAGAAACAGATCACTCCCGTCGCCGTCTGGGCGTATTCCATCGCCTATGCCGCGAAGAACCCCGTCGGCGCCGCCGCGTACATCCGTCTGGAGACGCTGGTTTCCCATAACATCCTCAAGGCGACCGAGGGCACGACCTGGAACGACCAGAATCTGACCGATGAGGAAAAGGCGATGATCGAGGAGACCAAAGGCGACCCGATCTGCATGGAGATCGTCCGCGGCGTCGGCAACAGCTACGACATCGTGGATACCACCATCGTACCTCCCATCTATTACGGCGAGGCGCAGAACACCGTGCAGGGCATCTTCGACGCGCAGAAGAGCGCTCTGGAAGCGGAGATTGAGGAGTTCAACGAGCAGGTGAAGGAAGTCGAAGCCGAACAGGCCGCCAAGGAGGAACAGGCGACGCAGAGCGAGAATGCCGGGTAAATTTGCCTCATTTTCTAAATGTCCTTGATTACATTCCCGCCGGGCACAAAGGGCTGTGCCCGATGTGCCCGGCGGGGTCCCAGAAAGGGTGACAGGATTCAATGAAAGGAATTCGTCTTTTATCGTGTGTGATGGCGGTGCTGATCACGGTATCGGCACTTCCGCTGTTCGCCGCGGCGGACGAGAACGATCTCGCGGTCTCTCAGGGAAGCGATGTCGGCACGACGGCAGTCGGTGCGGCGGACATCACCGGGGCGACCGGCGCCACGACCTCCGCGCAGGACGATAACCCGGCACCCGAAGATGAACCCGAGGACCCGGGCGACGCGGAGGACCCGGGCGATGCAGAGGACCCGGGCGACGCGGAAGGCCCGGACGATGCCGAAAATCCGGAGAATGCGGAAGACACGGAGACTCCGGAGGAAGACGACGGCATCCCCACTTACGAGGACTATACTTTTGAATTTTTGGACACCGGTATTCAGGCGGAGCCGATTGTCCTGTTGCAGGACGAGACCGAGGCGGACGCGACCAACCGGTTTGAGATGCCCTTTACCGTGAAGGATGAGGGCTATTATGTGTTGTCTTTCGACTACCGGTATGCGGTGCAGGGCAACAAGAATACCCAGTACGACGTGCTGATCGACGGCGCCCTGCCTTTCCAGGAAGCGTCGGCGTTCAAGCTCGCGCGTATGTGGACCAATGAAGGCGAAATTGTCGAGGATTCGAACGGCGACGACGTGAGCCCCAAGCAGGTGGAGGCGCAGATGTGGCGTTCGTATACTCTCTATGATAAAGAGGGATTTTATCCCGACCCGCTGGGTTTTTACCTGACGCCCGGGGAACACACCCTGACTCTGGCGATGACCACCAACGAAGTGGAGCTTCGCCGCGTGACCCTCTCCACCCGGGAGACGCTGCCCGGTTATTCCGATTATCTCTCTTCCCACGGCGCGGAGAAATACGACGGCGAGCGTGTGGTGGTGCAGGGCGAATCCGCCGCGTACAAGAGCGAGATGTACATCATCCCGCAAAACGACATCACGAGCCCATTGACCCAGCCGTACAGTCCCGCCAAGATCAAGCTCAACACTTTCGGCGGCGCCAACTGGAAGCTGACGGGTGAGACGGCTGTCTGGGAGATCGAGGACGTCCCGCAGGCGGGGCTGTATCAGTTCGCGATACGGTTCCGCCAAAACGTGTACGACGGCGTGAGCGCGCACCGCAAACTGTTCGTGAACGGCGAGGTGCCTTTTGAGGAGGCGGCGAGCCTCTCTTTCCCCTTCAGCGCCGAGTGGCAGACGTTCACTCTCTCGGACGACGAGGGCGAACCGTTGTACATTTACCTTGAAAAGGGGCACAACGAAATCGCCCTGCAGGTGGTTCTGGGAGATTCCGCGGACATCGCGAACGACCTTCAGCAGTCGGTGCTGGAGCTCAACACAATCTACCGCGAGGTGATCATGATCACCGGCAGTTCGCCCGACGACTACCGCGATTACAGCATCGACGAGCAGATCCCCTCTCTGGCGAACGACCTCGCGAAGGCCGGCCAGCGCCTGACGAACATCTCCGAGGAGATCATGGAAAAATACGGTTCGGACAGCTCCCTCGCCTCCAAACTGGAGGGCATTGTGGGCCAGATGGATCAGGTCATCGAGAAGCCGCGCTCCATCGCCGAAAGCGGCGTGCTGAGCACCTTTAAGAGCAATATCAGCACCATCGGCTCATGGATTGGGCAGTTCACCGAGCAGCCGCTGGAAATCGACCGCATGGAATTCTTCGGGGAAAACAGCGAGCCTCCCCGCGCGAAAGCGAACTTCGGCGAGAGCGTCAGCCACAGCTTTCACCGCTTTATCGCCTCCTTTACCGAGGATTACAGCACCGCGGGTTCCACCGAGGGAGGCAAGGGCTCCATCACCGTGTGGATGCAGTCCGGGCGCGACCAGGTCAACGTGCTCAAGCAGCTGATCACCTCCGATTTTACCCCGCAGACGGGTATCGGGGTCAATCTTGAGCTGGTCACCGGCGCCATTATCGAGGCCACCCTCGCGGGAGAAGGGCCGGATGTGGCGCTCTCCCGGCCGGTCACCGATCCCGTCAACTTCGCCATGCGCGTTGCGCTGTACGATTTGAGCAGCTTCGACGACTACGACGAGGTGACCGGGAATTTCGTGGAGGGTGCGATGATTCCCTTCGAGTATAAGGGAGGGGTGTACGCGCTGCCGGAGACGATGACCTATCAGATGATGTTCTGCCGCACCGATATTCTCGAGGAACTCGGTCTCTCGGTGCCGCAGACGTGGGACGAGCTGCTGACTCTCATCTACCCGATTGTCAGCCGTAACAACATGGAAATCGGCATCGGCAACATGAACCAGATTTCCGCGATGAACGCCTCCAATATTTTCACCAACCTGCTCTATCAGATGGGCGGGCAGATTTACAACGACGATCTCACCGCCACCGCGCTGAACACCGAGGTCGCGTATGACGCGTTCCGTCAGTCGGTGGAGATGTACTCCGATTACCTGTTCCCGCAGGAGTACGATGCGATGAGCCGTTTCAGAACCGGCGAGATGCCGATTCTGCTCGCTGATTACGCGATGTACAACGTCTTCTCCATCAGTATTCCCGAACTCGACGGCTTGTGGGAGATGTACCCGATCCCCGGCGTGAGGAAGGAGAACGGCACCGTGGACAACAGCCAGGCGGCGACGGAGATTGCCTCGGTGATGTTCAAGCACATCGAGAACCCCGAAGCGGGATGGGAATTCCTCAAATGGTGGGTCAGCGACGATGTGCAGGCCGATTTCGGCACTCGTATTGAGGCGGTTCTTGGCTCCGGAGGGCGGTACGCGACCGCCAATATCCATTCCATCGAGCAGCTGCCGTGGAACGAGGCGCAGCTCTCCGCTCTGAGGGAGCAGATGCAGAGCCTGATTTTTGTGGAGCAGCTCCCGGGCAGCTACTTCACCTCCCGCGCCATCAACAGCGCATTCATGACCTCCGTTCTGAATTCCAAGAATCCGACGGAACAGCTCCTCTACTGGAGCGAACAGATCGATCTGGAACTCGCCAGAAAGATCGAAGAATTTTCAGACTGAATCTCATCGGAAAAGGGGGCATGAACAATGAAAATCGAGAATGAGCACTCGCTCGGGCGGCGTATTCGGAAAAACGCTATCTCCTATGCGATGGTGGCGCCCTTCATGGTGATTTTCTTCATCTTCACCGTGCTGCCGGTTCTCGCGGCCATCCTGCTGAGCTTCACCAATTTCAATTTGCTGCAGCCGCCGACGTTCAGCGGGATCGACAACTACACCCGTCTGTTTCAGGACGACATCTTCCTGATCGCCTTTCGCAACACGCTGTTGCTCGCGTTCCTGTGCGGGCCGCTCAGCTACATTTTCTCTTTCTTCATGGCGTGGGTCATCAACGAGATGCCCAAGGTGCTGCGCGTGTTTATGACCATCGTGTTCTACGCGCCGTCCGTGTCGGCCAACGTCTACTTCATCTGGACCTACCTCTTCTCCGGAGACTCCTACGGCATTGTCAACGCGACCCTGCTCAATCTGGGGATTATCCGCTCGCCTATCCTCTGGCTGACCAACCCCTCGTACAACCTCGGTATCGTTATGGTGGTTCAGCTGTGGCTGTCTTTGGGCGTGAGCTTCCTCGCGTTTATCGCCGGCTTCCAGGGGGTAGACCCGAGTATGTACGAGGCGGGCGCCATCGACGGTGTCAAGAACCGTTTTCAGGAGCTGTGGTACATCACGGTGCCAAACATGAAGCAGATGCTGCTGTTCGGCGCGGTGATGCAGATTGCGAACTCTTTCTCCTGCGGCGCCGTGTCGCAGGATTTGACCGGAGGCTATCAATCGGTCAACTATTCCACCATGACCATGCTCAACTACATCACCGACTACGGCACGGTGCGATATGAAATGGGGTACGCCTGTTGTATCGGCGTGATCCTGTTTATTCTCATCGTGCTCAGTAAGAAGCTGATCTTCAGACTATTGAAATGGTAGAAAGGGGGCGAGACCGTATGGCTAACGCAGAGAAGCAACTGGAAAAGCAGAAGAAAAAAGAAGAAAAGAAGCGGGAAAGGCAGGAAAGACGCCAAAAGCACGCGATGGAAACCGCGACTCCCAAGAAGCAGCAGCGCTCGGTGGGCGGCACGATCGGACTTGCGATTTTGCTCACCGTGATGGGCTCGTTTATGGCGTTCCCGCTGGTGTATGCCATCACCTCGTCCTTTAAACCTCCGGAAGAATTCTTCCTCTTCCCGCCCCCGATCTTCCCGCACAATCCCACCGTAGAGAACTTCACCCAGCTCGGTCTGGTCATCTCCAATATGTGGATTCCCTTTGAGAGATACCTGTTCAACAGTATTTTCATCTCGGTGGTCTCCACAGTTCTCTATCTGGTGATTGCGACGCTGGCGGCCTATCCTCTGGCCAAGCACGATTTCCCGGGCAAGGGAATCATGAACCAGGGCATTCAGCTCGCCCTGATGTTCACACCGGCGATCACCGCTATCCCGCAGTATATTATTCTCGCCAATCTCCACCTGATCGACAATCCCCTCGGCGTGCTGCTGCCGACCCTCGCCTCGACCACGGGCATATATCTGTGCATCAACTTCCTCGAGACGCTGCCGAACGCGGTGCTTGAGGCCGGAAGGGTGGACGGCGCGTCGGAAGCCAGGGTGTGGTGGAACATCGTGATGCCCAATATCAAGCCCGTGATTTTCACCATGATGATTTTCCAGTTTCAGGCGGTGTGGAACACCAGCGGCGCCAACGTGATTTACAACGAGGCGTGGAAGACGCTGCCCGCCGCGATGAGCCAGGTGGCCACCGCCGGTATCGCCCGCGCGGGCGTGGGTTCCGCCGCCGCGATCATCCTGATGATCCCGCCCATTTTGGTGTTCATCATCTCCCAGAGCAACGTCATGCAGACGATGGCCCATGCGGGCATCAAAGACTAAGGAGGGGAGCAGAGTGAAACGCCTTGTCAGTGTGTTCGCCGTGTTGCTGGCCCTGCTCACCGTGTTCTGTCTTCCCGCCGCCGCGCAGGGAACGGGCAAATCGTATGTCTATTCGACCGAAGGAACGACCCAGGAGGTGCCGGATCCTTACAAGGTGAGCGCGGTCGTGGGTCAGGATATCGACCTTGTCTCCCCCAAGGATATGGTCGTCCGAGGCAACAAGCTGTATATCTTAGATACGGGCCACGACGGGTCGGAGGGGTTTGCCAACCGCCTGCTGGTGCTCAACCGGAATTATGATGTGATTCAGCAGATGATTTTCCGGGACGCGGAGGGAAACGAATTTCCCTTCTCCGAGCCGAGGGGACTTTGGGTCGACAAAGACAACCAGATTTACGTGGTAGACCGCAGCGCGCACCGAGTATATATCTTCGACAGCGAGGGCGTCATCAGCCACGAGTTCGGCAAACCGGACAACGCCATGGTCACCTACGAGGAGGATAAATACCTTCCCACCAAGGTGCTCACCGATAACCTGGGGGTTATTTACATCGCCGTGGAGGGCGATTACCGCGGGTTCATCATGCTCGACCAGAGCGGAGAGTTTCTCGGCTATTTCGGCAGCAACGAGGTGACGCGTACCGCCAGCGCGGTTCTGGCGCAGTTCTGGAAGAGATGGATGACCGAAGAACAGCTCGCGCGGATTCAGAAAGTGCTGCCGATGGCTTACAGCAACTTCTGTATCGATGCGGACGGCTCCTTTATCTACGGTGTGCGCGGCACCACCGAGAATCAGAACGAGCTCATCCGCAAGCTCAACTGCAAGAGTAAAAACGTGCTGGACTATAAGGAGTTTTTCGGGGACAACAATCTCTTTTCGATCAGCGGTCAGGCCCGATCAACCAATTTTAACGCCATTACGGTGGACGATCAGGGCTTTATCACCGTGCTCGATTCCACCTACCAGAGGCTGTTCCAGTATACGCCGGAAGGATACGAGATGTTTATCTTCGGCGGGCAGGGCAGCCAGGAGGGTACGTTTATCAACGGGGTGGACCTCGAGAGTTGGGGAGAACAACTGCTGGTGCTCGACGATACCATGGGCGTTATCACAGTGATGCAGCCCACAAATTTCGGCACCAACGTCCGTATGGGCGAGAAATACTACAGCGAGGGCAACTACACGGCCTCTATGGAACCGTACCAGAAAGCCGTCAGGGAATGCATGAACTACCAAATGGGGTACCAGGGCATCGGCAAGGCGCAGTATATGCAGAGGGACTACGAGGCCGCCATGCATAACTTCTA
>CAZGXK010000015.1:0-9172 GCA_964529775.1 uncultured Eubacteriales bacterium
GAAGCGGGTGTGTATGTGCGCGCGGGGGATATTCTCGCTTTTCGCCGTATACAGGTCGTCTACCACGGCGAGACGGACAATTATTCCATATGCGCCCAGGTCGACGATCCGGGATATCTGCAGATATACGATGATATGGTGGTAGAAGGGAAGAATCTGTATGACGGCAAAGTCGTATCCGGCTGATGAGCAGCGGGTGATCGACCGTTATCTCTCCGTGCGCGAGCGCTTGACCGGGGCGTGCGCTTTGGCCGGGCGTTCCCCCGAGGAGGTCACGCTGGTCGGGGTGAGCAAGACCGTCGCTCCCTCTCTCATTCGCGCCGCCGTGGATGCCGGGCTCACGGACATCGGGGAAAATTATGTGCAGGAATATCTCTCAAAGCGCGACGCGCTGCCCAAGGGCATCACCCGCCATTTTATCGGCCATCTGCAGAGCAACAAGGTCAGGGCGGTGGTCGGCGAGGTGGAGATGATTCAGTCGCTCGACAGCGTGCGCCTCGCCCGCGCCATCGACCGGGTCAGCGGGGAAAAGGGCATGGTCACCCCGGTGCTGGCGGAGGTCAATATCGGAGCGGAAGAGAGCAAGTCCGGAGTGAGCCGCGAGGAGCTTGTACCGCTTTTAGAGGAAGTGGCACAATTATCTCACATTCAGGTAAAAGGCTTGATGGTTATTCCTCCGGTCGAGGAGAGCGAGGCAAAAAAAAGAGAGGTTTTTTCCCAAACACGCCAACTCTTTATTGACATTTCGGCGAAAAAAATACATAATATATCTATGGAAATACTGTCTATGGGGATGTCCGACGATTTTGAGCTTGCCGTTGCGGAAGGCTCCACGATGGTGCGGGTGGGCACGGCTATCTTCGGAAGCCGTCCGTCGCGCGCCCGACAATCACAGTGAGGAGGGTCATGAGGAATGGGGTTTTTTGATAAGCTGAAGGAAATGATGGGTTCGGACGAAGACGATTACGATGACGACTACGAGGAAGAGGTGGTTTCGCAGCGCGAGGAGCGCAGAGATCCTCCTCCCGCCGAGCAGCGCCGCAACAACAAGGTTGTGAACATCCATGCGACGGCACAGTTGCAGGTGGTGCTGGTCAAGCCGGAGCGCTTTGACGATACCAGTTCGATCGCCGACCATCTCAACGCCAAGCGGACGGTGGTGCTCAATCTGGAATCCGCTACCAAAGAAGTGTCCCGGCGTATTCTGGATTTCCTCAGCGGTGTCGCATACGCCAATGACGGCCAGATCAAGAAAGTGGCCAACTGCACGTTTATTATCACGCCCTATAACGTGGGCATTATGGGGGATCTTCTGGACGAGCTGGAGAACAATGGGCTCTACTTCTGATTTTCCCGATTCGGACAAGCACCTGATCTCCCGGCTCGACGATATGCTCGTCCGCGCGGAGCGTCGCGGCTCTCCGGGGTTTCTGGGCTTTTTGGACGAGCGCGAGGCCTCTGTCCTCCGCGGCCGTGCCCGGTATGCGGCGGATGGAGTCGCGGTCCGGTTTTTCGGCGGTTACGAAGGGGCGGAGCGCACCGTCCTCGGGGTGTTTCCGCCGGGCGTTTCGCCGAGCGGGGAGGCTTTCCCCGTGGAGGCGCTCGCCGTGCGGTACCGTCCTCAGGTGTCCGTCTCCCACCGTGATCTGCTTGGCGCTGTACTGGGGTGCGGTATCAGGAGACAGGCGGTGGGGGATATTCTTGCCGCGGAAGGGTTTTCGGTGGTCTTTATGATGCGGGAGATCGCGCCGTTTCTCTCAGAGCAGCTGGTCAAGGTCGGCAGCGAAGGCGTTGCCGTCTCCCGCCGCTACGAGGGCGATCTTCCCTTTGAGCGCCGGTTTGACGAATTGTCCGGAACGGTGGCGTCCCCTCGGCTGGATGCCGTTTTGGGGGTGCTGCTCGGGAGTTCGAGAGAGCAGGCGCTCAGGCGTATCCGGGCAGGTACCGTGAGCGTCGACCATGCGGTGCGCCTCACGCCGTCCGAACCGGTTGGCGAGGGCGCGGTGATCTCGGTGCGCGGCATCGGCCGGTTTGCGGTTGATGCCCTCTCGGAGGTCACCCGAAAAGGGCGTCTGGTGCTTAAGGCACGCAAATACAGGTAAGTGGTTTCGGATTTTAGATCTTACAGGAGGATGAACAAGATGTACACGGCTTGGGAAATTCGGAATGTGGAGTTCACCAAAAACATGGGTGGATTTAAGGCGGCCGAGGTGGAAGTGTTCGTGGACCGGTGTGCGGAGACGGTGGAAAGTCTCACGGCGGAGAAAGAAGAACTGAGCAAGAAGCTCGGCATTCTGGCCGACAAGCTGCAGGAATACCGCCGGGACGAAGACAGTATCCGCGCGGCCCTTGTGAGTGCGCAGAGACTTGGGGATTCTGTCGTGCGCGATGCGAACCAGAAGGCTCAGACCATCGTCGACGAGGCCAAGGCGCAGGCGGACGCGATTGTGGCGGAGGCCAAGGGCTCCATCGCCGCTTATGAAAAGGAGCTCGATCGGCTCAAGACCGAGATCTCCGAGTTCCGCGCACGGATACTCGGTCTTTATAAAGAGCACCTTGCCATGATCAAGAGCATACCGGATGTTTCTGTCCGTAAGACGGATCCCGCACCCCAGCAGGCTCCCAAGAAAGAAACGGCCCCGGCCCCTAAGCCCAAGGAGACGGAGTCCCCCAAAGCCAAGCCGGAATCGGGTTCCTCTCAGGAGGCCGCTCCCTCCAAATTTTCCAACCTGAAATTCGGGGAAGATTACGATATTCGGAAAGACAAAGATTGAGACATAACCCCAACGGGAGGAAACGATCGTCCTATGTCAGAGCAGGATTACAACGCGACATTACATTTACCGGTGACCGATTTTCCGATGCGCGCCGGCTTGCCCAAAAGAGAGCCGGAGATGCTGCGGCGCTGGAAACAGGAAGATCTTTACGGCGAGCTGATGAAAAAAAACGAGGGCAAACCGCTTTGGGTGCTGCACGACGGCCCTCCGTACGCGAACGGGGATATCCATATCGGCACATCGCTGAATAAAATCATCAAGGATATCATTGTGCGGTACCGCAACATGAGCGGATGGCGTTCGCCCTATGTGCCCGGATTCGATACGCACGGCCTGCCCATCGAGCTGAAAGCGCGCGCCAAGGCCGGCAAAGACAAGGCGGCATCCATGTCCGCTGTGGAAATCCGTGCGCTGTGCCGGGAATTTGCCCTGAGTTATGTGGATAAGCAGAGCGAGCAGTTCCAGCGCTTGGGTGTTCTGGGGGAATGGAACCACCCGTATCTCACTCTGGACAAAGAATTTGAGGCGCGCCAAATTCAGGTCTTCGGCGATATGGCGCTCAAAGGCTATATCACCAAGGGGCTCAAGCCGGTTTACTGGTGCCCGGATTGCCGGACGGCTCTCGCGGAAGCCGAGATCGAGTACAGCGACGACCCCTGCTCTTCGATTTACGTCAAGTTTCGAGTTTCCGACGACAGGGGCGTATTTTCTCAACTGGGCATAGACCCTTCGCGGGTGACCTTTGTGATATGGACCACCACCACATGGACACTCCCCGCCAATGTCGCCGTCTGTCTCGGCCCCGATTTTACCTATCAGCTGATTCAGGCGGGGGAAGAGTATTATATCATGGCCGAAGCCCTGAGCGGCGCGGTCATGTCGGTCGCCGGCATCGAGGATTACCGGGTTGTCGCGTCTTTCAAGGGTACGGAACTCGAGTATATCGAGGTGCAGCATCCGTTCCTCGAACGCAAGTCCCTCGTGATCGTCGGGGATCACGTGACGCTGGAAAGCGGTACCGGCTGTGTGCACACCGCCCCCGGGCACGGCGTCGAGGATTTCGAGGTGTGCAAAAAATACCCGCAACTCCCCGTCGTGGTACCGGTGGACAGCCGGGGATTGCTCACGGAAGAAGCCGGGGAAAAGTTTGCGGGCCTGACCACCGATGAGGCGAACCGCGCCATCGCGCGGGAACTTGAGGCTTCCGGCTCTCTGCTTGCCATACAGACGATCACCCACCAGTATCCCCACTGCTGGAGGTGCAAAAAGCCCGTGCTGTTCCGCGCCACGGAACAGTGGTTCTGTTCGGTGGAGAGCTTCAAAGAGGAGGCGCTGTCCCGCATCCGGGAAGTGGAGTGGATCCCCGCGTGGGGCAAAGACCGTATTTCCTCCATGGTCAGTGACCGCGCCGACTGGTGCATCTCCCGCCAGAGGCTGTGGGGAGTTCCGATCCCCGTCTTTTACTGCGAAAACTGTTCCAGGCCGATCATCAAAAAGGAATACATCGAAGCGGTTTCCGATTTGTTCCGTCGGGAGGGCTCGGACGGGTGGTATCTGCACACGCCGGAAGAAATCCTTCCGAAAGGCGCGCGCTGCCCGTACTGCGGAGGCACCGAGTTTCGCAAAGAGAGCGACATCATGGATGTCTGGTTTGATTCGGGGTCCTCTCATCTGGCGGTGCTCAAAGAGCGTCCGTATCTGAAATGGCCCGCCGATTTATACATGGAGGGCGGGGATCAATACCGCGGCTGGTTTCAAAGTTCGCTGCTCACTTCGGTGGCCTGCACAGGAAAAGCGCCATACAAGGCGGTGCTCACGCACGGCTGGACGGTGGACGGCGAGGGCAGGGCGATGCACAAATCCGTCGGCAACGCGATTTCCCCTCAGGAAATCATCGACCAGTACGGTGCCGATATTCTGCGGCTGTGGGTGGCGTCGCTCGATTACACGGTGGATGCCCATCTCTCTAAGGATATCTTAAAGCAGCTTTCCGAGAGTTACCGCAAAATCCGCAATACCGCCCGCTTTATTCTGGGGAATATCAGCGATTTCGACCCGAACCGCGATATGGTGCCGGATGAGGCGCTGGAGGAAATCGACCGCTGGGCGCTGATGCGGCTGACACGCCTTCGCACCGAGGTGGTACAGGCGTATGAACGCTACGCTTTCCACGAGGCGCTCCATAAAATGCACAATTTCTGCGTGGTGGACCTTTCCAATTTCTATCTCGACGTGCTCAAAGACCGTCTGTATGTGGAGAAGGCGGACAGTGTCACCCGCCGGGCGGCGCAAACCGCAATGTACCGTATACTCAGCGCGCTGACCCGTATGCTGTGCCCCATTTTAGCGTTTACCTCCGAGGAAATTTGGAGCTATATGCCTCACAGGACGGAGGATGACGGGCGCGCGGCCGTCCTGAACGAGATGCCGTCCGAATCCGAAATGCTGCCGGAGGATGGAGCGTTTCTTTCCCGCTGGGAGACGGTGATGGCGGTGCGCGAGGACGTGAAGAAGGCGATGGAACTTGCGCGTGCCGAAAAAATCATCGGAGGTTCTCTGGACGCCAAAGTGACTTTGTATGCGGCGGGAGAGCTTGGCCGGTTTATTCAGAGCGCGCTGCCGCTGCTCAAAACCGTGCTGATCGTCTCGGATATCGCACTTTGCACCGAGGGGACGGGTGAATTTTCGGGCGACCTTGAATCATTGACCCTGACGGTGACACACGCAGAGGGGAATAAATGCGCGCGGTGCTGGAACTACGATGTCTCGGTCGGCGCAAACGAGAATTATCCCGATTTATGTGCGCGTTGCGCCTCTCTGATGGAGGCATAACGGATTGACATCGCTTGCAAGAGGGGAATTTCGCCGCGGTTTTCCGGCGAAGTTCCCCTCTTTGGAGAGATACCGCCGGGAAGGCACACGGCAAAGACCGGCCCGGCGCCGCACCGTACGGGGCGGGAAAACCGGCGAACAGGGGAGGGAAAGAAGTTTGCTGCAACTCGGTATTCTGCTGCTGAGCGCGGCCATCGTGGGAGCGGACCAGCTCGTCAAATGGCTGGTCGTCACCTTTTTGAAAGGCCACGATCCTCTGATTGTGTGGGACGGCGTGCTCAGCCTGACCTATACGGAGAACACCGGCGCCGCCTGGAATCTTTTTGCCGGGCAGAAGTGGCCGCTGATCATCATCACCTCCGTGATTTTGGCCGCCGTGCTCATCGTGCTGCTCAGCGGGAGGTTTCGCTCCGATACAATGGTCAATATCGGCGGCATCCTGGTGGTTTCGGGCGGGGTCGGCAATCTCATCGACCGCATGGTCAAAGGGTATGTGGTGGATTTTATCAAGCTCGAATTTATTCCGTTTCCCGTTTTTAATCTCGCCGATTGCTGTGTGGTGGTCGGCGCTCTGATGCTGTTTGTGTTTTTTGTTTTCCTGTATTCCGAACGCTCCCCCAAGCAGGAGAGCGAGACCGTCGGGGAAGAGGATATCATCACGCGGGGAAAAGAGGAGATGGTTTTTGAACAGCCGCCTTCGAAAGGTGACAGCGGATCAGATACCCACGGACAAGCCCCTGAGACTTGACGTGTACGCGGCTCGGACGGAGGGCATCAGCCGCGCTTTGGCGCAACAGTGGATAGAAAACGGGTTTATTCTTGTCAACGGAAAACTTTCCGCCAAACGAGACCTTTTGAAAGAGGGAGACGTGCTGGAGATCACACCGCCGCCCGTGCGCGAATATGAGGCGGAACCAGAGAATATTCCGCTGGATATTGTGTATGAGGACGCGGATCTTCTGGTTGTCAACAAACCGAAGGGGATGGTGGTGCATCCCGCCCCGGGCCACAGCCACGGGACGCTGGTGAACGCGCTGCTCGCCCACTGCGGGGATTCGCTTTCCGGCATCAACGGGGTGGAGAGGCCCGGTATTGTGCACCGTATCGACAAGGACACGAGCGGCCTGCTGATGGTCGCCAAAAACGATTTTGCCCATCGGGGGCTCGCGGAGCAGATTCGCGATCACTCTTTTTTGCGAAGCTATGAGGCGGTGGTCACCGGTCATGTGAAACCGCCTCAGGGGATTGTTGATGCTCCCGTCGGCCGATCCGCCTCCAACCGTCTGAAAATGGCGGCGATGGCGCCGCACGCCCGCCCCGCCGTGACCCGGTATTTTGTCACGGAATCCCTGACGGGTTACGACCGCGTCCGCGTCACCCTGGAAACCGGGCGCACTCATCAAATCCGCGTTCATATGGCGTATCTCGGTCATCCCGTGGCGGGGGACACGCTTTACGGGGCAAGGGCTGTCCCTTTCTTTGAGGGGCAGTGCCTGCACGCGAGCGTTTTGGGATTTCGCCATCCGAGGACGGGCGAGAATCTCCGTTTCGAGAGCGCTCTGCCGCCCTATTTTATCCGGTTTTTAGATGCTTTGCGCCAAGGAAAATGAGAGATATTTTTCTGTGAGCGGGGCCGCGGTTAACGCGGCGCGGCGGACGGTTAGTTTTTCCATCCTGCCTTTTACGCTTTAAACGACAAAAAGTTATTCGCATGGCGGGTGTTGACGTTTAGGGAAAACAGGCGTATACTGAAACCGAAGCGAAATCTTCGGTGAAGGGGGTTTTTGGCGGAATGACGGGAGCGCAGGCCATGGTGCGCAGCCTGGAATCAGAGCATATCACCACCATATTCGGATATCCTGGGGCCGCCATCTGCCCGTTTTACGATGCCCTGCTCGGCAGCGGTGTGCATCATGTTTTGGTGCGCACCGAGCAGAATGCCGCCCATGCGGCGAGCGGCTATGCCCGCATCACCGGGGGTGTCGGGGTGTGCGTTGCCACTTCGGGACCGGGCGCCACCAATCTGCTCACAGGCATCGCGTCCGCCTATATGGATTCCATTCCCCTTGTGGTGATCACCGGGCAGGTCAAAAGCGATTTGATCGGCCGCGATGTGTTTCAGGAAGCGGATATCACAGGCGCCGCGGAGCCGTTCACCAAGCACAGCTATCTGGTCTCAAAAGCCCAGGATCTTCCCCACATTTTCAAGGAGGCGTTTTACATTGCGTCCACCGGCCGCCCTGGACCGGTACTCATCGATGTGCCGATGGATATTCAGCAGCACACGGTGCCGGTGTTCGATGACGATAAGCCGGTGGATGTGGTGGGATATAAGCCGAGCACACAGGGGCATCCCCTGCAGATAAAAAAAGCGGCAGAAGCGATATCCGCCGCCAGGCGCCCCGTGCTTTGCGCGGGGGGCGGTGTGTTCTCCTCCAGGGCGCAGCGGGAACTGCGCACTTTGGTGGAAAAAATTCATCTGCCCGCCGTTTGCACCATGATGGGGGTGGGGGCGCTGCCGAGCGCACATCCCCTGAATCTCGGAATGCTCGGCTCCCACGGTTGTGTTCCCGCCAATAAAGCCATACGGGACGCGGATCTTCTGGTGCTGGCGGGAGCCCGCGTGGGCGACCGCGCGGTGGCCTCTCCCGGCCAGGTGGCCAAGCGCGCCAAGATCATCCATATCGACATCGACCCCGCGGAAATCGGGAAGAATATGCCCGCCCACATTCCCATTGTGGGCGACCTGCGTCTGGTGCTTTCCTCTCTGATCGAGAAAACGCAGGGGGTCGTCCCGGATGAATGGGTTTCCTCGGTGACCGACCGCAAAAAGCGGTATGCCGCCAAAGCCATCGAACCTCTGGACGGGTTCGTGGAGCCCAAATCTTTTCTGCGCGATTTTTCCGCGCGGCTCGAAGACAACGCGGTGGTGTGCGCCGATGTGGGACAAAACCAGATTTGGTGTGCCAACCATATCGAGGTGAAATCGGGGCGCCTGCTGACATCGGGGGGCATGGGTACCATGGGGTACGCCATTCCCTGCGCCCTCGGGGTCAAGTGCGCCGATCCCGGCCGGCAGGTGGTTGCCGTGTGCGGGGACGGCTCGTTTCAGATGAGCATGATGGAGCTCGCCACCATCTGTCAGGAGAAAAAAGATGTCAAAATCATTGTCATGCGCAACGGGAGCCTCGGGATGGTGCGTGAGCTGCAGAAAAATCTCTACCGCGGTGCCTACAGCGCGGTGACACTGGACGGGAGCCCGCGGTTCACCGCGATCGCCTCCGCTTATGGTATTCCCGCCTGCACCGTTTCCCGCAACGAAGATGCGCTGCGGACCGCGGAAGATATGCTCCTCGCGGACGGCCCGTTTCTGCTCGAATGTGTGGTGCCTTGGGATTACCCGTCTTTATAAAGCGGTCAAGGGAGGTGTGCCCGCCGTATGAAGTATACGATGTCGGTGCTCGTGGAAAATCACGCGGGTGTTCTGTCGAAGGTTTCGGGCCTCTTTTCCCGGCGGGGATTTAATATCGATTCTCTGGCGGTCGGCACCACGGAAGATCCTT
>CAZGXK010000015.1:9182-19372 GCA_964529775.1 uncultured Eubacteriales bacterium
AAGATCCTTCCGTATCCCGTATGACCATTGTGGTGGACGGGGACGAATATGTGGTGGAACAGTTGGAAAAACAGCTGAATAAACTGATTCCGGTGATTAAGGTCAAAACGTTGAAAGACGGGGAGACCATTCTGCGCACTCTGTCGCTCATCAAGGTATCGGTGACGTCCGGCCAGCGCGCGGAAATTATGCGTATATCCGATTTGATGGGAGCGCGTATCGTGGACGCGACCCGCTCCACACTCACCATCGAGTTTTCGGATACCGCCGAGCGCACCGAGACGCTGGAGACGCTGTTGCGCCCTTACGGCATCCGAGAAATGGTGCGTACCGGTGTGATTGCGATGGAAAAGGGCGCGGATCCCACGAGAAAAAAAGCATAGTCTGTATTATGCGCCGAAAACGGGGCGCATATGCACCATAGTCCCGCCAGCCGCGGGGCAAATCTTTTCAAGGGGGCTTTTATCATGGAGAGAAAAATCTATTATCAGGACGACTGCAACCTGAGCGTTCTGGACGGCAAGACGGTGGCGGTTATCGGGTATGGTTCACAGGGCCACGCCCACGCCCTGAACCTGCACGAGAGCGGGGTCGATGTGATTGTCGGCCTGTATGTCGGCTCCAAGAGCTGGGCCAAGGCGGAGGCCGCCGGTCTAAAAGTGATGACTGCCGCCGAGGCGGCTGAGGCCGCCGATATCATCATGATTCTCATCAACGATGAAAAACAGGCGGCCATGTACCAAAAAGATATCGAGCCCAACCTCACCGCCGGCAAGGCGTTGGCATTTGCGCACGGCTTCGCGATTCACTTCGGTCAGATCGTGCCTCCGAAAGACGTCGATGTGTTCATGGTCGCGCCCAAGGGCCCCGGTCACACGGTGCGCAGCGAATATCTGGAGGGAAAAGGGGTGCCGTGCCTGGTGGCGGTTCAACAGGACGCGACCGGAAGGGCCATGGATATCGCCCTCGCCTATGCGGCGGGCATCGGCGGCGCACGCGCCGGTGTGCTGGAGACGGATTTCCGCACCGAGACCGAGACCGACCTGTTCGGCGAGCAGGCGGTGCTGTGCGGCGGAGTCACCGCCCTGATGACCGCCGGGTTTGAGACGTTGGTGGAGGCCGGATACGACCCGCGCAACGCGTATTTCGAGTGCATCCACGAGATGAAGCTGATCGTCGATTTGATCTACAAGGGCGGTTTTTCCATGATGCGGAATTCCATCTCCGATACTGCGGAGTTCGGCGATTACGAGACGGGTAAGCGCATCATCACTGATGAGACTAAGAAAGAGATGAAAAAAATTCTCTCCGAGATCCAGGACGGTACTTTTGCCTCCAAGTGGATTAACGAGAACAGGGTCAACCGTCCGCACTTCAACGCCTGCCGCCGCTTGGCGGCCGAGCATCCGCTGGAAGCGGTCGGTAAGGAACTGCGCAAAATGTACAGCTGGAACGAGGAAGAATAACGGGCAGCTTTATGGCCCGCCGAAAGCTCATGGGGTTTTCGGCGGGCCATGTGTTTATCCGTACCTTCAGTCGGTCAGATTTTCGGAAAAGGCCTCGCTCGGGCAAGCGTAGCCCTTGATGAAGGGCCAGGCGAGGGGTACGGTGCGCTGGACCAGCTTGCCGTTGATGACGGGACCGCCGTATTCGTCCCGCAGGGTGCCGTTTCCCTCGATAACGGTGACCATTCCGGACTCAGTATCGACGGAAATCACCACGCCCACATGTTCACCGTCCTGCGCGGCGTCGGCGTCGTCGCTGTACTTCCGCTGATTGTCAAAATCGTAGATGATGATGTCGCCGGTATGAGGCGTGTACACATTGGCGGAATGGTAGGGGAGATGAAAATCGGAGGCGCTGGCATACACGGACGACGTCATGACTCCGCGGTCCAGCAGACCCGCCCGGTCCGCGCAGTAGGAAATAAAGATGGCGCACCAGGAGACTTCTTCGTCATACTGCGCCCACTCCCAGTATTTTTCCCCGTCGCCGTTCGGGTTGGATTCATACTCCCGGATCACCTGAAGGGCCAGAGCACCGTCCGGTGTGGACGGATTCGGCGGGGGCGCGGTGCTTGTGGTGGTAGAGGGCTGTGTGGTGACGGCGGGATTGTCCTCGCCGTTCTGTCGGTTGTGGGAAACCACCGCGATGATCACTTCGACAATGACGGCCAGAAGCAGGATGATGACAGGCAGAAACGGTCGCCTGCGGCGCTTGGGCCTACGGGGCATTCCGAAAACCTCCTTTTTATCTTCGGTGCCGTTTTTTCAAGACCAACATCATCATCATATACGCAAGAAGTGACAGAGCGGTGACTTTTCCATAACCGTTCTGTCATTTTTCCGTGATTGACTCTGACTCGCTTTCCGCTTTCCGGCGGTTGAGAGCGCAGACGGTTTTGATTGTGAAAAAATCCGGCCATAGAACCCATGGCCGGATCTCGTTTTGCCAAAAGCTCGAGGCTCACACCGCACGGGTGACCTTGCCGGAACGCAGGCAACGGGTGCAGGCGTAAACCCGCTTGGGGGAGCCGTTCACCACGGCTTTGACGCGCTTGACATTCGGTTTCCAAGCGCGGTTGGCACGCCGGTGCGAGTGGGACACACGGATGCCGAACGTCACACTCTTGCCGCAGAAATCGCATTTTGCCATCGGTTCTGCACCTCCTTTGGACACGGAAAGCAAAAGCTCTAAAAATAATTATATCAAATCCCCTTCTCAAATGCAAGGATTTTTTGGAAAATCGTTTCGGGCAATCAAATCGTCCGCTTTCCGGGCGGTATGCGGATGAGCGGCAAATTGCGGAAGCGGTCCTAAGACGCCTGCCAGGAGTCAGGAGGGGAGAAGGTACGCGGGAAGGCGTAGCGGTGAAGACGGCGGCGGGGAGTTTCGCTTGGAAGATGTTCAAAAGAGAAGATAACAACGCCATGGACCGGCGACCGGCGGCCGCCTTGCGGTTCACAGGTTTTTCTCCCGAGAAGGGTGATAGTATTCCGTTTGCAGCTCAAACATACGGCGATACAGGCCGTTTGCCTCCATCAGGGATTCGTGCGTGCCCTGCTCCCGCAACGTTCCATGGTCCAGCACAAGAATTTTTTCGCAAAAGCGTGTGGTGTTCAGCCGGTGAGAGACGAAAAAAGCGGTACACCCGGCGGTCAGAGCGTGTACCGAGGTATAGATGTCGTATTCCGCAAGGGGATCGAGAGCCGAGGTGGGTTCGTCCATCATCATCACGGCGTTCTGCCGGACAAAGGCGCGCGCGATGACCAGCTTTTGTTCTTCGCCGCCGGAGAATTCCACCCCGTTATCGTCAAAGCGCTTGGTGTACGGAGTATCCAAACCTTTGGGCAAAGAGGCTATTTTGGACGCCAAGCCGACTTTTCTCAATATCTCTTCCATTCTGCCGCCCTCCGGTCGGGCGCCGAAAGTGATATTTTCCCCCACGGTAAAGGCGTAGGTCATGTAATCCTGAAACACCGGGGCAAAATGAGCCATATACTGCGCGTAGTCATAGGAATAAATGCTTTTGCCGTCGATCAAAATATCGCCCTCGGTGACCGGGTACAGGCGCATCAGCAGCTTGAGCGCCGTGCTTTTTCCCGCCCCGTTATCCCCCACCAGAGCGACGGTTTCACCTTGTCGCACGGTAAAGGAGAGGTCTTTGACGGCATAGTCTTTCTGATTGGGGTAGCGGTAGCCGACATGACGAAATTCAATTCGTTCAAAAGCCGCGGGCCACGGCCGGTCCTCCGTTCGGCTGTCGCTTTCCTCGATGCGCATATACTGCCGAACATCTTCAAAATAGTGGCTTGCGCGGAACAGATAGGCGACGCCCTGAAAGATTTGCCAGACGGCGTAGGTCATCTGTCTCGCGGCACTGGCAAACAGAGTGAAATTGGCGATGGGAAGCGCCCCAGCCATAAACCGCGCGATGGCGACGGCGTAGACCGCGACGGTGCGCACACATTCGATCACGGACGACCACATATCGTTAAGGCATATTTCCCGTTTCTTTTCGGCCTCGATCTCCATTTCCCGACGGGCCGTCTCCCGGTACTTGCCGACAAAAAAATCGCTTGCCCCGTTGAGGCCTATTTCCTTGTTGGTTTTGCTGTCGAACAGGGTATCGGTGATATAATGTTTTTTATGAGACAGCGCGGACTGCAGAGCGTCTTTTCGGTGCAGTTTATCCGTCAGGCGGACGTTCAGAATAAACTCGACCACCAGACTCGCAAAAACCAACACGGCAACTCCCCAGTGCACGGTGCTGAAAATGTACACCGTCACGGCGAAGGATATCAGTTTGCCGAAAATTACCGAAAATACGGTAAAGTCCACATCGGAGGTCTGCCATAATCCGTCGTACGCCTTGTCGAATTGCTGGAGCGTTTGGCTCTGTTCAAAATCGGCGAGATTAAGACTCATGGCTTTCCGATTCAAACCGAGAATCAGGTAGTTGAGCGCACGGAGCGAATAGTTGGACAGCGACCGCTGGAGCACTTCGATCAGGATGCCGATCCCCGTGAGTGCGGCGCTGACCGCAAAAACAACACAGAGAACCGGCTCCAGCCCTTTCGGGGAAACGATAAGCTGGATGACGACAGCGGGAAACACCATGTTCAGTATCGACCTCGCTTCGCGGAGCAAACCGATGGCGAGATCCATCAAAAGAAGGATTTTCTGACCTTTCATTTTCATCCGGACCAGCCGCGCGCCATATCGCGCCGTCTGCCGAAACCTTTGAAGCGGCGTCAGATCTATCCCCCCTCACAAGCCGTACAACGCCGTCTGTTTTTGGAACATCTCGGCGTAAAGCCCGCCCTGCTCCATGAGTTGACGGTGATGACCGTTTTGAACCAGTTCGCCCTCGTCGAACACCAAGATACGGTCGCACAAAGTGCAGCCGGAAAGGCGGTGGGAAATCATCAGAGCCGTGCGGCCTGAAGTCAGTTTGCCAAAATGGCGGTAAATCTCGTTTTCGCTCTGCGGAGAGAGTGAGGCAGTCGGCTCGTCCAAAATCATGACCGGCGCGTCGCGGTAGAGGGCGCGCGCAATCGCCAGTTTTTGATTCTCTCCGCCCGAAAGCTCTACCCCGTCTTCGCTGTAACGCTGGGTCAGGTACGTCTCGATGCCATGCGGCAAGCGTTCCACCGTCTGCCGCATCCCGATATCTCTCAGGCAACGGTCCGCACGCTCCAACTGGGTCTCGGTTGCGGTCTCGGAAAAGGTGATATTCTCTCTGAGCGTAAAACTGTACATCTGAAAATCCTGCATCACGGCGCAGAAAAGTTTGCGGTATTCCTGGGCATCCAGTTCCTCCGCATCCACGCCGTTGAGCTGGATGTGACCGGAGGTGGGCTTCATCATCCCGAGAAGCAATTTGACAAAAGTCGTTTTCCCGGCCCCGTTGGGGCCCACAATCGAGATCTTTTCACCAGGACAGATGTGCACCCTCAAATTCTTCAAAGCGGGTTTCTCCTGCCCGGGATAAGTAAAGGTCACATCGTCGAAGTCGATCGACAGACCGTCCGACGCGGGCAGCGGGCGGGTACCCGTATATGTGCTGGGGAGATTCAGAAAATCGCGGTAATCCCGCAAATAGACGCCTTTCTCCGCCATGGCCGGCACCTGAGAGAAAATCGTATCGAGCGATGAGCTGAACTGAAACAGCGCGGAGAGATTCATGGAGAAGACGCCGACGGAAATGACTTTCCGCAACAGCAGAACCGCTTGGTAACCGTAGAGAACGAACGTTTGTATGCCGCCGACAAGATACGTTCACCAGAGAATTTTATGGTGTTTTTTATCATAATCCCGGCTGATCTTGAAAAATCCCTCGATCGCCTCGCGGGTTTTGGAGGAGATGAAATCTTTCAGCTGAAAGGCCCGTATTTCCTTCGCGTATTCCTGATTCATCAGCCTGCCGCGCAGATAATAGAGTTTTCGTTCGGTGGGTGTCTCCTCGGTCATCTCCGCATAGGAATAACGCGCGCTGACGGTATTGCCCACGGCGTTGACCGCGACCACGCAGACAACGGTGACCAGAACCCACCACGGCATATCCTTGAACACATAAAACACGCCGGCGATGATCGCGGCGGAGGACAGCACCGAGAATAAGCATTCGAGAAAAGAGCTCGCGTCCCCCTGATCCACGCATTTGACGGCGATCTCGTATTTTCGCAGATTTTCGGTGTTTTCCATCTGCTCGTGCCGCAAGGAGGCAAGTTTATCGACAAGCATGGTATTGAGCTGGATTTTCATCCGCTCCGCACCCATCTCCCGGTTTCGGCGGAGGATGGCGGTGAGAGCGCCGAAAATCAGCTGCGAGACGGCAAAACCCGCCACGGCCACGATGGTCGCACCCAAGCGGCCCGCCGTCAGACTGTCCAGCAAAAGCATCGGAAACACGATGCGGAAGAAGGACTGGGCGACGTTCACCGCCGCTTCGGCGGAAACAATCGGAAAGAGGGATTTTTCGGCATGCCACGTCGCGCGAAAAGCAAAGGAGATTCCCTGAAACAGGGCTCTCACGGATGAGATTCGTCCGGACATAGGCATGATCCCTCCTTTTTTTGCCCGTTGACGGAAAAAGCACCCGAACCCCTCAGGCGCTTTTTCGGAAAATATCGGAGACGGAGCGGTTAACCCGCCCCTGCGCCGCTCCCCCGGAGAGACTCAGACGATGAGCAGCTCCTTGGGGGACCGTGTAAAATCTTCTACGCCGTCGCGCGTGACCGCGACCATATCCTCTATGCGGACGCCGAGACGGCCGGGGAGATAGATTCCCGGCTCCACGGTGACCACGTCGCCCGGCATGAGCTCGGTCTGCTCGCCGGGGGACAGGCGGGGGAACTCGTGAATTTCCAGCCCCACGCCGTGGCCGGTGCTGTGCCCGAAGTTAGCGCCGTACCCCGCGGCGTCGATGACATCGCGCGCGAGGGCGTCCCCCTCTTTGCCGGAAAGGCCGGGTTTCAGTCCCGCAAGGCACGCTTTCTGCGCCGAGAGAACCGTGGCGTACACCGCCTTTTGCTCATCGTCGGCCTCTCCTACGGCGACGGTGCGGGTCATATCCGAACAGTACCCGTCCACAACGGCCCCGATGTCCATGGTGACGAAATCGCCCTTGCGGATACGCCGGTCGCCCGGCACCGCGTGGGGGAGCGATCCGTTTTCCCCTGCCGCCACGATCAAATCGAACGCGACCGCGCTCGCACCTTCTTTGCGCATAAACATCTCGATGTCCAGCGCAATCTCCCGCTCGGACACGCCGGGAGCAAGCCGCTCCAGAATATAGGTGAGGCTCGCGTCGGTGAGAGCCTGGGACGCGCGGATGGCCGCGAGTTCCTGGGGCTCTTTTCGGCGGCGCTGCGAGCGGATGGCGTCGTCGAGGGTGTCGCCGCCCGCCCACTCGATATCCCCCTGCGCCTTGCGCAGCCGGTCGCGGTCGGCGAGGGTGATGCGCTCGCTCTCCAGCAGCACTCGTCGGATCCCGCGGCTATACAACTGCTCGGCGGCGTCACGGAACAGGCGGGCGCTCTCTGTCACGGGGATGCCGTCGACCTCGCGGGCGGCCGCCTCGCTGTAGCGAAAATCCGTCAGGAACCCCGCCTCTTCGGCGGTGACCCACAGCGCGCCGTCGGACGAGGAAAAGCCGGTGTAATACCGGCGGTTGGGCTCCGAGAGAATCAGCGCCCCCTCTCCCTCAGAAAGGGTATCGGCGAGAACACGAACACGTTCATTCATGTGACTTCCTCCTCACACAGGATATCGAGAGCCTTCAGATAACTGCCGACGCCGAGACCGGAAATTTGCGCGACACACACCGGCTGTATCACCGATACCCGGCGAAACGGCTCGCGCGCGTGGATATCGCTGAGATGCACCTCCACCACCGGAAGCTTCACCGAGGCGATGGCGTCGCGCAGCGCGTAGCTATAGTGGGTATAGGCGCCGGCGTTGAGGATCACCCCGTCGTACACCCCCATCGCGGCGTGCAGCTCGTCGATGAGCGCGCCCTCGTGGTTGGACTGAAAAAAATCCACCCGTGCGTCCTTCTGCCTCGCGGCCTCCCGCACTGTGTCGCAGAGCGCGTTCAGCGTATCGGTGCCGTATATTCCCGGCTCGCGCACTCCGAGCAGGTTCAAATTCGGCCCGTTTATCACCAAAATCCGTTTTGACGGCATACTTCCGCCCTCCCTTAATCCGGATTCTTCGCGGACTCTTCGTACATCCGCGCCATGCGGGCCGCGTCCCTGCCCTGCGTGCCGTCGGATTCGCAGATCACCACGGGGGAATATCCCCGCCGGGCGAACAGCGCCATGAGAGGCGCGGGCTCGGGGCCGTAAACGGTGTCCTCCAGGGTGAGGTGACGCTTTTCGCCGCCCGCCGTGTACTCGATCTTGGAAAAATGTACGTGCACAATCTCGGCGCGCACCCTGCCGAGCGCGTTCTCCACGCGGTTGAGAGCGTCGGCGAACGCCTGTTCGCCGTTCATTCCGCCGTGGGTGCGGGCGTTGAGATGGCCGAAATCCAGGCAGGGCAAAAACCGCTCGTCGGTTTCGCACAGCCGCAGCACTTCCTCCAAATCCCCGAGCTGGTTGATTTTCCCCATCGTCTCGGGGCACAGGTGAATCTCGCCGAAGCCGGCACCGTCCAGCGCCGCCTGAGCCTTTTTCAGCGTGCGGGCGGCAAGCTCCGTCGCCTCCCCGCGGGGCAGACCGCCCAGCCCTCCGGGGTGCACAACAACGCGGTCGCCGCCGAGCTTGCGCACCGCCTCGGCGCTCTGCAAAATGTAGTTCACCGAATTCTCCCGCTTCGCCTCGTCGGCGGAGGCGAGCGAGATGAAGTACGGCGCGTGCAGCGAGACGGCGATGCCGTGGCGCTGCGCCCCGGCCCGCAGCTTTTCGGCGGAGGCGTCCGAGAGCCTCACTCCTCTCCCGCACTGGAATTCATAGGCGCTCAGCCCCAAATCCGCAAGCCACTGCGGCGCCTGCCAGCTCTCCTTGAACCCCGCCTCGTAAAACGCGTCGTCGTTGCCCGCCGGCCCGAACCGCGCCCCCATCGCCCTCACCGCTTCCCTTCCGGATATTTTTCCCCGAACCGCCGCAGAATCGGGCGCTCCAGCGCCCGCCGCACGCGAAAACTCAGGCCCTCCTCCGGCTCGATGGGCAAAAGCTGAATCGCTTTCACCCCGGCGAGCCTCGCCCCCAGCACATCGGTGAACGTCTGGTCGCCCACGGCGGCGCACTCGTCCCTCGCCGCCCCGAGAGCCGTCATCCCGCGCCAGAAGCCAAACGGCAGAGGCTTGACGGCGAGGGAGAGAAACGGCAGCCCAATTTTTTGCGCGAACGGCTCCACGCGCTTTCTCACGGCGTTGGAGACCACCATCAGCGTAATCCCGCACCGGCGCATCTCGCCGAGCCACGCCGCCACCTCGGGGGAGAGCGTCTGGCTGTGATGGGCGGTGAGGGTGTTGTCCACATCGAGAAAGAGCACGTGCACCGAGAGCTCCCGCAAATCCCGCAGGGTGATCTCGGTGATACGGTTTCTGAGAAGATTGGGGTACAGCATAGCGCCTCCCGTTGGCCGTACATAGGGAAAAAGCAGGCAACCCGATGCCTGCTTTACCGTGAATCATTTGTAGTACTTTCTCTTGCGGGCCGCCTCCGATTTCTTTTTCCGCCGAACCGAAGGCTTCTCGTAATGTTCCCGTTTGCGAACCTCCGCAAGAACGCCGGACCGCACGCAGGATTTCTTCCATCTGCGAAGCGCGCTGTCGAGCGATTCATTTTCTTTGACACGAATTTCCGCCATGGTGTTCCCTCCCTCCGTTTATCAGAAAGAGCCGTATTCCCGCGGGCGAAAAAACCCGCATAACGTTATTTTATCTAAAAAAGGTGTCGCCGTCAAGCATTTTTTGCTCCATTGTGTTCCAAAAAATGTGACATTTTCCTGTACAGAATCACGAAAGCCGCCGCGTTTCGTCGTTCTGACGGGGGTTCCGCCCTCCGGTTCCCGCGCCGGAGAGAAGGGGCGGCAGGGGAGGTGTGAAGAAAATTTTAAGGAATTGAAAACGATTTTTGCCACACTGTACATTTGTCAATGATGTGAGACTAAAAAAAAGAAAAAGAGAGAGATGAGCAAAACACATTAATCCGGCAAGGAAGACTTGGCCAGGGCTTTTG
>CAZGXK010000016.1:0-497 GCA_964529775.1 uncultured Eubacteriales bacterium
CACTGACGACGACGACCGCGGCCGCCAGCACACCGATGGTGGCGAACAGCAGAGCATTGCTCTCTTCACCCGTCTTCGCGCCGCCGCCATTGGGCTGGGTCGCGTTGGGAACGGGAGGGTTGGTGGTCGTTTCGGCGGGAGCTTGATTGTTGTCACCGCCGGGGAACGGAGTTACGCCGGAAGCAGGCGCAGCATACTCATAAGATTGCCCATCTTCCGCCAATTCCGCACTATCCACGACTCTCAAATCGTTGACATAAATGGTACCAACATCCTTACTGCCAATAATGACATTTACAAGTTCGCAAGATTCAAAATTACCTTGCCCCGCGTTGTACTTAACATATCCGCCTACTCCAAGGGCAACCTGATACTCGCCAGCAGGAATCCAGTAACCATCGGGAACTGTATCAAGTCCAAACGTGGGGAACCAATCGGCACCCGCAGACGGCCAACCAAACGACCCATCCGGCTTTTTGGTTTGCACAGTAACTCTA
>CAZGXK010000016.1:507-19252 GCA_964529775.1 uncultured Eubacteriales bacterium
ACTCTAAAAGCGACATCCGATTTGATGCTCAACATAACAACTTTTTCTTGAGTAACTTCATCTGCATTCGCTTCTACTGTTCCCGATGCCGGGACCTGAGCTCCGGCCTCACTAATAGTTTCGTCATCTTTATCCAGCGCCTGCAAAATACTAATAGTGAGCAAACCGTTTTCATTGGTGACGGATGCTGCATTAGCATCGTTTGCCGTAATAGTACCGTCCAGCAAATTGACCTCCTCAGCCGAGACGGAGACCGCGCCCGCCGCAAAGCACGTCACTAAAGCGAGCGCAAGTACGGCACTTAAGATTCTTTTCATCACAATTTCCTCCTTCAAAATCGCTTTCCTAAGCTGATTTTATTTTATCCCGCGCAGGGCGGAGCCGCAACCCCCGCCGGGGGAATACGGCATTTTAGCGAAAGCATATCCGCACACCGGGTATACCGGAAACCTTACCGGCTCTTCGCCCTCTTCGCCGCCGCTGCACCGACAACGACCACGGCGACCGCCAGCACGCCGATGGTGACAAACATCAGAACATGGCTCTCTTCGCCCGTGTTCGCGGAGCCGCCCGCAGGCTGGGTCGCGTTGGATGCCGGGGGATTGGTGGCCTGAGTGCCGCTCGGAGCCGGAGCGGCGGAGCCGTCGGGCGCGGTGTACACGACAACACCGTTATCCGTCTGACAATCCGCCTTCGGCAGGAACGTGATATTATTCAACGTGATGGTGCCGGGGGTCAGACCGTCCACTTCCACCTGAAAGATATTGCGGTTATCGCCCGGAATCTCGTTCGCCGCGTAATAACCCTCGATATAAATCGCCGCCTGGTACGTCCCGGCGGGGATGAAATAATCCGCCGTCACCTGTTCCGCCGTCACGCCGTTAAACGAATTCCAGAACTCCTTGCCGGCGTTCATCCACTTGTTGTTGAGGCTGTCCTGTATCGTGATACGGAAAGCGGTATCCGTGCTGATGTCCACCATGCAGTAGAGATCGTCCGCTTTAGTGAAGGCGTACCCGTCCAGCGGGAAAATAGCGCCGTTGCATACCGTATACGAGGGATCGTCCGGGTGCTCCGGATCCGGATGAGAACTCTTCGCCACATGGATAACGGCCGATTTACCGTTCAATTCCACGGTGGCGCCGCCCTCGTCTCCGCATACCGGCGTGATTTTGGTCACATCATCGGGAATCGCGCTGACGCCCGCCGCCGAGACGGGAAGCGCGCCGGCGGCAAAACAGAACGCCAGCGACAGCGCAAGAAAAGCACTGAGTACCTTTTTCATAGCCTGATTCCTCCCTTGTTTTCGGCAGCGCCGCGGGAACAGGAAATCCCTTCCGGCAGAGCGCTGCTTTCTGTACAAACCACTCCCCTATTTTGAAGCCGCGCGCCGCAAAAAGCAACCCATCTTCACAAGAAAAGCATTTTAGCGCAACAAGGTCAGCACCTTAAGAGCGACGCGGCCCCCGTGCTCCGCGGCGGCTACTTCCCCGTGAAGCCGGTCTCGCGGGGGAGACCGATCTGGTTCATCACGCTCTCCTCACGCTCGCGCATACGCATCGCGCGGATGCCGCCGCCCTCGTGCTCGTACCCCAGCAGGTGCAGCATGGAGTGCACCGTGAGGAAGCACATCTCCCGCTGGATGCTGTGCTCGTACTGCTGCGCCTGGGCGGCCGCCCGCTCCACGGAGATCACGATGTCCCCCAGCATATAGGCGCCCGTCTGCGGATCCTTATCGTAGACGCCGTTTTCTCCCAGAGGGAACGAGAGCACGTCGGTGATCTTGTCGATGTGGCGGTGCTCGCGGTTGAGGGTGCGGATGGCCTCATCGTCCACAAGCAGTATGTCCACCTGCGCTGGGGAGCCGAAGTTCTCCTGCTCCAGCACCGCGTGGCAACACCGGCGCAGCAGCATACGCAGACCGGTGGGGAGCTTGACCGCCTTCTGTTTATCCGTGATCAGCACTTTGACTTTTGCCATGACACCTCTTCCTTTCTCTGCGCGTCACGCGTTTTTCTGCGCCCGTTCGCGCGCCCCGGCAGCCCGCGCCGGGCGTGCCGATTTCTCGTACGCCTCGATGATGCGCTGCACCAGCGGATGGCGCACCACGTCTTTGCCGGTAAACTCGCAGATGGCGATATCCGGCACCCCCTTGAGCACCCGCAGAATATCTTTGAGCCCGCTGCGGCACCCGGAGGGGAGATCGATCTGGGTGATGTCCCCCGTCACCACCATCTTGGAGCGAAAGCCGAGGCGGGTGAGGAACATCTTCATCTGTTCCCGGGTGGTGTTCTGCGCCTCGTCCAGAATGATGAAGCTGTCGTCCAGCGTGCGCCCGCGCATATAGGCGAGCGGCGCGATCTCGATATTGCCGCGCTCCACGTATTTCTGATAGGTCTCCATGCCCAGCATCTCGTACAGCGCGTCGTAGAGCGGGCGGAGGTATGGGTCCACCTTCGACTGCAAATCCCCCGGCAGAAAGCCGAGCTTTTCCCCCGCCTCCACGGCGGGGCGGGTGAGGATGATGCGGTTGACCTCCTTCTCGCGGAACGCCTTCACCGCCATCGCGACGGCGAGATACGTCTTGCCGGTGCCGGCGGGGCCGACGCCGACGGTGACGGTGTGCTCGCGAATCGCCTCCACATATTGGCGCTGCCCCAGCGTCTTGGGGCGCACGGGGGCGCCCTTGGCGGTGACGGCGACCCCGCCCGTCGAGAGGGCGGGAAGCTCCCGCTCGTCCCCTTCGTCGACCAGCGCCATCACATAGCGCACCCGCTGCTCGCCGGGCTGCTCCCCGCGGTTGATCAGCAGAAGCAGGCCCTGAATCGCCCGCGCCGCGCGGTCCACCGCCTCCGCCTCGCCGCTCACCCGGATATCCGAGCCCCGGTTGGTCACGTCCACGCCGTAGTGCTCCTCGATGAGCCGGATGTTCTCGTCGAAACTGCCGAAAAGCGCGACCGCGTGCTCCATGCGGTCGACCCCGATCACCTGCTCCGCCATATCATCCCCCCAAAAGGAAGGCTTCGAGCCCGCCGCCGCGCGGCGGAGAGCGGTGAATTTCGCCCGCCCGGGCCCGTTTTTTCGCCTATTCCGCTTACCTGTTTTTAGTATATCACGTTCAACGCCGTTTGTCATTTGAAAAAATTGTAGAATTTTCATGCTTTTTGTCCTTGGGATGAGGTATTTTCAACAAAAAACTTCAAATTTTCGGGCAACAAAAAACGCCGCCGGATTTCGGCGGCGCTTGCCAGCGCGGAGAGCTATTCGAGCAGCAGAGCGTTTTGGCGTTTGGCGGCGGTGAGGGTATTTTTGAGCAGCATCGCGATGGTCATCGGCCCGACCCCGCCCGGGACGGGGGTGATCGCGCCGGCCACCGGCTCCACGGCGGCGAAATCCACGTCGCCGCAGAGTTTGCCGTTTTCGTCGCGGTTCATGCCCACGTCGATCACGGTCGCGCCGGGCTTCACCATATCGGCGGTGATCAATTTCGCCCTGCCCACCGCCGCCACCAAAATGTCCGCCTCGCGGCAGACGGCGGGGAGATCCCGCGTGCGGGAATGGCAGACGGTGACGGTGCCGTTATGGTGCAGCAGCAGCATCGCCATCGGCTTGCCGACGATATTGCTGCGCCCCACCACCACGCACCGCTTGCCGTCCACGGAAATGCCGGTGCGCCGGAGCATCTCCATCACCCCGGCAGGGGTGCAGGGGAGAAAATAGGCGTCGCCGAGCATCACCCGTCCCACGTTCTGCGCGTGAAAGGCGTCCACATCCTTCTGTGGGGAGATGGCCTCGATCACCGGCTTTTCGGAGAGACCGGCGGGCAGCGGAAGCTGGCAGAGGATGCCGTTGATATCGCTCCTGTCGTTCAGGCTTCTCACCAGCGCGAGCAGTTCCTCCTCTCCCGTGTCGGCGGGGAGAGCGAACTCCTCCGAGTAAAAGCCGACCTCGGCGCACGCCTTCTTTTTGTTGTTGACGTAGACGCGGGACGCCGAATCGTCCCCCACCAGAATCACCGCGAGCCCCGGTGTGATGCCCCGCTCTTTGAGAGCGGCGGTCTCCCGCGCCACCTCCGCGCGCACCTCGGCGCTGATTTTTTTGCCGTCGATGATCACCGCCATCGCAAAACTCCTCTCTCCCCGGGAGAACACCCGTGCCGTTATCTTCCCGCCGTGCGGCGGGCTCACGCGTTACCGGGCAGCGGCTCCGCCGGGGGTTCTTCCTCCGTCGGCTGCCCGGCATCTTCCGGAGTTTCGCCGGCGTGCGGCGCGGAGTCCTCCGGCTGCGCGGTCTCCCGCGCGTCCTTCGGCGCCGGCACATCGGCCTCTTGTTCGGATTCGGATTCGGCATCGGCCGGCTCGGTCTCCTCCGGTGGACGGCGTTTCGCCCTGCGGCGCAGGATCACCAGCAGCACGGCACCGGCCGCCACCGAGATCACCGCCACCAGCTGCGAGACGCGCAGGGAGCCGATCATCAGGCTGTCGGAGCGCAGGCCCTCAATCCACGCGCGCCCCGCGCCGTACCATATCAGATAGCAGGCGAACACCTGCCCGTGAATGCGGGTGAGGCGGCGGAACAACAGGTGCAACACCAAAAAACCCAGCAGGCACCAGAGCGATTCATAGAGGAAAGTGGGGTGTACCGGCGCAGACTGGTCCGCCACCACCCCGTGCGTTCCCTCCTGGATGATGTCGCCCGTCATGCCCCACGGCAGTGTGGTGTTGCCGCCGTAGGCCTCCTGATTGAAGAAATTGCCCCAGCGCCCGATCCCCTGCCCGATGAGCAGACCGAGCCCCGCGAGATCGAACGCGGCGGCCGTCTCCACCTTGCACACCCGGCACATGATCAGCCCGCAGGCCACGGCGCCGATGATGCCGCCGTAGATGGCGAGCCCGCCGTCCCAGATGGCGAGGATTTTCGACGGGTGAGCGAGATACCACGACAAATCGTAAAAAACCACATAGTAGATGCGCGCGCAGAGAATCGCGACCACCGCCGTCACCAGCACGGCGTCCAGCAGGCGGTCGCGGTTTATCCCGAGGCGCTTCGCGCGGGACATCCCGTAGATCACGGCGAGCAAAAACCCGAGGGCGATGCACACCCCGTAGAAGCGGATGTCCAGCGTGACGCCGAAGACGGTGAACGTGGCGAGCGACTGCGGCAGCGGAAAAGTCAGTCCCAGGCCCGGAAAGGATACCCAGTGCTCCATCTTATTCTCCCCGCACCACCGAGAGGGCAAACTGCTCCGGGCGCAGCCAGCGCTCGAAGATCTCCTGAACGTCGGAGACCTGTAAAGAGGAAACGGCTTGGGTGAGCTCGCCAGGGTCGCGCCCGTAGAGGAAATCGTCCCACAGCCCGGCGACGCATCCCTCGATGCTGTCGGTGCGGGAAAGCAGACGCCCGTACATCGCGGCACGGCACTCCTCGAAGCGCTCCGCATCGATTCCGTCCTCGCGGAACTTCCGGATCTCCTTCTGCAGCAGATCGGCCGCCGCGCGGGGATCCCGGCTCTCGCCGCCGAAGAGGAACAGCGCATAGCCTCTCCCCTCGAAGAATTCACTCTCCATCTGGTCGTTGATCAGCCCTTTTTCCATCAGCGAAGCGAACAGATCGGAGGATTCGGCGGAGAGCAGCATCACCGCGATGCCCGCCGCGGCGAGGGTTTTTGTCGGCTGAAGCAGCGTTTTAATGGGGCATTTGTACCCCACATAGAACAGCGGGGAAGATACCGGCATCACCTGTTCGATATAGGTTTGCTCCACATCCTCCCTCTCCCGCGGAAGCGGGTGCGTGAGGTTCAGGGGCGGGGCGGGCTTCAGCATCCGGTCGCAGACCGAGAGCACCTGTTCGACCGTGACGTTGCCCGCCGTCACCAGCGCCATGTTGCGCAGATTGTAAAACGTGTGATAGCAGTCGTAGAGCAGCTGCGGGGTGATGTGCGAGATGGATTCCACCGTGCCGGCGATGTCGATGCGCACCGGATTGTCGGCGTAGAGGACGGTGAGCAGGTTGTAAAGCACCCGCCAGTCGGGCTCGTCGTCGCGCATACGGATTTCCTGTCCGATGATGCCCTGCTCTTTTTGCACCGTCTTCTCGGTGAAATACGGTGTCTGCACAAAATCGAGCAGAATTTCGAGCGATTCCTCAAAATGGTCGCTGCAACTGAAATGGTAGGCGGTCTGGTCGAAACTCGTGTAGGCGTTGGCGTTCGCTCCGGTTTTGGCGTACCGCTCGAAGGCGTGCATATCCTCGCTCTCAAACAGCTTGTGCTCAAGGTAGTGCGCGATTCCCGCGGGCACCTCGACCGTCTTGCCGTCCACCTCAAAAGCGGTGTCCACCGAGCCATATTTCGTGCCGAACAGCGCGTAAGCGCCGCGAAAGCCTTCTTTGGGGTAGATATAAACCGTCAGCCCGCTCGGGTGATCGACGCGGGTGACCGTCTCGCCCGTGGAAACGGTAAAACAGGTTTTCATGCCTCTCCCTCCTTCGGAAGCAGCGTGACCATACAGTCGCTGCCTATGGTGCCGGCGGCGGCGAGCACCTGCTCGCGGGTGATCCCGCGCACGGATGCCGCGACCTCGGCGGGGGTGCGCAGATGCGCGTTCATGGTTTGCGAAGCGTACCACGCGGCGGTGGAGGCGGCGGAATCCTCCACGCTGTTGAGGCTGTCAAGCACCGCGAGGCGCGCCTGTTCCAGCGCGTCATCCGTGAAATCGCCGGACTGCAGACGGTGAAACTGCCGCGCGATCTCCTCGCGGGCGAGATCCATATTTTTCTCCTCCAGCCCGCTGTTCACCAGCATCACGCCCTTCAGATAATCGTAGGCGGCGGAGCAGTAATAGCACAGGCTGAGTTTCTCCCGCACATTCATAAAGAGCAGCGAGTTCGGAGTGCCGCCGAACACCGCCACCGCGATGCGCATCGCGTCAACCAGCGGATGATCCCCGAAGACGGGGGTGCGGTAGCCGAGCACAAGCTGGCACTGGTTGACATCCATGCGCTCTTCCCGCACGGCGACCTGCGCCCTGGCGGGGGCGGTCATCACGGGGGGCAGCGGCACGGGACGGCGCCCGGAAAGTTTTTCGCGGAACGCTCCGGCGATCGTCTGCACATCCCCGCTCCCCTGGTAAAAGATCTGCATCGGCGCCTTGCGCAGGACATCGCGCCAGGCGGCGGTCAGAGAGGCCGCGGTGAGAGAGGCGACCTGTTCGGCGCTGCCGTTGACGGGCACCGCGTACGGCTCCCCCTCGCACATCAGCCGTTCGCACAGCGTGCGCGCATAGCGGCGTTTGTCGTTGATCTCGGACGCGATGGTCTCCAGCAAACACCGGCGCTCCTGCTCGACATCCTCCAAACGGAACGCCCCGTTCGACAGCGGCGGCTCAAACAGCAGCGAGAGCATCAGCCTCGCGCACCGCTCGCTCACCGACTCCCCGTTCAAGGCAAAACGGTCCTCCAGACCGGCCATCGACAGAGTGAGCGCCTGCGTCTCCCCCGCGCGGGACACCGACCCGCTCACATACGCGCCGTACAGGCGGTCAAGCGCCCGCTGAAAGGCGGTCATGTCCGGGTATTCCCGGCAGCCCCTGCGCAGCAGAAACGGCAGGATCGCGTACTGCCCCGCCGTCTCTTTGGCTAAAGGCAGATACATATTCACGGTCAGACGGAAGGTGGTAAACCGTGTCTCCGGCAGCGCCAGAAAGGTAACCCCGTCCGCGACCTCCAGTCTTTGCGGCTCTCTCACATCAATCCCTCCTTCAAACTCGGCAAGATAAATCAATGGTATCATATTTTCTAAAAAAGTCAAGGGCAATATCGCATAAAAATTTACCGTCCGGACGCGGAGGCGGATTTTTCGTCAGATAAGCCAAAAGCCCGGGCGAATACTTGGCGCAAACGCTGCCCCCACAGAATAAAAATCGCGGAAATTCGCCCGCGGGCGGGCAGGCTCGGCGCGGAGTTGCCCCGGGCGTCGCGGCATTTTCCGAGAAAAAAACCGCCGGAGAACCGACGGCTTTCCCGTGATGTATTGAGTTTCTCGGCCGTGCCTCAATCCGCGAAGCCGGACTCCACAAGAGCGACGAGCGAATCCACAGCGGCCTCTTCGTCTCCTCCGTCCGCGATGATGCGGATATCCGTGCCCCCGACAATTCCCAGGGACAACACCCCGAGCAGGCTTTTCGCGTTGACGCGGCGGTCTTCTTTTTCCACCCAGATAGAGGATTTGAATTCATTCGCCTTCTGGATAAAGAAAGTGGCGGGACGCGCGTGCAGACCGACCTGATTTTGCACCATAACGTCTTTCACATACATCAAAAACCGAACTCCTTCCCATGTCGGCGGCAGCCGAACGGTTGCCAAACAGGTCAAATGAACATAACCTATTATAGCACAAGGGTGTGGGAGGTCAAATGTTTTTGCGGGGTTTCCCGCAATTTTGGTCAACTGCCTTATTTTGACGAAAAGGGAAACTCTCGATTTGTTTATTTTGCCGTATAAATATCCTTTCATTTTTCGAGACGAACCGAAAGTTATTCACATTTTATCGGAATCCTCCCGCCATCCCGCGATCATTTCGCGTTCTTTTTCGGTGAGCGGCGCGCTCTCAAGCAGGTCCGGGCGCTTTTTCAGGGTGCGGAGCAGCGACTGCTCGCGGCGCCAGCGGGCGATGTTTTCATGGTGTCCGGAGAGCAGGACTTCGGGCACCGCCCTGCCCTCCCAAACGGCGGGACGGGTGTACTGCGGGTATTCGAGCACCCCCGCAAAATGGCTCTCCTCCTCAAAGCACACGGTATCCGAGAGCACGCCGGGGACCATGCGGCAAACGCAGTCGACGAGCACCAGAGCGGGCAGTTCCCCGCCGGTGAGCACATAATCCCCGATGGAAATCTCCTCGTCGACCATCGCCTCAATCACCCTCTCGTCCACCCCCTCGTAGTGACCGCACAGCACGCACAGGCGGTCGAGGGAAGCGAGTTCCCCCGCTCTTTTCTGGGTGAGCACCGTCCCCTGGGGGGACATATATACGAGATACGGGCGCTCCCCCGCCATCCCGCAGACGGCGCGGAAGCAGTCGGCGATGGGTTGCGCGTACATCACCATCCCTTTCCCCCCTCCGTAGGGGGCGTCGTCCACCTGCTTCTGACGATTGTCGGTGTACTCCCGGATCTGATGGCAGAAGATTTCCAGTATCCCCCTGTTTTGCGCCCGCCCCAGAATGCTCTCGGAGAGCACCCTCTCGCACATCTCCGGGAAAAGGGTCATCAGGTCAATCCTCATCGTCAAACAGCCCCTTTATCGGCGTGATACGCACCTGTCCGCCGTCGATATCCACCTTTTTGACGATCTCGGGCACCGCGGGCAGAAGCACCTCCCCTTTCGGAGTGCGCACATGGTAGACGTTGTTCGCCCCCGTCTCGCTGACATCGCACAGGGTGCCGTACTCCTCCCCGCTCGCGTCGTCCACCACGGAGAGCCCCAGCAGATCACAGATGAAATACCGACCGGCCGGCAGCGGCAGATCCTCCCGGCGGACGTATACCGTCCGGCCTCGCAGCGCCTCGGCGCCCTGCGCTGTCTCCACGCCGCGCACCGTGAGCAGCGCAATATTTTTGTGTGCCCGCGCGCGCCCTTCAAACGAATCGTTCCCCCGCTCGTCCCAGTAAAATGTGTGAATCGCGGTGAGCTGGCGCGCGGAATCGCACCAGGGTTGCAAGCGCACCTCGCCGCGCACACCGTGTACGCCGACGATCCTGCCCGCTTCCAAAATCATCTTTTTTGCCATGTCAGGCCGCTCCTTTGCCGTGCCAAACGCACAGGATGGTCTCGCCTAAAAACGCCGTCCACCCAAAAAGCCGCCGCCGGCGGCGCGTCACGCACCGCGGGCAACGGCCCCTGGTTTCCGTTTTTTTCCGAATCACTGCGCCGACGGCGCCGAAACCGGGCAGACGTCCGCGCACGCACCGCACTCGATGCAGGCGGACTCGTCGATCACGTACTTGCCGTCTCCCTCCGAGATTGCGGACACCGGGCAGCCCTCCGCGCAAGCACCGCAGGCGATGCAGTCGTCGGAAATCCGGTAGGCCATGGGAACGCACCTCCTTCACCTTGCTCGACCGTGACGGTCTTTTCCCTATCATACCATATCTCGCCGAAAATACAAGGGCAATCCCGCACAAAGATGGCCTTAATTTTTTCCCTCCGGCGGACGGGGCCGCACCCGGCGGGGGCGCACGGGAATCGCCTCTTCCCGTCCGCGCTTCTCGGCGTCCGGCCTGAGCGCGCTCCGGTCGGCCGGGGTGAGTTCCTCGCGGTCAAACTGCAGGAGCTGCGAGCCGACCGTCTGCGGGCACAGTACCTTCACCTTGCCGCTGATGAGATTGACGTCCTGCACCACGCCCGCCCCCTGCGGGGTGTTGACCGTGTCCCCCACTCTCGGGGTGATCTTCAACAGATGCTCATAGGCGTCTTCCTCATATTTCAGGCAGCACATCAGTCTCCCGCAGGAGCCGGAAATCTTGGTGGGGTTGAGCGAGAGTCCCTGTTCCTTCGCCATTTTGATGGAAACCGGCTGGAAATCGTCTAAAAACTGGGTGCAGCAGAACGGTCGGCCGCAGATGGCGATACCCCCCAGCATCTTCGCCTCGTCTCTCACCCCGATCTGCCGCAGCTCGATGCGGGTGTGGAACACCGAGGCCAGATCCCGCACCAGCTCCCGGAAATCCACCCGCCCGTCGGCGGTGAAATAAAAGAGCAGCTTGGAATTGTCCAGGGGAAACTCCACATCCACCAGCTTCATCTCCAGGCCGTGCGCCTGAATGCGCTGCTGGCAAAGATTCAGCGTCGCCTGCTTTTTTCTCTCGTTCTCCCTCATCCGCTCGATATCCGCATCGGTCGCCTTGCGCAGCGCGGTGCGCAGAGGGCGCATCTCGCCGGCGGCTGAGAGGTCGTCCGCGACGGCGACGACCTCTCCGCATTCCACCCCGCGCGCCGTCTCCACCACCGCGTAGTCCCCTTTTTGGAACGGCAGGCCGCCGGAATCGAAATCGTATACTTTACCGGTATTCTTAAACCGCACCCCGATTTTTTGCGCCATAGTTTCCTTCCCCGTTTCTTTGGTCGGCGCCGCGACTCCGTGAATCGCTGCGCTCTTTTTATCTTCCTACTGCCGCGCGGAGCTTCGCGCACAGCGACGTGCACAGCAGTGTCTGGTTCATATTGTATTTTCGCGCTTCCCTCGCCCGTTCTACCGCTTCCACCGCGCGGAGAAGAGAGGCGGTCGTCAGGCTGCGCGCGAGTTCCCTCGACGTGTCGGGAGCGCATCCTCCCGACGCCGTGCCGCCCACGGAGATGGCGAGCGCATCGCGCAGCACCGTGAGCAGGGAGGCGAGCACCTCGTCGGTGAGCGGCTTGTCGCGCTCGAGAGGGGCGAGCGCCAGCAAAAGCGTCAGCTCCTCCGCCGCCATTATCCCCCGCGCGATCTCAGTCACACGGCGCACCACGGCGGCGGTATCCTCCCGCTCGTCCGCGAGCACCTGCCCGAGGCACCCGCCGTGCAGGCGGATACTCTCGAGAGCCTGCTCCCGTGACAGAGGCAACAAAGCCCGCACCGCCGGCAGCGCTTCTTCCTCGTCAACCCCCCTCAGCGAAAGGCACATACAGCGCGACTGCACGGTGGGCAGCAGTTCGGAGCGGCTGAGCGCCGTGAGCACGAACACCATATAGTCGGGCGGATCCTCGAGCACCTTCAGAAGGGCGTTTTGCGCGGGAATTCCCATACATCCCGCGTCGAGAATCAGCGCCGCCTTGCGCTGCGCCTCGTTCGGCAGCACCGACACCTGATCCCGCAAATCGCGCACGCGCTCCACGCTCAGAGATTTTTGGGAACCGTCCCCCTGAAGCACGAGAATATCCGCGTGCCCCGTGTCGGCCTTGCGGCAGTCGGCGCACACTCCGCACGGGCGTTCCCCGGACGAGGAGCACACCGCCGCCTTGGCGATAAGACGGGCGAGCCTCTTGCGCCCGCTGCCCTTCGGCCCCTCGATGAGCAGCGCGTGCGGTATACGCCCCGCGTCCACGGCGCGGGACAGGGTTTCCTTGACGGCGGCGTTGCCCAAAAAACCTTCAAAGCGCACTCCCGTTCCCCCTCTGTCACCGCGCGGTCAGGTTCAGCATCTGCGGACTCCAGCAGGTGCCCACATACGAAACTCCGACCCGGTCGCTGTCCAAACAGCCCGTCACATAAATGTCCATCAGCGCTCCGCTGGCGTCCATCTGCCCGGCAAGGCCGGAAAAGGCGTGGGATTCCGTGACGGTCTCTCCCTCATACACGCCGCTCACCGTCTGGGTGTACACCTCTCCGTCGAAAGAGGTGACCACGGTAAAAGAAGCGCCGCCGGATTCCGTCTGACGGGTGTATTCCGCTTTCTCCCCCCGCAGCAGCGCGAGCAGCGACGGGTCAATATAGGTGGACATCTTCCCCTCGTTCACGGCGCGCAGGCAGGTGTTCAACGCCTCCTGAGAGAGCGGAGTGACCACCAGAGGAAACCCGGTGTCCGCGCTCTGAGATGTCGGCGTCTGCGACGGGTTTTGCCCCTGCTGCGGAGCCTCTCCCTGAGCGTTCGCCGCGCCGCAGCCCGCGCACAGAAGCATAACAACCGCGAGCAGCCAGGCCATCCCCGCCCGATACGTCATCTTTCTCTACCGTCCTTTCTCCCGCACCACACGCAGGCCGGCAAACCCCGCCCGCACCAGACGGCTCGCCATCTCATCGTCTATGATCTCCCCCGGCGCCACCGCCGCCACCCCGGGCGGACAGGGGCAGACGCTCACCCCGGCGATCCTGCCGGCGCTCTCCCGCGCGCTCACCGTCTCGTGCGGGGCGAGAACCGCCTCCCAAAGCGGCATCGCCCGGCGCGGCAGGCGGCGCGGCATCTCCGCCGAAAAGGGGGAGGGCACCGCTTCTCTCAGCGTTTGCGGGTGAATTTCCCCGATCGCCCGCGCCAGAGCGTCGAGCTGTCCGTCGGTGTGCAGCGGAGAGGGAATCAGCACCACCCGGCTGCCGTCCGCCATCTCCGGCTCCGCTCCCGCTTCCCTCAGGCGGTCCGCCGCCTGACGCCCGTCGCGCCCGTGGCAGTCCAGAACCACGCGCGCGGGGTCGGTCGGGGTGCCGGGCGAAAAGACAAGTCCCGCGCGACGAACCGCTTCAAAAACGGGGGCGAGCCTGCGCGGAAGGCGTGAAAACGCCTCTTTTCCCTCTCGCTGCCACCATTCCCGCGCGAGATCCATCGAGTGGAGCACCAAAAACGAGGGGGAGGTGGAGCCGAACATCGCCATCGTCTGCTTGAGCGCGGCGGCGTCTGTCCCGCCGAACAGACCGTCCTTCGCAATGTGCAGGCAGGCTCCTCCGGTGAGAACGGGCAGGGTCTTATGCCAGGAATCGGCGGCCATGTCCGCGCCGAGCGCCAGAGGGTGAAGCCCGAATGCGTCGAGATGCGAGCCGTGGGCGTTGTCCACCAGCAAAGCCGCCCCCCGGCACCCGCACACCCGCGAAATGCCCGCGACATCCGCGAGCCGGCCAAAATAATCGGGGCTCGTGAGAAAAACGCTCTGCGCCCCGCTCTCCGTGAGCGCCCGGTCCACCCCCTCCGGGGTGAGATCGGTGAGCCAGCTCACCTCAAGGCGCAGGTAAGCGGCGGCGTTTACCGCACTTCGGTGGGACGCGCGGGCCATCACAATCTTGCGCCCCCGTTCGGCGGCGAGCGAGAGCATCGTCCAAATGCACAGGGAGCAACCCCCCGCGGAAAACGCGGTGAGCGCGGTGCCGAAGGCGTCCGCCGCCTCCCTCTCCGCCCGCTCAACGGCATCCCCGCCGTCGTACAGGCTGCCGGTATCCGGCAGCTCCGTGAGATCATACGCGGGGGTGAGCGCCGAGAGCGGCGCAAAGCCCCCTTTATGGCCCGGCGTGTGAAAGGAAATCCGCCCGCGCAGCACATGGGCTTTCAGCGCATCGGCAAGGGGGGTCATGGCCTGTCCTCCTTTGCGGAGAGCAGTCTCAGATTACGCCGCACCGGAGCCTCTCCGCGCCAGCCGTACGCGGCGAGGGTCATGTTACCCAGCGACTCCTCGTCCACCCGCGGGCGGTACCAGGAAAAGCACGGGTGCGGAGCGATCTTCTTGCCGCGGTTGAGCGGACAGACCTCCTGGCACCGGTCGCACCCCCACGCGAGCCCGCCCTTGACGACGAGCGCGCGCTCTTCCCGCGTGAGCTCCCCCTTTTTCTGAGTGACGGCGGAAAGACAAGTCTCTCTCCCCGTCCCCGGCAGACAGCCCCCGGGGCAGGCGGCGGCGCACGCCCCGCAGTGCGGGCACTCCCCGCCCCCGACCTCCGAGGAGGGCAGCTCGAACGGGGTGACCAGGCACCCGATGAACACAAAAGAGCCGTACCGCTCGCTGATGAACAGGCCGTTGTCCCCGCGCACACCCAGTCCCGCCGCCACGGCGCAGGCGACTTCCGGCAACGGAGAGTTGTCGATGAATGCCTCACACGGTGCGCCGAGTGCCTCGGTGACACGGGAGGCGGCGACCGAGAGCACCTCTCCGGCGGTGCGGTGATAATCCGGCACACAGGCATACCGGGAGAGATTTCTCGAAAGCGGACTCTCCACCGCATAGGGAAAGAGGGTCACAATCACCGATTTCGCGCCCTTCGGCAGGCGGGAGGCCGCCCGACAGGGAAGCAGATGTGCGGAATCAAACGCGCACACGCCGCACTCTTCCAGACGCAGCCGCGATAAAATCCGCCGCACGGCCGCCATCGGCTCTTCCACGCGCAAACCCCCTCACACCGGGCTCCGCCGCCCGTCGGTTCTCCGCCGAAGCGCCCGCGGGCGGTGCGGCACAAGATCACTCCCCACTAGAAGTATACCTTATTTTCCGGCATTTGTAAAGCCGTGCGCCCCCGATATGTTTTTTCCCATGGCGCAATGCGCGTCCGGAGGCATCCGCCTTTCCGAAAAAACCGGCTTGTTCCGCCGTGCGGGAAAGGCCGGCTCCAACAAACCCGGACCGATATTTTCCTTGACAAAGCGAAGCCTCATTTATATAATTTAGGAGTACAAAACGGGGTGACGCCATTGAGTATGCGACTGGACCGCTTGACGGCAAAAAACTGCGGCATAAGCGAAGAGCAGGCGGCGGCTCTGATCATGGAGGGGCGCGTGCTGCTGAACGGCGCCCCCGAGCCCAAGCCCGGTACGCCCGTTTCCGAAAAAGATACGGTGACGCTGCTGCCCAGGGAAAAGCGGTACGCCTCCCGCTCCGGCTACAAGCTGGAAAAGGCGCTCGAAATCTTTTGCCCGGATATCCGCGGCAAAACGGTGTGCGATATCGGCGCGTCCAACGGCGGCTTCACCGATTGCCTGCTCCAGCACGGGGCCGGCCATGTGTGGGCCGTGGACGTCGCCCACGGCATCCTGGATTGGCGGCTGCGAAACGATGCCAGAGTCACGGTGCTCGAGCGCACCAACGCCCGCTCCCTGACGGCGGAGATGCTGGGGACAACCTGCGACATGGTCACGGCGGACGTCTCGTTCATCTCGCTGAAGAAAATCTTTCCCGCGATAGGACGCATCCTGAGGGACAACGGCGTGGCCGTCACTCTCGTCAAACCGCAGTTCGAGGCGCCCCCCAAGGCGCTGGGCAAAAACGGCGCCGTGCGGGATCCCTCGGTTCTCCCCCCGCTCTTTCTCTCCCTCTTCGATGCCGCGGAGCCATCCCGCTTGTTCGTACGCGGTCTGACCGTTTCCCCCATTCGCGGGCAAAACGGCAACGTGGAATATCTTGCTTTCTTCACCCGTTCATCCCCTCTCCCCGTCGCCGAGCGCGAAAAACAGATCGCCTCGGCGCTCGCCGGTGCGCCGGACGAATTTTCCTCAAAAAAGTCATTGACAAGCTGAAATGCACGGTGTATACTTAGCACAACCCGGAAGAGAAAGGGGTTTTTCAGGTGATCGCACTCGCCTGTGACCACGCCGCGATAGAGATGAAAGCCGTGGTCATGCGGCTGCTCGACGAGCTGGGAATGCCTTACCGCGATTACGGCACCGATTCCCACGAAAACTGCGACTACCCCGTATATGCCTTCCGGGCGGCACAGGCGGTGGGCAGCGGCGAGTGCGAACGCGGCATCGTCATATGCGGCACGGGCATCGGGATGTCCATCTGCGCGAACAAGGTGAAGGGTGTCCGCTGCGCGCTGTGCGGCGAGCCGTATTCGGCGGAATATTCCCGCCGCCACAACAACAGCAATATGCTGGCGATGGGCGCCCGCGTGATCGGGCCCGAGATGGCGAAGGCGATCGTCAGGGTCTGGCTCGCCACCCCTTATGAGGGCGGGCGGCACCAGCGCCGGCTGGATAGGATTACCGAGATGGAAGAAGGACATTATCGTGAGTAAAACCGACAGCGGCATTCCCCAAAAAGTGGAAACCGCGATGCACGCGCTCTCCCGCAACCGCATGGAGAGCCAATATTGCCCGACGGCCCAAGACGTCCCCGCGGCGGTGGAAGCGCTGCTGCACGAGGGAGATACGGTGGCGGTCGGCGGGTCGGTCACCCTCTCCCAGACGGGGGTTCTCGATCTGCTCAGAAGCGGCAAATACCGCTTCTTGGACCGCGGCCGCGAGGGAATAACCCGCGAGCAGGCCGAACAGATCTCGCGCGACGCCTTCGGCGCGGACGCCTATCTCTGTTCCTGCAACGCCGTGACCATGCGCGGGGAGTTGTACAACGTGGACGGCAACGCAAACCGCATCGCCGCCATCGCCTACGGTCCCAAATCGGTGATCATGGTGGTGGGAATTCAAAAGCTGGTCCCGGATTTAGAGAGCGCCGTCGAACGGGTCAAAACGGTCGCCGCCCCTCAAAACGCCAAGCGCCTCTCCTGCGATACCTATTGCGCCCAGACCGGCAAATGCGCCGGGCTGGACGGGGGCATGACTTTGGGCTGCGGGCAGGATGACCGCATCTGTTCCAGCTATCTCATCTGTGCGCGCCAGCGGCAAGCGGGGCGTATCAAGGTGATTTTTGTCGGGGAACCGGTCGGATACTGACCGTGTCTCCCATATTTCCGCAAGTCAAGAGGAAAGGATTTGTTCCCGATGGACAGTGACAGCGACAGGTTTGGCGCGATTCTTGTGATGATCGCGCTGATCGCCCTGTCCGGATTCTTTTCCGCGACCGAGACCGCGTTTTCCTCGCTCAATCACATCCGCATTCGGAATCTGGCGGAGAACGGGAACAAACGCGCCGCCTTAGTGCTGCGGCTGTCCGATGATTTCGACCGTCTGCTCTCCACCATCTTAGTGGGCAACAACATCGTCAACATCACGCTGGCGTCCATGGCGACCGCGATGTTCATCCGCGATTTCGGGGACATTGGCGCCACGCTCTCCACGGCGGTGACCACTATCCTGGTTCTGATTTTCGGGGAAGTCACCCCCAAGAGCCTTTCCAAGGAGTCCCCGGAATCTTTCGCGATGTTCTCCGCCCCCGCCATGCGGGTGCTCACCGTCCTGCTCACCCCCGTCAATTTTCTCTTCCGGATGTGGAAGAAGATGCTGCGGAAAATTTTTCGCGGCAAAAGCTCCCCGTCCATCACCGAAGAGGAACTGCTTACCATCGTCAAAGAGGCTCAGCAGGGCGGGTCCATTGACCGCGACGAGGGCGAGCTGATTCAAAGCGCCATCACTTTCGGCGATTTGCGGGCGCAGGACATCGTCACCCCCAGAGTGGACGTCGAAGGGCTCGACCGCGGCGCGGGATGCGAAGCGGCGGCCGGTCTCTTTCGCGAGACGGGGTATTCCCGTCTGCCCGTGTACGACGGCACTATCGACAATATCGTAGGGGTCATTCACCTCAAGGATTTTTACACCCGTGTCTACCCTGACGGTGAGATAGCTTCCATCATCAAGCCCCTGCCGTTTGTCGCCCCCACCATGAAAGTGGACGATTTGCTGCGTCTGCTGCAAAAAGAGCAGTCCCACATGGCGGTGATCGCGGACGAATACGGCGGTACCGTCGGTATTGTGACCATGGAAGATATTTTGGAGGAGTTGGTAGGGGAAATTTGGGACGAGCACGACGAAGTGGTGCAGGACATTCGGCGAGTGGATGAGCGCACCCGGGTCGTGCGCGGCAGCATGGATTGGCAGGATTGCTTTCACGCCTTCGGCTGGGAAAGCGACAGCGAGGCGTCCACGGTCAGCGGCTGGGTGATGGAGCAACTCGGACGAGTGCCGAGCGAGGGAGATACTTTTTCCTTCGGAGGCTGCCTGATCACCGTCACCAAAACCGAGGACAAACGCCTTCTGGAAATCTCCGTAACCGAACCGCCGAGCGAGGAAACGGAACAAGCCGAAGAGAAGCGCTGAGGAAACCGTGTAGGAAAGGAGATCAACCCGTCGTGGTGCGGAAAAAGAGCCCGGAAGAACAGTGGGAGAAAATGCACGTCAAACGGTACACCTTCGCCGTGATGAAAGGCGCCGAGAGCGATATCTATGACCGCCTCGAGAGCGTACCGAGCCGTGCGGCATACATCAAATCGCTGATTCGTGCAGACATCGACAAGAGCAAATAAGTGCCGGTGGCAGACGGCCGCGCGAGAGGTCAAACTCCCGCGCGGCCGCTTCTTTTCGCCGATTGTCTCTACTCCGCCGCAGACTCCGTCAACCGAAACACCCGCACC
>CAZGXK010000017.1:0-18634 GCA_964529775.1 uncultured Eubacteriales bacterium
CGAGGAGGACGTCTGGAACAGCGATGTCACCTGGGGAACCTCGCTTCTCGGTTATTACAGACAGCTGGAATACGGCAGCGGCGAGTTTTTCAATCTTGGCCAGAATATCTTTGATCCGTTATCTTCGGACAGTCAGTTTCGGTATCTTCCGGAAAATATCACCGTTTCGCCGGGTACCGGCGTGATCGAGGCCATCAACGATTTTAACCTCTATCAGCTTCGGGACGCCAAAGTGCTTGTCTTGGAGGTTCGGAATGCGCAGACGGGCGAGCTCTACTATCACGACTATGAGCCTTATCTGACGCGGACGCTCTTTGACGAGGATTATCAGACTCCGGTGCCCACATCCACCATGTATATGATGGAATCTTGGGGAGGCACCGATTTGAGCGGAAATGTGCTGCCAAGCGGCACGCAATGCATCATGACGATCACCGCCTACGGGGACGGCGACTATTTGATGGGCACGGAAGACGGTGTTCTGTATACGGACTTCGAGCAGATCGACCCCTTGGATTCGGAGACGGAACCGACTTTTAACGGTCACGCCATGGACAAGACCGGCGACGTGATTACCTTCCCGGTTCAGGTCGATACCGAGGCGCCGAAATTGGCCAACAGCGCCGTGACCTGCTACACGAAAGACGGCAGAACCTATATTGAGGGCACATTTACAGACGGCGGATCGCTCGCGTCCGTTGAGGTTATCCCGCAGGTGGCGCGCAGCTACAACCGGGAGAATAATCCGTACGCGCCGGAAGACGTGGAGTACAGCCTCGACAGAACGTCCCCGTTCTTGACCGAGCTGATTTATGATCCGGCCGTCCATGAATACAAATTTGTCGCGGACGTCACGGAGTACAAGCATGTGGAATCCTATCCCGGCGAAAGCTCGACCTATAACTTCGAATGGACGGGCAATGTGTATATCTTCGGCGGCGATTACGGCGGCAATGACCGCGGCTACGCCTCCCATGTGGACACGTCGGAAGGACTGAAGATCACTCCCAACAACGGGTTGCTGAGGATTCATTCCGACGGCTCGAAAGACGGATTTGATCTGGAAGTCATCAACAATACCGGCAGCGACGCGCCGCTCACCTTTGCTTCCGAAGACCCGTCGGTGGCGACCGTCGATGAATTCGGCGCTGTCGAGGCCGCGGGGCCCGGGCAGACGCTCATCACGGTCAGCAACGGCGTCGATACGGCCGTCTGCATTGTGGCGGTGGAGAACGCGCCGACGGAAGTCCTCGATTTTCATCTTTCTTTAGAGAAGTTTGACACGCTGAAACCGGACGGGGCTTTGGTGGTTTCGGTTGAAGATCTCTATCCGGCGGATGTGGAACTGTATGAGACCAGATGGGAAGTTGCCGAGGACGAGGCGACGGCACAGTATTACGAGGGCCTGGTTCAGGTGAGCAAGTATACCGAGGATGGCTTGACGGGGCAGATTTATCTCAATTATTCTTCCGCCTCCGAGGAATCACCGGTTCCGGGCGGTTCCGGCACGCTCACGGTCACGTTGAACGGCGTGAGCCGGTCTATGAGCTTCAGCTGGGACGACCTGTATCTCTCTTCGGAAGAGGACGGTCTGATTTCAGACACCTCCTATGAGGGGGAGCAGACCGTTTATGTCACCGAGGGCGAGACGGCGACACTGGTTGCCAAGTACCGTCAGGATGGGGCGCATGAGACCCTGCCGGTTGTGCTCTGGACACAGGAAGGTCTGGAAGACTATGTTTCTTATCCTGAGACGGCGGCCAAAGGCCTGAAACTGGACGGCCCGGATTTTGCCCCGGTCGGCGGCGGAAGATGGGAAGGCAAACTGGTTGCGGATCCGGGATACACTTTGCCCGACAGCATCCGGGTCTTTACCCATTACGGGCCGAACGATGAATCGGAGATGGTGGGTTACGAGTGGTCTTATGAGCAGCCGTTTACCTACAACTCGGAAACCGGAGACATTGTGGTCCATCAAACGCCTTACGGTTCAGACAGTACGCTGGCTATCCGCGCGGACGGCGTTGCCACGGAAGGCGCGCCGGGAGGAGAGCTGAGCGGTAAGACGTATACTAAGCCGGACGGCCTCTACGGCCCGTTTCAATGGCAAGTGATTTCCGGCGACGGAGAACTTAAGGAATTTACCGAAAACGAAGAGCTTGAGGGCGCAAACGGCGTGTACTACACACCGAACGGTGCCGGCGTCAGCTATATCCGCGCCACCAGTCAAGACGGAGCCTATTCTTTGGATTTCGCGGTCATAAGCGAGCCTGTCGCTCCGGATACGCTGGCTCTTTCCGAAACGCTGGGCGAGGGAACTTCCGAAGGCGTGACGTTAAGCGGTCATCAGCTGGAGATGAAGACCGGAGATGTCGCCGCCGCGCTCACAACGCTGTCTCCCCAGCCGACACGCGAGGAACCTCTGGTTTGGACATCGTACAATAACTCCGTGGCCACGGTGGACGAAAACGGCGTGATCACGGCCATCGGAGAAGGCTATGCGTATATCACGGCAAAACTGAGGAATAACACCGAGGTTCAGACGTACCTTGTGGTTCATGTGAACCCGGTGCAGATCGGCGACATAAACCAAGACGGTGCTCTGGACATTGACGATTCCATGGCGCTGTATTTCGCGGTCAGCGGGAAGGGCAAGATCAGCGAGCTGCCGCAGGAAGCCGCGGATATCAACGGCGACGGCAAGATCAACATGGCGGATGCCTATTTGCTCTATCTGATGGTCTCCGGTCTTTCGTAGCCATTCGCTCCCTCGGCTCTGGGCGAATCGTAGGCGGATGTGTGCGAGGACCGGAAAGCGGACGAAAAGAAAGAGACGGCTCTTCTATCGTGTGTGAAGGTTTTCTCCCCGGCGGGTTTTCCGCCGGGGAGAATTTTCCACAGAGAGCAGTCAGAGGAGGGACCCTTTTTCATTTCCGTCACGATCACGGGGGAGAACCTCTTTCCGGCCGAGCGTTGACAAAAGGGCGCGCGGCAGGTATACTAAAACTGAGGATGACGTTTATCACAAAAAGGAGAGTGAGCGTATGACCGTCACCGAGGATATCCGCTACATCGGGGTAGACGACCATGAAATTGACCTCTTTGAGGGGCAGTATACCGTGAAAAACGGCATGGCGTACAATTCCTATTGCATCGTGGACGACAAGATTGCCGTGATGGACACGGTGGATGCCCGCTTTACGGGGCAATGGCTGAAAAATCTGCAAAAGGTTCTCGGAACGCAAGCCCCGGATTACCTGATTATTCAGCACATGGAGCCGGACCATTCCGCGAGCCTTGCGGATTTTCTGAACCGGTACCCGGAAGCGACCGTTGTAGCGACCGTCAAGGCGTTTGCGATGATGAGTTCCTTTTACGGCAGCACCTATGAGGACCGCAGGATCGTCGTGGGGGAGGGGGATACGCTCTCTCTGGGACATCACCGGCTCACTTTTGTCACCGCGCCGATGGTACACTGGCCGGAGGTGATGATGACCTACGACAGCGAAGACAAGGTGCTTTTTTCCGCGGACGCCTTCGGTAAATTCGGCGCGCTGGATGCCGATGAGGAATGGGCGTGTGAGGCGAGAAGATATTATTTCGGCATTGTGGGCAAATACGGCGCGCAGGTTCAGGCGCTGCTCAAAAAAGCGTCCGGTCTGGATATTCGCATGATCTGCCCGCTGCACGGCCCGGTTCTCCGCGAATCTCTCGGCTATTATCTCAATCTCTATCAGACCTGGTCCACATATCAGCCGGAGAGCGACGGGATTGTGATCGCCTACACTTCCGTGTACGGTCATACCAGGGCGGCGGTGGAACTGCTGGCGGATAAACTCTGGGAGAAGGGCTGCCCGAAAGTGGCGGTCCACGATCTCGCACGGTGCGATATGGCGGAAGCGGTGGAGGACGCGTTTCGCTACGGTCGTCTGGTGCTCGCCACCACCACGTATAATGCGGACATTTTCCCCTTTATGCGCACATTTATCGACCACCTGACCGAGCGCAATTTCCAAAACCGGACGGTGGCGTTGATGGAGAACGGAAGCTGGGCGCCGCTCGCCGCCAAAATCATGCGCAAGATGCTGGAAAATTCCCCCCATCTCACCTTCTGCGACCACACGGTACACCTGCGCTCCGCTCTTTCGGAAGAAAGCCGCGATCAGATTGAGGCGCTTTCGGAGGAACTGTGTCGGGATTACCTCGCTATGCGGGAGCAAACCGCCGTCAAATTCGATCTCAGCGCTCTCACCCGCATCGGATACGGGCTGTATGTCGTCACCTCGAACGACGGCCAGAAAGACAACGGCCTGATCGTCAACACGGTGACTCAGGTGACCGATTCTCCCAACCGCGTGGCGGTCGCGATCAACAAGGCCAATTATTCCCACGATGTCATCCTCAAGTCCGGAAAAATGAATGTCAACTGCCTGACCACCGATACGCCGTTTCGCATTTTTCAGCAGTTCGGCTTCCAAAGCGGAAAGGATAGCGACAAATTTGCCGATACGCATCCCCCGCGCTCGGATAACGGGCTGGTTTTCCTGCCCCACCATATCAACGCTTTTTTATCGCTGGAAGTGGAGCAGGTCACAGATCTCGGTTCACACAGTTTGTTTATCTGCCGGATCACCGAGGCCAGAGTGATCAGCGACGCCGAAACCATGACCTATTCCTATTATCAAAAGAATGTCAAACCCAAGCCGGAGACGCAGGGGAAAAAAGGTTTTGTCTGTAAGATCTGCGGCTATATCTACGAGGGGGACGAACTGCCCGACGATTTTATCTGTCCGCTGTGCAAGCACGGCGCCTCGGATTTTGAGCCCATCGGATGAGGAGGACATCATCCACCATGCTGACACTGGATAAAATTTACCACGCCAATTATGTGCTGCGGGACGTGGTCCGGCGCACCGCCGTGATTCACGCGCCGGACATCCATCCGGAATGCGACGTCTATTTGAAGACCGAGAATCTGCAGGTGACCGGTTCGTTCAAAGTTCGGGGTTCCGCCTATAAAATTTCCCTGCTCACCGAAGAGGAACGCCGGCGCGGGGTGATCGCCTGCTCCGCGGGCAACCATGCGCAGGGCGTGGCGATGGCGGCCGCCAAACACGGCATTTCCTCTCTCATCTGTCTGCCGGACGGCGCGCCGATCTCCAAAGTGGAGGCCACCAAACGGTACGGCGCTAAAGTGGAACTGGTCAAGGGCGACTACGACGATGCGTACGCGCGCGCGCTGAGGCTGCGGGAGGAGAACGGCAGTACCTTTATTCACCCGTTTGACGACGAGGATGTCATCGCGGGGCAGGGAACCATCGGCCTTGAGATTCTCGAGCAGCTGGACGGTGTGGACGCGGTGGTGGTACCGGTGGGCGGCGGAGGCCTGATTTCCGGTATCGCCTATGCCATCAAATCGCTGCGCCCGGAATGCAAAGTGTACGGCGTACAGGCGATCGGCGCGGCATCTATGGTTCATGCGCTGCAAGTCGGTGAACCGGAAGCGCTGCCCAGCGCGACGACGGTGGCGGACGGAATCGCCGTCCGCCAGGCGGGAGAACTTACCTTCCGGCTCTGCCGGGAGTATGTGGACGATGTGGTCACGGTGACGGACGACGAGATCTCCACCGCTATTCTCACCTTGATCGAGCAGCAAAAGCTGATTGCCGAGGGCGCGGGCGCGGTGGCGGTGGCGGCGGTGATGTTCGACAAACTGCCGCTCACCGGTAAAAAAGTGGTCTGCCTGGTGTCCGGCGGCAACATCGACGTGACTATTCTTTCCAGAGTCATCTCCCGAGGCCTGCTCAAAACGGGACGGTCGGCGGATATCACCGTGGAGCTCGCGGATAAGCCGGGACAGCTCACCAGCGTCTCGGAGATTGTCGCCGACAAAGGGGGAAACGTGGTGGGGGTCTACCACGACCGCGCGGCGCTGGATACCGCGGTGACCGCCTGTTATCTGCGCCTGGTGCTGGAGACGCGGGACCACCGTCATGTCAAAGAAATCAAGGATGCGCTCACCGGAGCGGGATATAAACTGGTCAAGTAAAGGGAGGATTTTCATGGCAACCGTCATTCACACGCCCCATGCACCGCAGGCCATCGGCCCGTATTCTCAGGCTGTGGTCAGCGGCTCGCTGGTGTTTACCTCGGGGCAGATCGCCATCAACCCCGCGTCCGGCGAAGTGGAGGCGACCACCATCGAGGAGCAGACCGAACAGGTGATGAAGAATCTCTCCGAGGTTCTTGCCGCCGCGGGTTCCGATAGACGGAGGGCGGTCAAAACCACATGCTACCTGGCGGATATGAAAGATTTTGCGGCCTTTAACGCCGTGTACGCGGCGTATTTTCCCTCGAAGCCCGCCCGTTCCTGTGTGGCGGTCGCGTCGCTCCCGAAAGGTGTCCTCGTAGAGGTGGAGGTCATCGCGGAGATTGGCTGAGAGGAATTTGCCGCCGAGAGACGGCTATATATCCACAACCCCCGGGGACGCTTATCCGTCCGCCGGGGGTTGTGCCGATTCCGGGTGATAGGTGAGGATAAAAAGAAGATATCCGTCCGTAAACTCGATGCCCGCCGGCAAATCGGTAAAGGTATTGCTGATGCCGAGCGGATAATCGCAGAGAAAAGCGCCGTCCCGTAACGGATAACCGACATCCGTGAGGGTGACATGCAAGACATCCCCGCCAAAGGGAAGGAGCGAGAACACCGCGCCCTTGACGGGCGGGAAAGTATACCGGCCCGGGGACAGGAGGCGCACCTGCTGATCTTCATCCTGAAGCACTCCGGTCGCGCCGTGCGAGAGCAGATACCGCAGAACCGAAAGATTTCCGAGCGTGTGGTCGAGCCTTCCCCCGGAACAGCACAAAAACAGAAAATCGCGGTACCCCCGGCCCAGGGCCCAACGCACCGCCGCCATCACATCGGTGTCGTCCTTGCGGGAGGGGAGAACGCGCACGGTTCCTTCGCTCACCGCCGGCGGGGGAGAGGAATCAAAATCCCCGATCCACAGCCGAGGGGTCAGCCCCGCCTCCCTCGCGAAACGGGCTCCGCCGTCCGCCGCGATGATACAGTCGCCGTCCCGCAGGTGCGACGCCAGAAACGGGACGTCACGGTATGGAGCTGCGCCGACGATGACGCAGCGCTCTACTTTTCTCTCCACGCTTTCCATTCCTGCGCCTCCCTGACCATCGTGAGATAACTGTCGTAACGCGACCTGGCGATCGTGCCGGATGTGACCGCCTCCGCCACCGCGCACCCTTTTTCTCCGCTGTGCGAGCAGGAGGCAAAACGGCATTTTCCGAGATAGGGGATCCATTCCCGGAAGCAATAGACGAGATCTTCCTGAGGAATGTGCTGCAGACGCTCGGGATCCAGAGACGAAAAGCCCGGGGTATCCGCGATGTAGCCACCGCCCGGTTGCGGATAGAGGCGCACGCTTCGGGTGGTATGCCGGCCACGGCCCAGTTTTCGGCTGGTTTCTCCCACCTTCAAGCGGAGAGAGGGGTCCAGAAGATTGAGCAGGGTGCTTTTGCCTGCTCCGGAATTGCCCGCAAACGCGCAGATCTTCCCTTTCAGATTCTCTTTGAGCGGCAGGACGCTGTCGGGATCTTTCTCGCACACAGTAAACGGGGTAAAACCCGCCGATCGGTAGAGGGAGAGCAGCGGCAGAGGACTTTCCAGATCCGTCTTGCTGAACACCAGAACGGGTTCAACGTGCCGATATTCCGCCGAGGCGATTAGGCGGTCGATGACCAAAAGATTCGGGGATGGGTCGGTGAGGGACACCACTAGGACGAAACAGTCGAGATTGGCCACCGGAGGCCGGATAAAGGAGTTTTTTCGCGGCAGAACAGCGTCTACGGTACCGGTCATCTCCTCCGCCGGGGTGAGGGTCACACGATCCCCCGTGAGGGGGGAGATTCCCTTTTGGCGCAGCGAGCCGCGCGCGCGGCAGGTATAGATGCCATCGGCGGCTTCCACATAATAGAAGCCGCCGATGCACTGCAAAACCAACCCGGTCATTCTTCGCTCTCCAAGTCGTCGGTGGAGGAAGTGGATTCGGTTGTGGGCATTGCGGTTGTTTCTTCCTGCTCGATAAAGGGATAATACTGGCTGTCGGTCACTTTGCCGTTGGCCCCGTCCACGGTAAATTCCGCGTATTTCTGGAAATCGGATGTCCCGGAGACGGCAAGGCGCACGGTGACCATGTACGACGCGGAGCGCTGTGTGAGGGTATAGTGAACCGTGGACGAACCCGAGGGGAGCAGGCCCTGCTCGCTCGCCCATAGGCTGTTGCCCACATAGACCTCCATATCCACCGTTTCCTTCGTGGAGGGCAGATGCACATCCAGGCCGACGTCCTTGAAGCCGGAACTGACGACCAGCTTGATCTCGCTGCTCGGCGCCACCGCCGATCCGCCCTCGGGAGACTGACTGACCACCACGCCGGCGGAATAAGTGGGATGATTGACCGTCTCGATGGCACTGGTATTGACATACAGACCTTTATCGGAGAGCATTTTGATGGCGTCCGCCTGCGGTCTGCCGACCACATTCGGCACATCGATATCGTCAACCTGTTCCGCGCCGATACTCACATAGACGGTGACCGTTCCGCCTTTGCCCATTTTCTCCCCGGACGGTGGGTCTGTGCGGATCACACAGTCGTATGCCACGGTATCGCTGTTGGCGGAAACCTCTTTTACCTGAAATCCCGCCGCGGTCAGTTTGTTGACGGCGCTCTCCTTGGGCGTGCCCTCCGGGATGTCCGGTATGTCGATCAGCTGTTCCCCGCGGCTGATGTAGAGGGTGAGCTCGGTTTTCAATTTGACTTCTTTATCGGGCAGAGGATACTGCCGAATAATAGTGCCCACCGGTTCGGTGCTGTATTCCTGATTGACCTTGATGGTAAAATTGCGGGCGAGTTCGGTATTCCCGGCGACATCGGTATCGTAGTTTTTGCCGACCAGGTTGGGAACCGCGACGTTGGGCTGCTGAGTATCGCCGGGGGAGAGGACCCCGGTGACAAACGAGACGGCGAATACCACGATGAGCACCAGCAGAAAGGCCCCCGCGATTCCCGCCAAAATGGGGATGACGGGAGGGCTTTTTTTCTTTTTTTTCTCCTCCTCTTCCTTGAGAGCGGCGCTCTTTTCTTCTTCCTCATGCTGTCGGATGCGGGTGAACGTTTCCTGTACATGGGCGGTTTCGTCGTCGCCGGACAGATATTTGTATTCAAAACGGATACTGGGATTTTCTTTGAATTCGTCGATATCGTAGAGCATTTCCGCTGCAGACTGGTACCGCTTATGCGGGTCCTTCTGCATCGCCTTGAGGGTGATCTCCTCTAAGCCGTCGGGGATATCCGGGTTGATTTCCTGCGGCCGCTTGGGCTCGTTTTGCATTTGCATGATCGCGACGGAGACCGCGTTGTCCGATTCAAACGGGAGTTCCCCCGTGAGCATCTCGTACATCATCACGCCCACCGAGTAGATATCCGATTTTTCGTCGGTCACCTCGGCGCGCGCCTGTTCCGGGCTGATGTAGTGCACCGATCCGATGGCCTTATCTCCCTGTTCGGATAGCTGCTGCGCACCGCCGCGGGAGAAACGGGCAATTCCGAAATCGGTCACTTTGATGGTGCCGTCGGGGAGAAGCAAGATATTTTGAGGCTTGATATCCTGGTGCACTATGCCCTTGTCGTGGGCGTGCTGCAGCGCCTTCAAAATTTGGGTGATGAAATAAACGACTTCTTTCCACTGCAGCACCTTTTGCTGCTCGATATACTCTTTGAGGGTGATGCCGTCGATATACTCCATCACGATGTACTGCAGATTGTCGCCGAAACTGACGTCGAGCACCCGCACAATATTGGGATGGGAAAGAATGGCAATCGCTTTGGATTCGTTTTTGAAGCGCCGGGAAAATTCCTCGTTGCCCAAATACTCTTCCTTGAGGATTTTGATCGCGACAATCCGATCGTCGATATTGTCGTAGGCCTTATAGACATACGCCATCCCGCCCACGCCGATGAGTTCACGGATCTCATACCGGCCATCCAAACGTTTGCCGATGTATTTATCCATACAACGGTCCCTCCTTAGGCTTCATCGCTCCGGCCGCGCCGCGTCTCTTCCCCGCGCATCAGCGCCACCGTGATATTGTCGTTTCCCCCGGCGCGGTTGGCGGCGGCGATCAACCGGTCTGCCGCCGTGTGCGTCTCCGAGAGGTGTACAATGGCCGCGATCTTTTCCGGCTCCACCATGCCGATCAGGCCGTCGGTACAGAGCAGGAGCGTGCCGCCCGGCGGCATTTCCAGCTCGGTGAAATCACAGGCCACCGTCACGTCCGCCCCCAGTGCGCGGGTGATCAGATGCCGTCTCGGGTGGGTGCGGGCCTCTTCCGGGGTGATCTGTCCGCGCTCGATCATCTGCTGCACCACCGAATGATCTTTCGTCAGCTGGTAGATATGGCGGTCTGCCGAGACCAGATAGGCACGGCTGTCGCCCACATGGGCGAGCAGAATCTGGGAATCCATGGCGACCGCCATCACCAACGTGGTGCCCATCCCGCGTAGGTCGGCATCGAATGAGCCGCGGTCGTAGATCTCGATGTTGGCGGCGGCAATCGCGCTCTCCAGCACGTTTTGCACCGATTTCATCGTCATATCCGAGCGGTAGGAATCGACAAGACGCGAGGCGATGGTGGAGATGGCGCAGGCCGACGCGACGTTTCCGCCGTTGGCACCGCCCATGCCGTCGCACACCACCGCGAACAGGATATGCTCCGACAGCCGTCCGCACACGAAAGCATCCTGATTGGTGGTGCGCACGCGGCCGATATCCGTTTTGCCGCACACGATCATATCCCGTTCCCTCCCATCCGATGATATTCATGCCCAACAACAGTATATCACAGACGGTCAACTTTGAAAAGCGTTTTTGTTTTGCGCCTTGAGCTGCTCCCGGCGCCGCAGCTGTCCACAACTCGCTTCGATATCCGCCCCAAGGGTGCGGCGCACCGTCACGGGGATGCCGTAACGCTCCAAAACGGCGATAAAGTGCCTTATGGAATCGGCGTCCGACCGGCGGTAAGGGGTGCCGGCAACCGGATTCAGGGGGATAAGGTTGACATGGCACAGGCTCCCCCGAAGTTTCCCGCCGAGTTCCTCCGCGCATTCCGGAGTATCGTTCAAACCGCTCATCATCGCGTATTCATAAGAGACCCTGCGACCGGTCTTTTGGGCGTATGTCTTGCACAGGGTGATCAGATCGTCTACCGGATACCGCTTGGCCACCGGCATCAGTTTTTGGCGAAGCTCGTCGTTCGGCGCGTGCAGCGATATAGAGAGAGTCAGTTGCAGACGGCGGCGCATCAGCTCCTCAATACGGTCGCTCAGCCCGCAGGTGGAGAGCGAGATACGGCGCATCCCGATGTGCACTCCGCCGGGCGCACTCACCATCTCCAGGAAGCGCATCACATGATCGAAATTATCCAGAGGTTCTCCCATTCCCATGAGCACCACCGAGGAGATCTGTATTCCGTGGTCCCCCTGCGCCCGCTCTATCTGCCCGATCATCTCGGAGGGCAGCAGATTGCGCACCAGACCGCCCTGGCCCGTCGCGCAAAACACGCACCCCATGCGACAGCCAACCTGTGTGGACAAGCACTGCGACCACCCGTAGCGGTACCGCATGAGAACCGATTCGATGGTTTCCCCGTCCGACAGGGAAAAGAGGTATTTGACCGTGCCGTCCTGTTGGGAAACCAGTTTCCGCGCCACCGCAACGGAGGGTACGGTATACCTTTGTGTGAGCACATCGCGGAGGGAGAGAGGGAGATCGGTCATCTCCGCAAACGAGGACAGGCCTTTATCCAGCCAGCTCTTGACCTGAGAAGCGCGGTAGGCGGGGAATCCGAGGGCCGCGAACTGCTCGCGCAAGCGCTCTTCGGGCAGCGATTTAATATCGATCTTGCTCATCGGGGGTCACCTTTGACAAAAGACGCGATAAAAAAGCCGTCGGTCCCGTGAACGGGGGGAAACAGCGTCATCGTATGGGAAAGGGGCGAACGGCTCTGTGCCCGCAGCCGGGGAAGCGGGAGAATGCGCGGGGAGAAATCCGGGTGTTCGCGTAAAAAGCGCCCGGCAACCTGTTCGTTCTCGGCGGGATTTAAGGTGCAGGTGGAATATTGAAGGACACCGCCCTGCCTCACAAGGTCCGCACCCCGGCACAAAATCGCATACTGTAGCTCGGGCAGTGAGGCGACAGAGGACAGGCTTTTATACCGGATCTCGGGGCGGCGCCGAATTACCCCGAACCCCGAACAGGGGACATCGCACAGAACGCGGTCGAAGCCGCCAAGAAGTGCGGTGTCCCATTCGCGTGTGACATCGCGGCATTCCGCCTTCACGTTGCACACTCCCATGCGGGCGCAGCGCTCTTTCAACGCCTCCACCTTTTCCCGGCTTGTGTCCAAGGCGAGAATTTCCCCGCGGTTGCGCATATATTGCGCCAAGGTAAGCGTTTTCCCCCCGGGACAGGCGCAGAGATCCGCCACTCTTTCGCCTTCTTGCGCCCCCAGAGCCAGACAGTCGTACTGGGAGGCCGCGTCCTGAGGATAAAAGCAGCGGGTGTCGCATGACCCGTAAAGGGCGGCGGGGTCGCGTATCTGAAGGGCACCGGGCAGATCGGGAAAGGTTTGAAAGCCTATTCCCGATTTGCCGAGGAGACGGGTGAAAGCGGAAAAATCGGTTGTCAGCGTATTCACGCGCACGACAGCGGGCTTTTCCTCAACCGAGGCGGCGGCGAGAGAATACGCCATGTCGCTCCCGTAGGCATCGCACCAAAGGGAGAGCAGCTCCGTGGGGATAGAATATCGCACGGATATGCCCGCCATATCGTTCGGAAGGGCATTTAAGCGGTTCGCGCCGTCGGCACACAGCGCGCGGAGCACACGGTTGACATATCCGGCGGCGTAAGCCTGCCCGCGGCTTCTGACCTGTTTTACCGCCTCGTTCACCGCGGCGCTGTTCGGCACACGGTCCATAAAAATAATCTGATACGCCGCCACCCTCATCACGGCAAGCACCGCAGGGTGACAGTTTTTCAAAGGGCGGCGGCTTTCCTCTCCGAGCAGCGTGTCGAGAGTCAGGCGGCGTTCTATCGTGCCGTAAATCAGCCGAGTCACCAACGACGCGTCCGCCGCACCCAGATAGTTTCTCTTGAGCAGATCGTCCACCGCGGCGGTGGAAAAAGTGCGGTCCTGTTCCATACGCAGCAGCACATCCACCGCCAGATCCCTCGCGCTTTGCGGCATACGTCATCTCCTCTCACCCAAGGTGTTGTCCGATACGCACCGCGTGACCGCGTACAAACTGATCGGCACTCATGCGCTGCTTGCCCTCGGCCTGTATCTCCGTCAGCCGCAGGCTGCTTCCCCCGCCGCAGGCGACGGAGAGCGGGTCGAGTGCGCAAATCGTCCCGGGCTCACAGGAGGTGGGGTCGCCCTTTTCCGCCCGCCATATTTTCAACACTTTGCCGTCCAGTGTGCAACTGGCCACCGGCCAGGGGTTGAGACCACATACCCGGCGGCAGAGGGCGGAGGAATCCCATTCAAAGCAGAGGGGGGAATCCGCCTTGCTCAGCATCGGGGCGTATGAGCTGCCCGCAGGCTGCTTTTGCGGGGTCAGGGTTCCGCTTTGCCACGCACACAGGGTATCGGCAAGCAGACGCGCCCCGTCCTGTGCCAACAGCGTTTGCAGTTCTCCCGCCGTCATGCCGTCCGGCAGGTCCCGCTTGGTCTGAAGCAAAATATCCCCGGTATCCAGCCCTTCGTCCATCAACATGGTGGTCACTCCCACCGTGTGTTCGCCGTTTATGACGGCCCAGGGAATGGGTGCCGCACCGCGATAGGCCGGCAAAAGAGAAGCGTGGACGTTGATACACCCGTACAGGGGCAGTGTAAGCACCGCTTTCGGCAGAATTTTGCCGTAGGCCGCCACCACGATCATTTCCGGTGCCGCCTCCCGCAGTTCCGACAATGTTTGCGGGGTTTTCAGCGAATCGGGTTGAAACACCCGCAATCCGTGTGAGAGCGCACAGACTTTGACAGGGGGCGGGGTGAGCAGCTGTTTGCGTCCGACCAGTTTGTCTTCTCTGGTCACTACAAGGGAGATGTGGTGCCCGTCCGCAATCAGGCGCTCCAAGGTGGGAACCGCAAATTCCGGCGTCCCCATATACACAATTCGCAAAGAAATCCTCCCCCGCTTATTTCGTCTCGGACGGGTCCAGCATACGGATGACTCTCTTTTTGAAGAGGATGCCATTCAAATGGTCCGTTTCATGGCAAACGCACCGAGCTTTGAGGTCTTCCGCCGTCATCACGCTCCATTTCCCGTTACGGTCCTGCGCCTTAAACACCACTTTTTTCGGGCGGCGGGTAATCCCGTACTGCCCGGGGCAGGAGAGGCAGCCTTCCGTTTCCTGCTGTTCTCCCTCTTCGGAGAGAATCTCCGGGTTGATCGCTTCCACCCAGCCGTCTCCCACATTCATCACAAAAAGGCGGCGCAGCACTCCGACCTGAGGCGCCGCGAGACCGACTCCGTCCGCCTCGGTGAGCGTTTCTTTCATATCATCGAGAAGCTGCCACAGCCGTTTGTCAAACGAGGTCACCGGGCGGCACACTTTGGAGAGGGCCTTATCGCCCTCGTGTAATATGTTGCGTGTGGCCATATTTTCCTGCCCCTTTCTCTCATAAGATAGCGGACGGGTTGACATCCGCGTACACGCTCACCCTTTTGGAAATCGGGTTGCGATAATAGCTTATGAGCGCCTGTCCCACCATTTTCCGCAGCCGCTCGGTATTTCGCGTTTTCATCAGCAGCTTATAGCGGTATTTTCCCGCCACACGGGCGACCGTCGCGGGGGCGGGGTTCAGCACAATCACCTTCAGTTCGGCGTATTCCTCGTAGATCAGTTTTTTCAGGATGGTCATCAGTATTTCGGCGCCCCGCCGGACTTCCGCCTCCAAAAGTCCGGCGAAGCCAAACAGAACCAAATCGGTGTACGGGGGATAGGCCATCGCCTTGCGGGCGGCGATTTCATCGCGATAAAATCCCTCGTAATCCTGCATCGCCGCCTTTTGAATGATCTCGTTATCCGGGGAATAGGTCTGAATCACCGCGAGGCCTTCCCCGTCCCGCCTTCCTGCGCGGCCGATCACCTGTGTCAGCAGTGAGAAAGTCGTCTCGAAAGAGCGGTAATCGTCCGCGAACAGGGACATATCGGCACACAGCACCCCCACCAGCGCGACATTGGGGAAATCCAGGCCCTTGGCTACCATCTGCGTCCCCAGCATCAGCGGATACTCACCGTTTGCGAAGGCCGAAAAACGCTTTTCATAGGCAAAGCGCGACAGCGTGGTGTCCGCGTCCATGCGCAATACCGAGATGTGCGGGAAAAGGGCTTTGAGCGCCTCTTCCACTTTTTGCGTGCCGGCTCCGGAATAATAGAGCGTCTCACCACCGCACGAGGGACACACCCGAACGGGTTCCATCACCCTGCCGCAATAATGGCACAAAAAGCTGTGATTGGCCGCGTGATATGTCATGGAGATGCTGCAGGAAGGGCAGGTGATCACGGTTCCGCACGCCTTGCAGGAGACGAATGTGTGGTATCCACGGCGGTTGTACAGCAAAATTGCCTGTTTTCCCTTGGAAAAGCAATCGGAAAGGGCATCGACGAGCGGTGCGGTCAGCACGCCGTCCGCCGGCGGGTTGGCGCGCATATCCACCAAGCGAACCTTCGGCAGACGGGTTTGACCGTACCGTTCGGGCAGTGTAAAAAGCCGGTAGCGCCCGTTGAGCGCGCGGTAATAGGATTCGAGCGAAGGGGTAGCGGAACACAGAAGCATCAGAGCGTTGTGATAGGCACAGCGCCACCGCACCACATCTCGGGTGTGAAATCTCGGAGGGCTTTCGGATTTATAGGTGTGTTCCTGTTCTTCGTCCATCACAATCAGGCCGATATGTTTGAGCGGTGCAAACACCGCCGAGCGGGTGCCCAGCACAATATCCGCTTCTCCGCGGTTCACCCGCTTCCACTCGTCCATGCGTTCCCCGATGGAGAGACCGCTGTGCAGCAGGGCGACCCGCTTGCCGTACCTCCCCAGAAAAAGCCGCATCATCTGCGGGGTCAGAGCAATTTCCGGCACCAGCGCCATCGCCTGCTTTCCCGAGGCCAGAACATGGTCGATGAGGTTCATATACACCTGTGTCTTGCCGCTCCCCGTCACGCCGTACAGAAGCGCTGCCCGAGGGGAAGAGCTGTCGCTCAGGCGGCAAAGGCTCTCAAAAATTTCCCGCTGTTGATTGTCCAGCACGGCCGGCGGGAGAGGTTCCACCTCCCCGCTGACGGGGGAGCGCAGGCGCTCGGCATCAAAGAATTCCACCAATCCCTTCTTTTGGAGCGCCGTAACTACGGCGGCGGTGACCGACGCAAAATAGCACAGTTCCTTCACCGACGCCGCACCGGCCTCTTCCAGCAAATCCAGCGCTCTGCGCTGCTTATCGGTGCAGCCGCGTACTTGAATGGCCTCGTGCAGTTCTTCTCCCGTGAGGGTGAGCCTGACCATACGCACACTCGCGTCCCCGTGCAGACGGACAGCGGCATCGCAACGCGCCGCCAGACCTTTTTTGACAAGTCCCTCCGCCACATCCTGCGGAGTATCCTGCCCTGGGATATTCATCAGTTTATCTGCGTATACCCCGTCGGGCGCGCCGTCCAGCTGACGGAGTATCGCCTGCTCGGACAGATTCAACCGCTCCCATTCTTTCTGAGAGCGCGGAAGAACCGAGCGGTACCGCGGCCGGATTTTCAGGTACATTCCCGGCGGGAGCATGGCGTGCGCCGCTTCAAAAAGCGAGCAAAAAGCGTGTTCTTTTATCCAGGCGGCCAGTTTCAGCTGTTCCTCGGAAAAAAGCGGGGAGTCGTCCAGTATGGCAAAAACCGGTTTTAGTTTCCTAAAATCGGTTTTGACATCGCGCTCTATAACGATTCCCTGACAACGGCGATTGCCTCCGCCAAACGGCACCATCACACGGCAGCCGCACCGAACCTGCCGCATGGTTTCCGGCACAAAATAACTGTACGGTTTGTCAAAGTGATAGGCGGCCTTTTCCACCGCCACTTTCACGACCAACGGCTCGGGCAGCATGATTATTCCTTTGAAGCCTCTGAAGTCTGTGCCTCGTCCTCGGACGGGGTGTGGGGGAAGATTTTGTAATCCCCGCTCTTAAAGTCCTCAATCGCCATGCTCACGGGTTTTTCCAGAAGAATTTCACTTTTCTCCTTGGCCTGGTCCACAATGTCCCTCGCCCGTTTGGCGATGCCGATGGCCACCGCATACCGGCTGTGATGGCCTTTGAGCTGTTCGATATCACTGGGTCTGAGCATCTTCCATTAACCTCCTGACATATTGTTCCATACGGCGGTAGCGCATATTTTCCGCTTCGATGATGGCGCTGATGCGCTCTGCCGCCTCGTCCGCATCGTCGTTGACCACCACATAATCGTACCGAAATGCCCTAGATAATTCGCGCTTTGCCACTTCCAATCGCCTGCAAAGGCTTTCTTCGGTTTCGGTTCCCCGTTTTTTCAAGCGCCTTTGCAGCTCCCGCATGGAGGGAGCGGTGAGAAAAATCGAGATGAGATCCGAGTGGTTATTCATCACCCGTTCCGCACCTTGGACTTCGATTTCCAGAATGACGTTTTTCCCTTCGTCGAGCCATGCGCGCACACGGCTTTCCGGGGTGCCGTAGTAGTTCCCGTTGTACCGGGCGGATTCCATAAATGCGCCGAGCGCCTGTTTTCGTTCAAATTCCTCACGTGTGGTAAAATAATAATGAACTCCCTCGACTTCTCCTTCGCGCGGCGGGCGGGTGGTCATGGATATCGACAGCACAGTATCGTCCCGTTTCTCCAATAGTTTACTCACTATTGTCCCCTTGCCGGAACCGGAGGGGCCGGAGAGGACAATCAGCATACCTTTAGCCGGCATACGGCTCTCCCCTCTCCGCTGGCTCGCTGCCGGTTAGTCTCCCCGCCACCGTTTCCGGCTGCATGGCGGAGAGTATCACATGATCGGTATCCATCATCAAAACCGACCGTGTGCGGCGGCCGTAGGTGGCGTCGATCAGTTTTCCGCTATCTTTGGCATCTTGAATGATCCGTTTGATGGGGGCGGAATCCGGGCTGACGATAGCCAGTAAGCGATGGGCGGACACCATGTTGCCAAATCCGATATTCAGAAGCTGCACCGCGCAAGCCCCCTGTCACTCGATATTTTGAACCTGCTCGCGGATTTTTTCAATCTCAGCCTTCATTTCCACCACCGTGCGCGCAATGGCCACATCAGATGCCTTGGAGCCGATGGTGTTGGCCTCGCGGTTGAGTTCCTGCACCAGGAAATCGAGTTTGCGCCCCACCGCCTCATTGGACTCTAGCATTTCCCGCATCTGGTCCAGATGACTGCGAATCCTCACCGTCTCCTCCGCCACCGCGATTTTGTCGGCGTAAATTGCCGCCTCCTGGAGAAGACGCTGCTCATCCACGGCGGCGCCCTGTAAAAGTTCCG
>CAZGXK010000018.1:0-17429 GCA_964529775.1 uncultured Eubacteriales bacterium
AATTCTCAGCTTAGATAAGCCGGAAAATATCAGTTCGATTGCCGCCTGCTCGGCGGTACGGCAAGCGCTCGGCGAGTATAAAGCCGGGCACACGGGTACACTCGACCCGATGGCGACCGGTGTTCTCCCCATCCTGCTCGGCAAAGCCACCAAGGCGCTCGACTATCTCCCGTCCCACGATAAACGCTATCTCCTCACCCTGCGTTTCGGGATGACCAGCGACACACAGGATATCTGGGGCGAAGTGACACCCACCGGCAAACCGATCCCCGCTCTGCACGATGTGGAAACGGCGCTAAACTCTTTTCGGGGGGAAATCTGGCAGATCCCCCCAATGGTCTCCGCGCTGAAACAAAATGGAGTGCGGCTGTATGCACTCGCACGCAAAGGAGTGGAAGTCGAGAGGGAAAAACGGAAAATCACGATTTATTCCCTCACCCTCTGCCGCTATGAGGGAGATACGCTGCAGCTGGATCTCTCCTGCTCCCGGGGGGCGTATATGCGCACACTGGCCGCCGATTTGGGTCAGGTGCTCGGGTGCGGTGCGGTGATGACCGCACTGCGGCGCACCGAGGCCGCTGGCTTTACGCTGAAGGACTGCCTCACGCTGGAACAGGTGCGGGAAATAGCCAACACCCCCGATCTTTCCGCGTACACGGTGCCGATCGAACGGGCGCTGGATGGTTATCCACCGCTCACCGTGACAGCGGCGCAGGCGGTGCGCTTTCAAAACGGCGGCTTTCTCTCGCTGGACCGTCTCCCCACAGAGGTAACGGGAACGGTTCGGGTTTTTGCGCCGGACGGACACTTTTTGGGGCTCGGAACTCCTGAGTCCGACAGTCTCGCGGTGGAAAAGCTGCTGAGTTGATTTTTCTCGAAGGGATGCCGGTCTATGCAAATTTTCTCTTCTGTCACACCGGGTACGCCGCTTCCCGTTTCTCCGAGAGCGGTGGCGCTCGGGCTGTTTGACGGGGTACATCTGGGGCATCGGCGGGTCATCATGGACACGGTCGGTGTGGAGGGTGCCTTTTCCTGTGTCTTCACGTTCGGAGCGGATGCCGCCGCCCTCAAGTGCGGAGCCTACGCGCTCTCCCTGTCCTCGCAGCAGGAGAATCTGTTTGCCTCGCTCGGGGTGCAGGAATGGGTTCGGGCGGATTTTTCCTCTTATCGGGATCAGACACCGCAGAGCTTTGTACGCGATACGCTGTGCGGACAGCTGCACGCCGTTCGGGTGTGCTGCGGGAAGGATTTTCGCTTTGGCAAAGACAAGAGAGGGGATGTCGCGCTGCTCTCCGCCCTGTGTGAAGAGTACGGCATCACCCTTTCGGTCACCGACGACGTGACACTTGCCGGGTCACCCGTGAGCAGCGACAGAATTCGGCGCTTGCTGGAAGAGGGGCAGGTGCGTCCGGCTTCCCGGCTGCTCGGTCACCCCTTCGCCTTTGAGCTTCCCGTCTCGCACGGACGGCGCCTCGGCAGACAGCTCGGATTTCCCACTCTCAACCAGGTGATTCCCGAGGGCTTTATTCTGCCGCGCTTTGGGGTGTACCAGTCCTGTGTCACGCTGGACGGGGTGACATATACCGGCGTCAGCAATGTGGGCGTCCGTCCTACCGTCGGCGGGAAAATACCTTTATGCGAGACCTGGCTCGAGGATTTTGATGGCGATCTGTACGGCCGAACCGTCACAGTGGTGCTCACCGATTTTGTGCGCGGAGAGCGTCCGTTTCCGTCGGTGGCGGCGTTGAAAGACCAAATGGAGAGCGACGTGCGGGAAATCCGATGTCGCCGAAGCCGACGGGAGATTCGCGCGGTGCTGTTTGATTTTGACGATACGCTGCAAAACCGCCGAATCGCTTTTCAGCGCTACGCCGATTTTTTCCTCGACCGCTATGCACCGGAGTTTTCCCACGAAGAGCGCGCCGAAGCAAAAGAAAAAATGACCTCTCTCAACAACGGGGGTTATGTGGACTATCTCGTTTATTTTCGCGATATATCCCAACTTCTCGGCATTTCCTGCCCGCCCGGACCCGAGACGCTGTTTGCCGAATATCAAATGGTTTTTCCCCGCTGTGCCGCTCTCTTCGAGGATGCGCTTCCCACTCTTGCCCGCCTCAGAGAACAGGGGCTGTTGCTCGGCGTGGTCACCAACGGCCCGACGGTGCAGCAGCACCGAAAGCTGGATTTTTCCGGCGTAAGACCGTATCTGGATCTTGCGATGGTTTCCCTGGAAGAGGGAGTGGGCAAACCGGAAGAGGAGATTTTCCGCCGTGCCGCGGCAAGACTCGGGGTTTCCCCCGAACAGTGTGTTTTTGTGGGCGACCATCCCCAAAACGATGTGGCGGGAGCGGGAAACGCCGGGATGCACCCGGTATTCATGGCAAGCCGCATGGATTCCTGCGGCGACACGGAGATTCCCGTGATTCATTCTCTTTCGGAACTTCCCGGTGTTTTGGAGCGGATGTCGCCGTGACGAGGCGTGAACTGTGACAGAATTGTAAATATTTCAAAATTTCGCGGGATTTCGGCTTGAATTTTTGGTGGAAGTAGAGTATAATAAATTTGTAATGCCTGTGTGAAGGGATCGCCGCCCGGGGCGGTGATAGCCGGCAAATTTGAGGAGAGTGAGCGCTATGTCGAACAGATTGTTTCAAGGTGTGGTGCATCAGATGAAAGATGCCATCGACCGCACCATCGGCGTGATCGATGAGACGTCTGCCATCATCGCCTGCAGCGACCTCGGACGGGTGGGGGAACTGAGCGATGCGGTGACGGCGGATTCCTTCGCGGCAACCGAGTCTTTTGTTCACAACGGAAGCACCTACCGTCCTTTCGGTTCCCATCCGGGCGGGGAATATATTCTCTTCGTCGAGGGCACTGATGAGCTGGCAGACAGATACGCGGCTATTCTGGCGGTTTCGCTGTCAAGTATCAAGCAATATTACGACGAGAAATATAATCGCGCCAATTTCATCAAAAATGTCATTCTCGATAATATCCTTCCCGGCGACATCTATCTGAAGGCGCGTGAACTGCATTTCAACAACGATGTCAGCCGTGTGGTCATCCTCATCAGGGTGTCCAACCGCACGGATATTTCCACATTCGATGTGGTTCAGAATCTCTTCCCCGACAAATCCAAAGATTTTGTGATCAACATCAATGAATCGGATATTGCTCTGGTCAAGGAGATTCATCCCGGTCCGGAGACGGAGAGCCTGGAGCAGCTTGCCCATTCCATTGTGGATACTTTGGGCAGCGAATTTTACACGCAGGTGACCATCGGCATCGGCACGGTGGTGGACGGCATCAAGGATTTGGCCCGTTCTTTCAAAGAGGCTCAGGTTGCTCTGGAAGTCGGCAAGGTGTTCGATACCGAGAGGGTCATTGTCAGCTACGATAATCTGGGCATCGCGCGCCTGATTTACCAGCTTCCGACCACACTCTGCGAGATGTTTTTAAATGAGGTGTTCAAAAAGAACTCCATTGATTCTCTCGATCAGGAAACGCTGTTCACCATTCAGCGCTTTTTCGAAAACAATCTCAATGTTTCCGAGACGTCCCGCAAGATGTTTGTACACCGCAATACTCTGGTGTACCGGCTAGAGAAAATCAAGCGTTTAACGGGCCTTGACCTGCGTGAATTTGACGATGCCATTATCTTTAAAGTGGCGCTGATGGTGAAAAAGTACCTGACGGCAAATCCGGTGAAATATTGACGGACGGATGGGAAGGCTGACCCGCCGTCGGCGCTTTCAGAGGATTTCATAGCTTACCGTGTTTTTTGCCGATTTGCGCTTCTTCTCATGGGGGCGTGACCTCAAGTTGACCGAACTTCTCAGACGGCGGGCAAAAAACCCGCCGTTTGCCATGCGGGGCACGGGCTCAATCTATAAAGGAGGGGGCACCCTTTGATCGAATTCAGAGGAGTACACAAAACCTATGATAACGGCACCAAGGCGCTGAAAGACGTCAATATCAATATTGACAAGGGCGAATTTGTGTTCATCGTCGGCGCGTCCGGCGCCGGAAAATCCACCTTTTTGAAGTTGATCATGCACGAGGAAGTACCCACAGCCGGCGAAGTGATCGTCAACGGGTACCGTCTCTCCAAGCTCAAGAAAAGGGAAATTCCCTATCTCCGCCGCACTATGGGCATCGTCTTCCAGGATTTCCGCCTTATCAACACCATGACGGTGTTCGACAACGTGGCTTTTGCCATGCGGGTGACCGGCGCCACCAAAAAGGAAGTGCGCAAGCGGGTGCCGTATATCCTTGGACTGGTGGGCCTGGAAGATAAGGGACGCAATTTTCCGATGGAGCTTTCCGGCGGCGAGCAGCAGAGGGTGAGTCTTGCCCGTGCGCTGGTCAACAATCCCGCACTGATCATTGCGGACGAGCCGACCGGCAATATCGACCCCGAGATGTCCTATGAGATTATGGAACTGCTCACCGAGATCAACCGTCGCGGCACCACCGTGCTGGTGGTCACTCACGAACATGAGCTGGTGGAACAGTTCCACCGCAGGGTCATCGTCATCAGCGAGGGTACGGTGGTTTCCGATCATCCGCAGGATGCGGCCCCGAGCGAGCCGGTCAACGAGGTGGTTTCGGATGTGCTCGATACCATCACCCCGTCTGAGATGAGCACGGTGGACGCGGTGCTGACCGACATCCTGTCCGAGCAGAACGGGGGTGGTTCGCAGTGAGACTGAGCAGCCTTGGGTACCTCATCAAAGAGGGCTTGCGCTCCATCAAGCAAAACAGCTTCATGGCGGTGGCATCGGTGCTGGTGCTGGTTTCCTGCCTGTTGCTCTCCGGCGCCGCATACCTTTGTTTTGTCAATGTGGAGAGCGCGTTTCAGTATTTGGACGATCAGAACGTGGCTCTGGTGTGGGCGGTAGAGACCGCGGACGACGCGCAGGTGGAGCAGCTGGGCAATCAGCTGCTCCAGATGAGCAATATCGAAAGCGTGCAACTTATCACCAAAGAACAGATTTTGCAGGATTATCAGGATGACGTCCCTCCCGCGACTTTCGAGAGTATGCAGGGGGAGAACAATCCTTTTCTCGACTGTCAGGTGGTCACTTTCTCGGATCTCTCGCTGATCAATCAAACGATCGAGGAAATCCGCGCACTTCCCGGCGTGGATGATGTGAGCGCCTCGGTGGATACGGCGCAGATGCTCGTGCATCTGCGTGACGTAGTGCTCACGGTGGGCGGATGGATCATCGCGCTGCTTCTTTTGGTCTCGCTGTTCATCATCTCCAACACCATCAAGCTCACGGTGTACAGCCGCCGTCTGGAAATCGGGATCATGAAATCGGTGGGTGCCACCAAGGCCTTTGTCCGGCTGCCGTTTATGGTGGAGGGCATGGTACTCGGCCTGATTGCGGGCGTGCTATCGTTCGGAATTCTGTATTTTATCTACAGCCGCCTGTGCGCGATGCCCGCCATCGGTTTTGTGCAGTTGGTCGATATCGGACAGGCCGGCCTGACCGCGTTGCTTCCGGTCTGGGCGGAACTGCTCATCGGTTTTCTTGTGATGGGTATGCTCACAGGTACGCTCGGCAGCGGCATATCCATCGGGCGGTATTTGAAAGAAGAAGGGGCAGTGAGCGGTGAATAAGAGAGATCACGCGTCCGTTGGGAAGCGGATTCTTTGCGGTGCACTGTGTGCTTTCCTGCTCGCGGCGGCGGTTCCGGCGGGAGGGGTTGTTCTTTCGGCGGAAGAGACGGTGGATGATCTTAACGATCAAAAGGCCGCGCTGCAGCAGCGGCAGGAGGAACTCGAGCGCAAGAGGGAGCAGAGCGCACAAAATCTTCAGGAGCAGGAAAATCAAAGGGATTTGCTGCAGCAGCAGATCGATGTCAAATCCCAGCAGATTGCGGTGAATCAGCAGCTGGTGACCACTCTGGAAGGGCAAATTGCCGAAAAGACCACTGCGATTGATACTGCCCAGCAGCAGATCGCCTCGCTCAACACTCAAATCGATGTGCAGTTTCAGGCTCTCCGCACCCGTCTGCGCGCTGTCTCTCAGGGCGCTTCCATGTTCCGCTCGGTACAAACCCTGCTTTCGAGCGAGACTTACATCGAATTTTTGATGGGGGAAAAACTCATCGAACTCATCTCCCAGAGCGACCAGCATTTGATGGATACACTGGAGAGCAATATTCAAACGGTCCGAGAGGCTGAAACAAGGTTGCAAAACGACCGAGATGTTCTGGAAGATCGACACACACAGGCGGAGTCGCTCCGACTCGAGACCGAGGAGGACAAAGAGGAGTTGAAAACCCTTTACGCCGAGGCGGACAGCATGGTTCACACGCTCAGCGGCGAAGTGGAGGGATACGACGACAGCATCGCCCAGCTTCAGGCTCAGCAGGCAGAGATGCAGAGCAAAATTGACGATGTGATGGCACAAATCGCCGCTCGGGAAGAGGAAGAACGCCGCCGCGCCGAGGAAGAAGCCAAGCGCAAGGAAGAAGAGCAACAGCAAAATCCGCCGGATGACGGCAGTGATGGCGACAACGGCAGTGACGACGAGAGCGAAGACGGCGATACCGGCGAAGAAGACGATGCCGGGGATCAGGGCGAGGAGAACGGCGGCACCTATACTCCGCCCACTTTTCAAAGCGGCTCCATGATGTGGCCAGCTCCGACCTGCAAGGTGATCACCAGCAGTTTCAAATCCCGCTGGGGGCGCCAGCACTACGGAGTGGATATCGCCTGTTACGGCGACGCGGAAGGCGAACCGATTTGTGCCGCGGCGGACGGAACGGTGGTGTATGTCAACAAATTCGATACCTGGGGCGGCGGCTACGGCCTGCATGTGATGATCGACCACGGCTACGACGATAGCGGGCGCAGAGTGCTCACCGTCTACGGGCACGCGAGCGAGATTACGGCGTACGAAGGCATGGAAGTGCAGGCGGGAGACCGCATAGGCTCCATCGGCAACACGGGCAATTCCTATGGCGCTCACCTGCATTTTGAGGTGCGTCTGGACGGCACAGCGGTGGATCCGGTGGCAAACGGATATATCTCCACCGACGGCATTGATGTGCTGGGATAAGAGAGAATGTGGAAAACAGACTACTTCCGCGAAACGGATTCGCGGTTATATCAGAAAGGGTGGAGAATGCCCATGAGGATCCACCGGGGCAAAAGCGTGATAAAAACGGTTTCCGTCCTCCTCGCGGCGGTTATGGTGTTCGGCATGGTTTCCGTGCCGCACGAACGTCCGAGGATGGTGAGCGCGGAGGAATCGGTGGAAGATCTACGCGATGAAAAGGAACAACTGGAGCAAAGGCAAAAGGAGCTCGCCGCGCAGCGTGATTCTTCCGCACAGAGTCTTCAGGAGCAGGAGGCGCAAAAAGCGCTTCTGCAGGAACAGATCAACGTTAAAGTGCAGGAGATCGCGGTCAATCAGCAGATGATCGACAAACTCGACGATCAGATCGATGCCAAGACATATGAGATCGCGCAAAAGGAGCAGGCCATCGACCGGAAAGAGGCCGATATTGCCGACCGTTTTCAAGAACTGCGTATCCGCCTGCGCACCATCTCCAAGAGCGGATCTCTCAGCACCAGCTTGCAGATGCTGATGAATTCCGAAAACTACTACGATTACCTGATCATGTCCAAAGCGATCGAGCGGGTGTCCGAGAGCGACCAAGCGCTGATGGACGAGATGGAGCAGCAGTTGCAGGCTATTCAGGCGGATAAGCGCTCGCTCGAAGAGGATAAAAAGCTGCTCGATGAACAGAAGGCTCCGGTGGTGGAGGCGCAGAACGAACTCAACACCAAGAAGCAGGAACTCGATTCTCTTTACAGCGAAATCAACGTAATTACCGATCAACTCAACCGAGACATTGCTCACTACAATGCCGAGATCGCCGCCGCTGAGGCTGCGGAGGCGGAGCTTCAGGAAAAAATCGACGAGATCATCCGTTCCACCATCGGGACGGGACAGACTTTCCTGAGCGGTTCCATGTACTGGCCCGCGCCCAACTGCCTGATTATCACCAGCCGCTTCAAATACCGCTGGGGACGTCATCACAACGGCATTGATATTGCCGGCAGCGGATGCTACGGCACCCCGATTGTGGCGGCGGCCGACGGCGTGGTGGTTCTCGCGGAGTATGGCTCGGCGGGTTACGGCAATTACCTTATGCTCGACCACGGCAACGACAGCGCCGGCCGGAGAATTATGACTCTGTATGGGCACAGTTCACAGCTTTTGGTGAGTACGGGTCAGGCGGTCAGCGCCGGGCAGACCATTGCCCTTGTGGGTGCCAGCGGCAATGTGACCGGACCGCATCTGCATTTCGAGGTGCGGGTGGACGGCACTCCCGTGGATCCCATCGCCAACGGTTACATCTCGACCAATGGGATTTCTATCAATGAGGGATTGTAGAGAGAACCTGCGCGGGCGAAAACTTCGTCCGCTCGTCCGCCGGTGCTCGGCGTTCATGGCGGCGGCCGTTGCCCTGTGTGGCCTTCTTCCCGCCGGGGCGAACCGCCATTTTGTCGAAGCAAGTTCCGTTCCCGCGGCGCAGACCCAGCCGAGCGGATCCGATGAGCCCCTAACCGAGCAGGAGAAGTTTACCGTTTTTCAGCTGCAGCAACAGCGGGCACAGCTTCAGCAGCAGGCGTCTCAGTTGCAGCAGGCGAGAGCGTACTATTCCTCTTCGCTGGAAGGGCTTCTTCAGCAGAAAGAGGCCATCGAACAGGAAATAGTGCTTCGGCAGAGGGAGTATACCGTCAATTCCCAGCTTAAAGAGCAGTTGACGACCCAGATCGACACCCTCAGCACGCGCATAGCCGATGAGGAGAGGCAGCTGCTTCAAAAGCAGCAGGATTTGAGTGTGCGTTATGAGCATCTCCGTCAGAAATTGCGCGCCCTCTCCAAAAGCGGGAACAATTTGCAAATGACCACGTTGCAGATCATGCTCGGTTCTCACAGTTATCTGGAGTTTCTCATCAACCGCAAAATGAGCTCCCGACTCGCGCAAATCGACCAAGAAACGCTCACTTCACTGGAGGCGGAACTTTCACAGCTGCAAACCCAGCGGGATATGCTCCGGATGCAGCGGGAATCTCTGGAGGAGCAGCGCGCCCCGTATGAGGAGGCGGAACAGCTGCTCTCTCAAAATAAACAGCAGCTTATCGATCTGCGCGCTCAGGCAGAGGCGATCGTCGAGAAACTGAGCGCCGACCTCACTTATGCCCGGGAGCAGTACCAGTGGATTACCCAACAGCAAAACCGGGTGCAATACCAAATCAACGATATCCTCAAAGACGAATCCACCGCCGGCACCGTCGCGGCCACGCTGATGTACTGGCCGGCCCCCGGCTGTTCGGTCATCAGCAGCAGCTTTAAATTCCGTTGGGAGCGGCAGCATTACGGGGTGGATATCTGCGACTGGGGTGATTCCACCGATAAGCCGATCGTTGCGGCGGCCGACGGCGTGGTTGCCTTTACCGGCTATGATGCCGACGGCTACGGAAATTACATGATGATCGACCACGGTTATGATGTTTTGGGGCGCCGGATCATCACGCTGTACGGACACTGCAGCGCACTATATGCCTCGGTGGGGGATGTGGTGTACGGCGGAGAGACGGTGATCGCCGCAATAGGCAACACCGGACATTCTTACGGTGCGCACCTGCACTTTGAGGTGCGGGTGGACGGCGGCGCCGTGGACCCGGTGGCGACGGGATTTCTCCCCGTAGATGGGATAGCAATTCAGGGATAAGCCCGTATCGCGTGGAGACGGTTTTCGCTTTGACCGTGTCTGCTCTTCGGCAATCCTTCGATTTTCGAAGGAAACATGAACGGCAGGGAGTGGGTTTTATGACCAAAATACCGATGAAAACGCCGCTTGTCGAGATGGACGGCGACGAGATGACCCGCATAATATGGCAGGCGATAAAGGAAAAACTTTTGCTCCCCTTTGTGGAGCTTAAAACGGAATATTACGATTTGGGCCTTCCCAACCGCGATAAGACGGACGACACGGTGACGGCGGAGGCCGCCAACGCCATCAAAAAGTACGGGGTTGGAGTCAAATGCGCGACCATCACGCCCAACGCACAGCGGGTGGAGGAATACGGACTCAAACAGATGTGGAAAAGTCCCAACGCCACCATCCGTGCGATGCTGGACGGCACGGTGTTTCGCGCGCCGATTCTGGTCAAAGGCGTTGTGCCTACCGTCTCCACCTGGAAAAAACCGATTACCCTCGCGCGTCACGCTTACGGGGATATTTATAAAAACACGGAACTCTCTGTACCGTCGGGGTCCAAAGCGGAAATAGTGCTGACCGACGCGAACGGCGCCGAAACACGAGCGCTTATTCACGATTTCTCAAACGGAGGAGGCATTGTACAGGGAGTACACAACACCGACATCTCCATCTCCAGTTTTGCGAGAACCTGCTTTCGCTTTGCGCTGGACACCAAACAGGATTTGTGGTTTTCCGCCAAAGATACCATCTCGAAAACCTACGATCATCGCTTTAAGGACCTTTTTGCCGAGATCTACGAGGCCGAGTACCGTGAACTGTTTGAGAAAGCGGGTATTACTTTCTTTTACACCCTCATCGACGACGCGGTCGCCCGAGTCATTCGCTCGGAGGGCGGGTTTATCTGGGCGTGCAAGAATTACGACGGTGACGTGATGAGCGACATGGTCGCCACCGCTTTCGGCTCGCTCGCCATGATGACCAGCGTTCTGGTCTCGCCCGACGGAAAATACGAATTTGAGGCGGCCCACGGCACCGTCACCCGCCATTATTATCGCCACCTGCGGGGGGAGGAGACTTCCACCAATTCGGTCGCCACCATCTTTGCGTGGACTGGCGCGCTGCGCAAACGCGCAGAGATCGACGGCCTGCCCGATTTGATGTGTTTTGCCGATACCCTGGAGAGCGCCACCATCCGAACCATCGAGAGCGGCGTGATGACTAAAGATCTGATCGCCATATCCACGCTGCCGAACAAGACCGCCGTCAGCACCATGGAGTTTTTGGATGCGGTCGCCAAACAAATGAGGAACTAAGGCATCCCGATACTGGCACCGAATATGCCGTCTTGACTTTTCAACAAAATTCCGCCGAAGAGAATGGCTCTCATTCGGCGGATGTTTTTTGCGGAAAGATTTGTTCAAGATCCGGTAAAGAGGAAAAAAGTGGTCGGTCGGTGTCGGCGTCCCGAATATGTACCGCGCTCGCCCATGTCGCGTGGAGAACGGTGAGCAGAGGGGAAAGCTGATACTCCAAGTATCTTCCGTCTTCCCGTTCGCTTCCGCAGACGGTGAGCAGGGCCGCCTGCCTGGGCTTCTCGATGGCCGGATGAATTCCACGGAAAAAACGGGAAGAATAATAGCACTGAAAGCGGTCGATGACGGCTTTGAGCGGAGCGGGGAAAGAGCGGTTGAAAACGGGCGTGAGAAAAATCAGCCGCTCGCACGCTTCCACCGCGTCGTAAACGGCATCGAGATCGTGCAGGCGGCAGCGCGGAGAGGTACGGCAGGCCCGGCAGTCGTCACAGGGGGAGGGAGAACCCTTAAAACAGTGATACACAAGCGCTTTCGGCGCGGTGCGCAGCAAAACATTGAGCCAGTGCGCGCATACCCCGTCATCGCGTGGGGAACCGTAGAGGATGACCGGGTCAGCGCAGAGGGGAATCGCAGTATTCGCACACAAGTTTATTCCCCTCCTCTCGGAAGATGCGGGGGAGATATTCCTCCCACGCCGTGATGCAATGGGGGTTTTCGCAGCGGGAACGCGAACTCTCCGGCAGAGGGGACAGCTGCTTTTCCGGATGGCGGAGCATGGTCAGGATCAGCGCCATGCGCGCGTAAAGGCCGTATTCCGTCTGCTCGAAGTATTTGGCGCGCGGGTCGTCGTCCACTTCCACCGCGATTTCATCAACCCGCGGGAGCGGGTGCATCACAATGAGGTCGTTTTTGCCGAGCGCCAGTTTCTCTGTGTCGAGGACATATACTCCCGCCTGTCGCCTGTAGTCCTCCGCGCTCTCAAAGCGTTCGCGCTGAATACGTGTCATGTAGAGAACATCCAGTTCTCCGATCGCCTCGGCGAGACTGTCCGCTTCCCGAAACAGGCACCCGCTCTGCTGAAGCTGATCTCGCACATAAGCGGGAATGCGCAGCGACGGGGTGGAGATGAGGGTGAATGTGTTACTCGGAAAACGGCTCAGCGCCTTGATAAGCGAGTGGACGGTGCGACCGTTTTTCAAATCGCCACATAGCCCTAGGTGCAGGTGATCTAATCTTCCTTTTTCGTTTTGCAGAGTCACAAGATCCGTCAGCGTCTGGGTGGGATGCCAATGCCCTCCGTCCCCCGCATTGATCACCGGAACCCGGGAATACAGCGAGGCCGCCTTGGCGGCGCCCGCCATGGGATGGCGGATGACAATGAGGTCCGCGTATCCGCTCACCACACGCACCGTGTCCTTGAGCGATTCTCCCTTGGCAACCGATGAGCTGCCGGGATTGTTAAAACCGATCAGTTTTCCACCAAGGCGCAACATAGCTGTTTGAAAAGACATCCGGGTGCGGGTGGACGGCTCATAAAACAGGGTTGCCATGACCATTCCGTCGCAGCGGTGGGCATAGGCGGATACATTCTGCCGGATGTCACAGGCGAGCGTGGTCAGTTCTTCCCACGTCTCGGTGCTTAAATCGCACAGGTCGATCACATGGCGTGGCTCCATATCCCGCTTTCCCTTCATTCATAAAATTGGCACATAGTTGTGTGCGACGCCGCCCAGGACTTGGCGCCCGAAGAAAGCGGTGTGCTTGTTGCCGGCACACCGCTTTCTGTTACAGACTTTGGACGATGGCTTTTGTATCCCTTGCGATGACCAGTTCTTCATTGGTGGGGATGACATACGCCTTGATGGCGGAATCACTGCCGCTGATTTCCACTTCCCGCTTGCGGGTATCGATGGTCTCCTCGTTGATTGTCATACCGAGGTAGGAGAGCGATTGAAGCACTTCACGTCGGATAATCGGCTGATTTTCCCCGATTCCGGCGGTGAAGACGATGGCGTCCAGCCCGCCGAGCGCCGCTACATATCCGCCCACCAGTTTGATGATCTGATAGCTGCGCATATCCCACGCGAGCTTTGCCCGCTCGTTTCCGGTGGCTACCGCCTCGGTGATATCTCGGTCGTCGCTCGATAATCCGGAGATGCCCAGCATACCAGACTGTTTGTTCATTAATGTGTCCATCTCGGAGGGGGAAAGGCCCTTCTTCTCCATCACAAAGGTGACAGCCGACGGGTCAATTGTGCCGCAGCGAGTACCCATCATGCAGCCGTCAAGCGGTGTAAGTCCCATCGTGGTGTCGATGACTTTGCCGTCTTTGATGGCGGCGAGTGAGGAACCGTTGCCGAGGTGACAGGTGATGATTCGCGTCCCTTTGCCGTCCGGCTTGCCGAGCAATTCCTGGCAGCGTGCCGCCACATAGCGGTGTGAAGTGCCGTGAAAGCCGTACCGGCGCACTCCGTACTGCTCGTAACAGTCGTACGGCAATCCGAACATATAAGCTTTTGGGGGCATGGTTTGGTGAAAGGCGGTATCGAAGACCACCACCTGAGGCAGGTCTTTTCCGAACGCCTCGGTCGCGGCGAGTATCCCCTGTACGCTCGCCGGATTGTGTAAGGGCCCGAGCGGGATGAGTTCCTCGATTTTTTTCAGGACTTCCTCGTTCACGAGCACCGATCGGTCGAAATAGGCGCCGCCCTGCACAATGCGGTGCCCGATAGCGGTGAGTTCGGAGACATCGTTTATCACCTTGCCCTCACCCTCGGTGAGTGCGGCCTTGACCACCGCGAAGGCGGCAATGTGGTCTTTCATCGCGGGTTTGCTTTTCAGCTTATAACCCTTTGCCGTCTCGTGCTGAAAGGCTCCGTCGATTCCTATGCGCTCACAAACGCCTTTGGCGAGGCAGCGCTCACCGTCCATATCGATGAGCTGGTATTTCAATGAGGAACTTCCGGCATTGATGACAAGAATTTTCAAAGGATATCGTCCTTTCTTCGGGCAGATCGTCGCCCAGATAATCGCTTGCAATTTGATTCGGAATACGGTATACTGGCGGTAGACTCATTCTATTTTTTTATATTATAAAACGATTTCTCCCTTTTTTCAAGCCTAAAACGCGAAAAAGGAGTGTGCTGCCGTGAAAGTTGCTGGAATCATCGCGGAATTTGACCCGTTTCACAACGGACATGAATACCTGATCGAGCATACCCGCGCCGAGAGGGAGGGCGGAGCCACTCATGTGGTGGCGGTGATGAGCGGATGCTTCACCCAGAGGGGCACCCTCGCGCTGCTTGACCCGTATCGCCGCGTACGCGCGGCACTGCTCTGCGGGGTGGATTTGGTGGTGGAACTGCCGCTGCCGTGGTGTCTCGCGTCCGCTCAGCTTTTTGCTCAGGGCGGCGTTTTTCTGCTCAGCGCCGTGGGGGCGGATCTCGTCAGCTTCGGAAGCGAGTGCGGGAAAGTGGAACCGCTGCAAAAACTGTGCGGTTATTTACTTTCCGATCGGGTTTCTCAGCGCTTGAGGGGATTGATGCAGACAGGTCTGCCTTACGCGGCGGCGCAGCGCCAAGCGGTGGCGGAAACCGCCGGGGAAAAGGCGGCAGCACTGCTCGATTCTCCCAACAACACTCTGGCGGTTGAGTACCTTCTGGCAAACCGCGCACTGGCCAAACCCATGCAGCCTTTTACTGTGAAACGTTTCGGAGCCGCACATGACGATTTTGCCCCTGTGGGCGGCATGGCTTCCGCATCCTTTTTGCGGGAAACGGTGCGGGCCGGAAGGGTGGTGAACACGGCTCCTTATGTGCCGGGAGCCGTGTTGGATCTGCTCACTTCCGCGGTGGGGGACGGGGTATCTCCGTCGAGCGATGAGAGAATCGAGCGCGAGGTGCTCGCCGTTCTCCGTCAGCGCTCGCAGGAGGAACTCCGCTCGCTGCCCGCGCTCAGCGAGGGAATTGAAAACCGCCTCTTTCACGCTGTTGAGCAGGCGGACAGCCTGGAATCGCTCATCGCTCTTGCCAAAACCAAGCGGTATTCCCGCACCCGTCTTCAGCGGTTGATCTGGTGTGCGTTTTTGGGTGTGACGGCGGATGACGCCGAGGGAGTTCCGCCTTATGTGCGGGTGCTCGGCGCCACAAAAGAAGGCCTTTCTCTTCTGCGCCGTGCCCGCGAGAACGGGACAAAAGTGCCGTTTCTCACCCGCTCATCTCAGATAGATTCACTTGGCAACCGTGCCAAACGCATCTTTGCTCTCGAGTGCCGCGCCTATGATTTGTACGCTCTGGCGCTGCCACGGCCATACCCCTGCGGCTCGGCACAGACCCACGGATTCCTACGGGTGGAATAAGAGGACTCATGTTGGCGAAGGGGAGATGTGTGTGTTGTGGCGGCTTGACAAGTGGCTCGCTTCTCAGACCGTCTGCAGCCGGAGCGAGGCGGGAGAGCGTGTGCGGCACGGCCTTGTGACGCTGGACGGCCTGACGGTGCGCGACCCTTCCGTGAAGATAGACCCTGAGCAGGCGCGGGTGACGTTCTGCGGCAAAACCGTCTGTTTCCGAAGGCACTTGTATATTATGATGAACAAACCGGCCGGTGTGCTCTGTGTCTCCCACGACCCGAAGACCCAAACGGTTAGGGATCTGCTGCCGGACGAGTGGCGGCGGGACGGAATATTCCCGGCCGGAAGACTCGATAAAGATACCACAGGCTTTGTCCTGCTCACCGACGACGGCGACTTCGCCCACGCACTCCTCTCCCCGAAAAGCCACATTCCGAAGACCTATCTCGTGACACTGGATGCCCCGGTCACCGATGACGTCCTCAGCGCGTTTGAAACGGGGGTGACCCTCTCCAGCGGGGAGAGCTGCCTTCCGGCCGCCTGTAAAGAAGAGAATGGCCTCACCGTCAAAGTGACCCTACACGAGGGAAAATATCACCAGATCAAGCGGATGTTCGCCGTTTTCGGACTTCATGTGCTCGCGCTGTCGCGAATTTCCATGGGCGGCGTTGCGCTGGACAGATCGCTCCTTCCGGGGCAAAGCCGGTGTCTCACCGACGGAGAAATTCAGCAATTTTTTGACCGTGGATTTAGTGATAACGACGATTCTTGAGGATTTTTTTATTGGATTTATCTAAACCCATTCTTGAAAGTTTGGTCAATCCAAGTATAGCTATTTGACTTGGAATCTGGTATAGTATAGGTGATTTCAAATGCCCGAAATCCGTTGGCGATGTTCTGTCCCGATGCTGACGTTTTGACCGCTTGGGCAATTTTTCGGCAGGAGGTTTTATGGTATGGCAAGCTTAACGTTAAAAGGTATTTACAAGCACTATCCCGGCGGGGTGACGGCCGTCTCCGATTTCAATCTGGAGATCAAAGACAAGGAATTCATCATTCTGGTCGGCCCTTCCGGATGCGGAAAATCCACCACGCTGCGCATGATCGCCGGTCTTGAGGAGATCTCGGAGGGTGAGTTGTACATCGGAGACCGCCTGGTCAACACGGTGGCTCCGAAAGACCGCGACATCGCGATGGTGTTCCAGAACTACGCGCTGTATCCGCACATGACAGTTTTCGAGAATATGGCGTTCGGCCTGAAGCTGCGCAAGACCCCGAAAGAGGAAATCAAGCGCCGCGTGGAAGAGGCCGCGCGCATCCTCGATATCGCTCATCTGCTCGACCGCAAGCCGAAGGCGCTCTCCGGCGGCCAGCGCCAGCGTGTCGCCTTGGGCCGTGCCATCGTGCGCGAGCCGAAGGTCTTCCTTCTCGACGAGCCGCTGTCGAACCTCGACGCCAAGTTGCGCGCCCAGATGCGTACCGAGATCTCCAAACTGCATCAAAGGCTCGGCACCACTTTCGTGTATGTCACCCACGATCAGACGGAAGCCATGACCATGGGCGACCGCATTGTTGTGATGAAAGACGGCGTGATCCAGCAGGTGAACACGCCGCAGTTCCTGTACGACAAGCCGTGCAATATGTTTGTGGCGGGCTTTATCGGCAGCCCGCAGATGAACTTCATCGATTCCAAGCTCATCAAAAAGGACGACACCTATTATGTCGAATTCGGAACCGAAGACACCAAGACCACCCGCGGGGTGAAATATCAGATTCCGCTGCCGCCGTCCAAGAACGAGAAAGGTGTGTTGGAACCTTATGTGGACAAAGAAGTGATCATGGGCATCCGTCCCGAGGATGTCCACGACGAGCCGCGCTATCTGCAGGAGTTCGCGGACTGCACGGTCAAGGCCAAGGTGGAAGTCACCGAGCTGATGGGCTCCGAGACTTTCCTGTATCTGGATGTCACCTCTTTCCCGTTCACCGCCCGCGTAGAGCCCACCTCCACCGCC
>CAZGXK010000019.1:0-2087 GCA_964529775.1 uncultured Eubacteriales bacterium
CTACGACTTCGACAACCACCACCACGACAACTACAACTACAACTACAACTACAACCACGACAACGACCACCACGACAACCACAACGACAGAGCTTACCACAACTACAACAACTACAATAACCACGACATCAACTACAACGATAACCACCACATCGGCGACCACGACCACTACAACGACTACAACCACGACTACAAAGCCTACTACTATCACCACGACCACTACGACCACGACAACCATTATAACAACGACAACGACAACTACAACTACAACGACTACCACGACCGCGACAACAACATCAACCACCACAACAAGTGCTACATCGACGACGGTTACCTCACCCGCGACGACCACAACGACAAAGCTGACCACTACTTCCACCACAACGACGCCATCGGCGACAACGACCGCCAGCACGGCTGCGCCTAAGACCACAACAACACTCTCAACCTTTACCACCACCGCCGCGCCGACCACGACGACATCGACCGCATTACCGGGAAGTACCGCCAATCCGTCGCCCTCGTCTCCCGCCGAGGGGAAACTCGGGGATGTGGACGGCGACGGCCAAATTAATTTGGGAGATGCTTTCCGAGTTTATCAATACGCCTGCGGAGTGACCATGCTGGATGAATCCGAACAGGACCGGGCAGATTTGAATCGCGACACGTCGGTGGATATCGCGGAGGCGCTGCGCATCTATCTGCATTACGCCATGGGCATGGATACCTTTGTTTTCTGAGACGGCGCTTTGCCGTGCCGCCTGTGGTCGATTTCGGCTAAGGCCCTAAACCGACAGCACCGCGGGAGCCGAACGCTTTTGCGGTGCTGCTCTCGGTTGTTTTTCACGCCGTTTTACCGGTTGCCTCTGAAAAGAGTTGAAAAAATCCGTCGACAGGCGTATACTGAGAACAGACGGATAAAGAGGAGGGGGATGGTATGACCATCGCAAAACGGTGCCTGCTGTGCGCGCTGATCGTGCTGTGCCTTGCCGCCTGCTCGAAGCAGGATGTCACGACGACCACGAACGGCGTCACGCCAACCCGGTATACGGTGCGCTTGCTCACCTGCGACGCCGACAAAGGACCGGCGTTGGAAGACCTTGCCCGCGAGTATACCGATCAGACGGGGACGCGGGTGATCGTGGAGACGGCGGCGGTCAAATATTATGAGCAGATGCTCACCGCGAAGCTCTCGACGGATACTCCTCCCACCCTTTTTCAGATAGAGGCGGCGTTTACCGATAAAATCGATCGGTGCTCGGATCTCTCCGGCGCGGTATTGCTGGAACATATCAGCGACACGTCCCTCACCCTGAGAGAGGATGACAAAGTCTACGCTTTGCCCGTCACCTCCGATCTCACGGTCGCGCTCAACGGCTCGGTTCCGCAGGAGGAACAGCAGGATGCTCTTCTCTTTTTGCGGTGGCTCTGCCTCGAGAATGCGGACCGTGCCCGGGAGGCGCTGGGACAGGAAATTCCCTACCGATAACATAAGCTGAGTGGAGGAGGATCACCATGACCGAGACATGGCAAGAGATGCGTGATCGGGCGCTTTCCCGCCTGCAGGAGATAACCTCTCAAAAAGAGCTGGAGGAGTTTCGGGTTCGGATGCTCGGCAAAAAGGGAGAGTTGACAGGCCTGCTTCGCGGGATGGGCAGTATGCCCGCGGAAGAGCGCCCGAAATTCGGGCAGGCGGTCAACGATTTGCGCCGCGCGCTGGAGGAAAAAATCGGCGCGAAGGAAAAAGAGCTGGCGCGGGCGGTTAAGGAAACGAAACTCAAGGCCGAAACGCTGGACATCACCCTGCCGGGAGAGCGCCCCCCAAAAGGCGGTCTGCATCCGCTGAACCAGGTGCTCGAGGAACTGATCGACATTTTTCTCAGCATGGGATTCGACGTGGTGGACGGCCCCGAAGTGGAGACCGAGCACTACAATTTTGAGGCGCTCAACGTGCCCGCCGACCATCCTGCGAGAGATATGCAGGACACTTTTTACCTCTCGGACGAGCTGCTCCTCCGCACTCAGACTTCCGCCGCCCAGATCCGCACCATGGAGAGCACCCGCCCGCCCATCCGCATGATCAGCCC
>CAZGXK010000019.1:2097-9900 GCA_964529775.1 uncultured Eubacteriales bacterium
CCCGGCAGGGTGTACCGTGCGGACGAGGTGGACGCCACTCATTCCCCGGTTTTTCATCAGGTGGAGGGGCTGGTGGTGGACAGAGGCATCACCATGTGCGATCTCAAAGGGGTGCTCGAGCAGTTTGCCAAAGAGATCTACGGCCCGGAAACCGAGGTGAAATTCCGCCCGTCCTATTTTCCGTTCACCGAGCCGAGCGTCGAGGTGGATGTCACCTGTTCCGAGTGCGGAGGCAAGGGCTGCCGCGTGTGCAAGGGGAGCGGGTGGATTGAGATTCTTGGCGCCGGCATGGTGCACCCGCGCGTTCTTGCGGGGTGCGGCATCGACCCTGAAGTGTACAGCGGCTTCGCGTTCGGCATCGGGCTCGACCGCCTGACCACCACGCGCCACAAGATCAGCGATATCCGGCTGTTGTTTGAGAACGACGTGCGTTTTCTGGAACAGTTTTGAGCGAGGAGGACGGACATGAAAATATCCTTATCATGGCTGAAACGGTATGTGGATATCCCCGTCTCGGTGGACGAGCTGTGCGAGAAGATGGTGATGAGCGGGTTTGAAGTGGAGAGCGTGGACTATCTCGGCGCTTCCCTTCAAAACGTGGTGGCGGGGCGCATAGAGAAGTTGGAAAAGCACCCGAACGCCGATAAACTGCAGATTTGCCGGATGAATGTCGGCACCGGAGAGGCTGTGCCGATCATCACCGGCGCCCAAAATGTCTTTGAGGGCGCGACGGTGCCGGTTGCCCTGCACGATTCCCGTCTGCCAAACGGGAAGCATATTAAGAGAGGAAAACTGCGCGGCCTGCCCTCGGAGGGTATGCTCTGCTCCGGGGAGGAACTTGGTCTGAAAGAGGACGATTATCCCGGTGCCGGAGTGAACGGCATCCTGATTCTGAGCGGGGATATCGCCCCCGGCACGGATATGCGCGAGGTTTTGCACCTCAACGATACCGTCATCGATTTCAAAATCACCGCGAACCGGCCGGATTGCCAGAGCGTACTCGGCGTGGCGAGGGAGATTGCCGTCGCTCTGCAGACGCCGTTTCACGCGCCGCTCCCCGGTTATCGCACGGCCGGTGGGGACATACGGGATGTGATTCGGGTGGATGTGGAGGACAGCGACCTCTGCCCGCGGTATTTGGGGAGAGCGGTCAACAACCTTCGCATCGCCCCGTCGCCCGTCTGGATGCAGGACTGCCTGCGCTCCGCAGGGATGCGCCCGATCAACAATATTGTGGACATCACCAATTTTGTGATGCTCGAGACCGGGCAGCCGATGCACGCTTTCGACCGGCGGGATATCCGGGGAAACCGTATTATCGTCCGCAGAGCGCACGAGGGGGAGACGATGACCACTCTGGACGGCAGAGAGCACACGCTGAGCGGCGAGATGCTGGTTATCGCGGACGAGGAAGCGCCCTCGTGCCTCGCCGGAATCATGGGCGGCCTGAACAGCGAGATCAAAGAGGACACCACCGAGCTCTTTCTGGAGTCCGCCAAATTTCGCAGGGACAGCGTCCGCCGCACGGCGCGGTCGCTCGGTATGCGCACCGAATCCTCCGCCCGTTTTGAGCACGGGGTGGACATTCTCAATGTGGAATACGCCATGAACCGCGCGCTGCAGCTGATCAACGAGCTGGACGCCGGCGATATTGTGGACGGCGCCATCGACCGGTATGTCTCACTGCCGAAGCCGAGGCTGCTTCGGGTGGATGCGGACAGTATCAACGCGCTTTTGGGCGTGCGTGTGCCGCACCGCACCATGGCGGACATTCTCAACCGTCTGGATATCGAGACCACTTTGGAGGACGGGATTTTGAACTGCCTTGTGCCGTCTTTTCGCGACGATATCGAGGGCAGGGCGGACCTCGCCGAGGAGATCATGCGGGTGTACGGGTACGGGCATATCGTGGGTACCCGTATGAGCGGACAGGTCAGGCGCGGGCGCAAATCGGAGGAGCGCAAAAAAACGGACTCCGTGAAGAGCCTGCTGGTGTCGGCGGGCCTTCGGGAAATCACGACGTTCTCGTTTATCAGCCCCAAGGCGGCGGACACGCTCCGTTTGCCGGAGGGCGATGCGAGGCGGGCGGCGATCCCGATCCGAAACCCCTTGGGGGACGAGTATTCGGTGATGCGCACCCAGCTTGTCACCAGTATGCTCACAGTTCTTGCCACCAACGACAGCCGGAAGGCTCCCGCGGCGCGACTGTTTGAAATCGGCAAGCGGTTTATACCCAAAGAGCTCCCGCTTGCCGGACAGCCGAAAGAATTGCTCACGCTGTGTATCGGGATGTACGGGGAGAACGAGAGCTTTTTTACGCTGAAGGGAATCATAGAATCGCTGATGTCGCTTTTCGGCGTGGAGGCGGAGTACGAGAGAGCGCACGAGCCGTACGGGCACCCAGGCCGCTCGGCGCGCGCCGTGGCGGGGGAAAAGACGCTTGCCCTCTTCGGCGAACTTCACCCGGATATGGCGGAGGACGTGGGAATCGGCCACAAGGTGTATATCGCGGAAGTTTATCTGGACGCGCTGTTCACGGGCAGCAAGCCGGCCGCGGTTTACCGCCCGCTTCCCAAATACCCCGCGGTGGAGAGGGACCTTGCGGTGCTGTGCGAGAGCGCGCTCCCCGTGGCGGCCATCGAGTCCGCCATTCGCGGGGCGGGGGGACGATTTTTGGAAGAGGTGCGGCTTTTCGATGTGTACCAGGGTCCGCAGATTCGGGAGGGGTACAAAAACGTGGCCTACAGCCTGTGGTTTCGCAGCGAGGAGGGTACCCTGACGGATGCCGATATCGAGGTGCCGATGAGGAAAATTATCCGTCACCTTGAACAAATCGGGTGCACTCTTCGCGGGTGAGACCGTAAAAAGCGGAAAAAACGGGTTTACAGACCGGCTCAAATCGTGTACAATAAAGACAGTGTCGCACAAAGAGCGAAACCGTCTTTGCCGCCTTCCGGCGGAGAGGCACGGCCGGTGGCTTTTGCGCGATGAGGTCTTAATCTCATTCGGGAAAATGGGGTGGTACCTATGCAAATGGCTTACAAGCGCATTCTTCTTAAGCTCAGCGGAGAGGCGATGGCGGGCGACAAGGGAATGGGGATCGATTTCGATACCGTTCTCGGTATCGCCAAAGCCGTGAAAGAATGCGCCGATGCGGGTGTGCAGATGGCTGTCGTCGTGGGCGGCGGCAACTTCTGGAGAGGTCGTCAAAGCGGAAAGATGGACCGCACCCGCGCGGACCATATGGGAATGCTCGCGACCGCTATCAACGCTCTGGGGCTGGCGGACGCGCTCGAACAGCTCGGGTGCGAGGTGCGGGTGCAGACCGGCATCGTGATGAATCAGATCGCCGAGCCGTATATTCGCGCGCGCGCCATCCGCCATCTGGAAAAGGGGAGAGTGGTGATTTTCGGGTGCGGTACTGGGAATCCGTTCTTTTCCACCGACACCGCTGCGGCGCTGCGCGCGGCGGAGATCGAGGCGGACATCATCTTTAAGGCGAGCCTGGTGGACGGAATCTACGACAGCGACCCGAAAACCCATCCGAACGCCGTGAAATACGATGAAATCTCCTATCTGGATGTGCTCAACAAGGAGCTGAAGGTGATGGATTCCACGGCGGCCACCATGTGCCGGGACAACCATCTGCCTATTCTGGTGTTTCATCTGGACGATCCCCAAAATATTGTCCGCGCCGCGAGAGGGGAGGCCATCGGCACAATAGTGCGGTGACCGACGGCGCGGAGCTGACGCCTGAGAAAGGGTGAAAATCATGCAGGAGATTTTAGACAAATCCCAAGAAAAAATGGAGAAAACGGTGAACGCGCTCGTGAGTGAATACGCCACCGTGCGCGCGGGACGGGCCAACCCCGGCGTGCTGGACAAGATCTCGGTGGAATACTACGGCGTGTCCACGCCGGTTCATCAGCTTGCCGCCGTCTCGGTGCCGGAGCCGCGAACGCTCTTGATTACCCCGTGGGACAAGAGCACCCTGAAGGGGATCGAGCGCGCCATTCTGGCATCTGATATCGGGATCAACCCGCAGAGCGACGGCACTTCTATTCGCCTGATCTTCCCTCCGCTCAACGAGGAACGCCGCAGGGAGCTGAGCCGGACTCTCTACAAATACGCCGAGGAGTGCAAGATCGCCGTGCGCTCCATCCGCCGCGACGGCATCGAGAAGCTGAAGGCGCAGAAAAAGCAGGGTGAGATCACCGAAGACGACCTCAAAGTCGCCGAAAAGGATATGCAGGACCTGACCGACCGCTACTGCAAGCGCATCGACTCCGAGGCCTCCGCCAAGGAGAAAGAGATTATGGAGATTTGACGCCAAATGGCCTCTCGAAAGAACACGCCGGATTCTTCCGCTCTCCGTCACCCGAGGCATATCGGGTTTATCATGGACGGAAACGGTCGCTGGGCCGCGAAGCGCGGTCTGCCCCGCAGGGCCGGTCATGCCCAGGGGGCGCGGACGTTTCGCAAGATCGTGAAGGCCTGCGAGGCGCGCGGGGTGGAAGTGGTCACTTTCTACGCCTTTTCCACCGAAAACTGGAAGCGCCCCCAAGAAGAAGTGGACGCCCTCATGGATTTGCTGCGCGATTATCTGAAAGAATCGCTGCGCGACTTCCGGCAGGAGAATATCGTCACCCGCTTTATCGGGGACCGCACGCCGCTCGCCGCCGACATTCTCGAACTCATGCGGGAGACGGAGCGGGAGACGGCCGGCAAAACCGGCATGGTGCTCAACATCGCCGTCAATTACGGCGGACGCCACGAACTGGCGAGCGCCGCGCGGAAACTGGCGCAGGAAGTCCAGAGGGGCGAACTGCTCCCGGAGCGGATTGACGAGGAAACCATATCTTCGGTGCTCGACACTTCCGGTCAGCCGGACCCGGATCTGATCATCCGTCCGAGCGGGGAGTACCGCACCAGCAATTTTTTGCTCTGGCAGGCCGCCTATGCCGAGTATGTGTTCATGGATGTGCTTTGGCCGGATTTCACCGAGCGGGATCTGGACAGGGCCCTTGCGGAATACGCCGAGAGGAACCGCCGCTTCGGCGGCGTGTGAGACCATCGATTTCCCTGAAAGGGTGTGGTACCCGTGAAAGCGCGCATCATCACCGGGCTTATCGGTCTTCCGTTGGCGCTGGCAATTATGCTCTTTTTCCCTCCCTGGGGAATTTCCGCTGCGGTGGGGGTTTTCAATGTCCTCGCGATAATGGAACTGCTGATGGTCACGGGATATCTCAAACACAAGGGAATTTTGGCGTCGGCTTTGGTTTTTGCGGCGGCGGAGCCCTTTTTGATGCTTTTCGGGAATCCCGGAATAGCGGCGGCCGCGGTCTTTCTCTATGCGCTCGTGCTGGTCATCCTTCAAATCGCCTATCACGGGAGGCTTCAGGTGGCGGAGACGGGATTTGTTTTTTTTGTTTCCCTCGTGGTGGGGGGCGGGCTGTCCTGCGCCGCCTATGTTCGGGCGCTGCCGCAGGGACTTTTCTATATTATTCTCTGTTTTATCATCGCGTGGTTTTGCGATATCGGGGCGTATTTTGTGGGGTCGCTGTGCGGCAAACACCCGCTTTGTCCCGAAATCAGCCCCAAAAAAACGGTGGAGGGGTTTATCGGCGGAGTGGCGGTGGCGGTCCTCGCCAGCCTGCTCGGCGCGTGGATTTACGACGCCGCCTGCCTGCCCGCGGGCGGCCCCGCGATGCGCTACTGGCAGGTGGGGCTGATGGCGCTTCTTCTCTCTCCGCTTTCGGTGCTGGGAGATCTTTTCTGTTCGATTATCAAGAGGCAGACCCATGTGAAAGATTTTGGCCATGTGCTGCCCGGACACGGCGGAATCATGGACCGGTTTGATTCGCTGATTTTCGTCGCCCCCGCGGTGTACGCCGTGTGCCTGTGTCTGCCGCCCATTGCATAGTGCGGATTCTTTTTGCCGGCGGCGGTCGATCGGATCGCCGCCCTTGCGCTTTTTGCTGTCGCGAGGTGACCCTGAGTGAAAAATCTGGTTTTGCTGGGCTCTACCGGTTCCATCGGTACCCAGGCACTCGATGTGGCGCCGGGCTGCGGATATCGGGTTCTCGGCCTCGCCGCCGGGCATCGCGTGGCCCCGATGGAGGCGCAGATTCGGCGGTTTGAGCCACATTACGCCGTGATGGCCGACCGTGAGGCGGCGGCCGATCTCAAAGTGAGGGTTGCCGACACGCCCGTTCGCGTTCTCTCCGGCATGGAGGGGCTGTGCGAACTCGCCGCTTTGGACGGCGCGGACATCGTGCTCAACGCGGTGGTGGGGACGGTCGGGCTTCGTCCCACTCTCGCCGCCGTCTCGGCGGGACACACCGTGGCCCTTGCCAATAAAGAGACGCTGGTGGCGGGCGGGGCCCTGGTCATGCAGGCCGTGAGGGATCGCGGCGTTGCCCTGCTGCCGGTGGACAGCGAACATTCCGCGATATTTCAGTGCCTTCAGGGGGCGCCGCCGGAACGCGCCGTCCGCAAACTGATTCTCACCGCGTCCGGGGGGCCTTTTTTCGGCAAATCGGAGGACGAGCTGCGGTCGGTAACGCCTGAAGACGCTCTGCGCCATCCCAACTGGAACATGGGCGCCAAGGTCACCGTGGACAGCGCATCCATGATGAACAAAGGGCTTGAGATGATAGAGGCGCGCTGGCTGTTTGACGTGCCGCCGGAGGATATCGAGGTGGTGGTTCACCGCGAGAGCATCGTGCACTCGCTGGTGGAATTCGCCGACCATGCGCTTCTTGCCCAACTGGGGGTTGCGGATATGCGCATTCCCATACAGTACGCGCTGACCTATCCGCACCGGTTGCCGTCACCGGCGCCCGCGCTCTCGCTGCCGGACATCGGTTCGCTCAGTTTCTTCCGGCCCGACGAGAGGACGTTTCGCTGCCTCCCTCTGTGCAGGGAGGCGCTCAGACTGGGAGGCCTCGCCCCAGCCGCTCTCAACGGCGCCAACGAGCAGGCGGTTGCCCTGTTCCTGCGGGGGGAGATCGGGTTTACGGAAATTCCGGACCTTGTGGGGGAGGTTCTCTCGCACGGCTGGCCGGCATCGGGGGATGCAGATGAGGTTCTTCGGGCCGACCGAGAGGCGCGAGAACTTGTTCTGGAGCGTGTTGAGCGGCGCCGACCGGGAAAGGGGATAAAACCATGTGGGTGATACGCATCCTCATCGCTCTGCTCCTGTTCGGCATCATCATACTGGTGCACGAACTGGGGCATTTTCTGGTCGCGAAGGCGTACGGGGTACGGGTCAACGAATTTGCCATCGGCATGGGACCGAAACTGGTTTCCTTCGGCAAGGGGGAGACGCGGTATTCGCTGCGGCTGCTGCCCATAGGCGGATTTTGCTCCATGGAGGGAGAAGACGAACAGAGCGACGACCCTCGCGCATTCCTGAATCAAAGCGTCTGGCGGCGTATTCTGATTGTGGTTGCCGGGGTGATGATGAATTTTGTCCTCGGGTATTTTGTGCTGCTCATCGGGGTGGGGTTCTTCACGCCGAAGAGCAACGGAGAAGTGCTTTTCGCCACCCATACCATCGCCAAATTGGACGAGTCGTCCACGGCGTACCAGACGGGTCTGCGCCCGGGAGACACGATTTTGAGCATCAACAGCCGGCCTGTGGTCACTCAGAGCGATATGATGGTGATCATGCAGAGCGACGAGGACGGCCATATGCCCATGATGGTGCGCCGGAAAAACGCCGACGGCACCCAGAGTAAGGTCTCTTTGCCGGACGTGACCTTTGAGGTGACACAGGATGAACAGGGGCAGCGCTTTATC
>CAZGXK010000019.1:9910-16626 GCA_964529775.1 uncultured Eubacteriales bacterium
TTGTGCTGCTCGGCGTGCCGCAGACTTTTTTGGGGACTTTTGTGACGGCCGCCAAGACCGAGTGGTCACTGGGCTCGACCGTCTGGTGGAGCCTTGGAGATATTATCACCGGAAAATACGGTTTGAATGAGCTGTCCGGGCCGGTCGGGACGGTGGATATCATCGGCGATATGGTGGGAGAGGCCGCAAAGCATATCAGTCGGGAGAATATTTACAGCATTCTCACGGTCTTCGCCCTCATCTCGGTCAACGTTGGGGTGTTTAATCTGCTGCCGATCCCGGCTTTGGACGGCGGGAGGCTGATTTTTCTGCTCATCGAAGTCGTCGCCCGCAGGCCGGTTCCGCAGAAATACGAGACCATGGTGCATCTCATCGGTATGGCGCTTCTGCTGCTGCTGATGGTGGTGGTCACCTTTAGCGATATCAAAAAACTGTTCGGAGGAGGATAAGGCGTGAAAAGGCGGATCAGCAGGCCGGTCAAGGCGGGGAATGTCACCATCGGTGGCGGCGCGCCGGTGACGGTGCAGTCGATGCTCAATGTGCCGGCGTCCGACGTCGCGGGAAACGTTGCCCAAGCGAAGGAACTCGCGGACGCGGGCTGCGAGATAGTCCGGGTGGCGGTTCCGAACCGGGACGCCGTGCGCCTGATCGATGCCATTAAGACGGCGGTGGATATCCCTCTGGTCGCGGATATACATTTCGATTACCGCCTGGCCATCGAGTGCGTGCGGGCCGGGGCGGACAAAATCCGATTGAACCCCGGCAACATAGGCGGCGCGGAGCGGGTGAAGGCGGTAGCGCGCGTCTGCCGCGACAACGGGGTTCCCATCCGCATCGGGGTGAACAGCGGATCTCTGGAAAAGGACATTTTGAGCCGTTACGGCAGGCCCACCGCTCAGGCCCTCTGCGACAGCGCGCTGTACCATGTTTCCCTTCTGAACGCGGCCGACTTTGACGATATCGTGCTCTCACTGAAATCCTCCGACGTCCCCACCATGTTTGAGGCGTACCGGCTGGTCGCCGAACGGTGCGATTATCCGCTGCACCTCGGGGTGACCGAGGCGGGGACGCCGCGCTCGGGGCTGATCAAGTCCGCCGCAGGCATCGGGGGCCTGCTGCTCGACGGCATCGGCGATACCGTGCGCGTCTCCCTGACCGACATCCCGCTTGAAGAAGTCCGTGCGGGAAAGGATTTGCTGCATCTGCTGGGTTTTCGGGGCGGCGGGGCGACACTCATCTCCTGCCCGACCTGCGGGCGCACGGCGGTGGATTTGATTCCCATCGCCAACGAAGTGGAGAACCGGCTCCGGGGCGTGCGCAGGGACATCACGGTCGCCGTGATGGGGTGCGTGGTCAACGGCCCGGGAGAGGCGAGGGAAGCGGACATCGGTCTTGCGGGGGGAAACGGCACATTTGCCCTTTTCAAGCGGGGAGAAGTGGTGCGCACCGTCCCGCAGGACAAAGCGGTGGATGCCCTGATGGAAGAAATCACACGATGGGATGACACGGAAAAGGAAACGGGAAAACTATGACTGGCTCAGAGCTTTTCGCGGGATATTTGGAGATCGACAAGCTGCCTTTATGCGTCCAAAGCGCGCGGGTGACGCGGCTGACTCACCGCGCGGATGCCGGGGTGCTGCAGATCGGCCTGCGCATGGAAACGGTGCCGCCTTTTGAAACGCTGAGCGAGGCGGAGGGACAGATAACGCAGGCGCTCTCGGTTCGGACGGAGATTGTCCCCCGTTTTCCCGGGGACGCGTTGAGCGTGGACGCCATGCAGACGGTGATCGCCCTGCTCCGCCGCCGCCATTTGCCGGTGAACGGCACCTTTCGGGACGCGGTTTATGCCTTCAGCGACGATACCCTGACCGTCACCCTGGCGCACGGAGGGGCGGATCTGCTGCTCGCCACCGGGGCGGACAGACAGCTTCGGGAGCTGATCGACGCGCTGTTCGGCCGCAAAGTGGCCGTGCGTTTTGCGGGGGAGGAACCGTCCGACGCCCGGGAACTTTTGGAAAAAGCGGCGGTACCCAGCCCCGCCGGGGAAACCGCGGTTCCCCCTGCGCCTGCCGAAGAAACGAAGCGAGAGGCTTCGCTCTTCGCTCGGGGGAGCGGAGAGGATTTTTCTCTCCCTCCGGAGGACGGCCTGCCGATTTACCTCAAGACGGCGCGGGCTGTGATCGGCTCTCCCGTCCGCGAGAAACCCGTTCCCCTCTCGCAGCTGGAAGCGGACGGCAGCACGGCGGTCGTCTGGGGAGAGGTTTTCGGGCTGGAATCCCGGGAAAACCGTGACGGCAGCCGTCTGATTTTTGAGTTCTGTCTTTCCGACCGCACCAACTCCGTCACGGTGAATCTGTGGCTGGACAAAAAGCGGGATAAGAAAAAAATCGCCGCGATGGAGACGCTGTCCGACGGCGTGTGCCTCCTGGTGCGCGGTACATTTGATTACAACGAGTACAGCAAGACCAATGTCCTGCGCGCCAAGGAGATATCGACGGTGGTGCGCTACCGCAAACGGGACAACGCGCCCGTCAAGCGGGTGGAACTGCATATGCACACCAAAATGTCCGCGATGGACGCGGTGTCCGAAACAGAGGATTTGGTCAACCGCGCGGCCGAATGGGGACACAGGGCAGTCGCGATCACCGATCACGGGGTGGTACAGGCGTTCCCCGACGCGATGAACGCGAAAGAGAAACTGCACAAAGAGGGCAAGGATATCAAAATCCTTTACGGTGTGGAGGCTTATTTTGTCAACGACAGGATACCGGCCGTGACGGGGGAGGCGGACGGGCCTCTGGACGGCGAGGTGATCGTCTTTGATTTGGAGACGACCGGGTTGTCCCAGCAAAACGACCGGATCACCGAAATCGGGGCGGTGCGCCTGAAAGGCGGCGAGGTGACGGAAGAATTCGATACTTTCGTCCATCCCGGGCGTCCGATTCCGCCGAGGATTTCCCAGATGACCGGGATCACCGACGATATGGTGGCGAATGCCCCGGGGGAAAAGGAAGCGCTCATCGACTTTTTCGCATTCTGCGGTGAATGCCGCTTGCTTGTCGCCCACAACGCCGCCTTTGACACCGGATTTTTGCGGCACGCGGCCGAGCGGAGCCGACTGAATTTATCGATGACCTCCATCGATACCGTTTCGATCGCGCGGGTGCTTTACCCCAATTTGAAAAACCACAAGCTGGATACCGTTGCCAAGGCGCTGGCGCTTCCGCCTTTCCAGCATCACCGCGCCTGCGACGACGCGCGGGAGCTCGCCCTCATCTACTCGGTGTTTGTGAAGGAGATGGCCAGGCGCGGGGTTCACAGCGTGGCGCAAATCAACACGGGACTGCGCGGAGGGGACGGCAAGAGCGCACGGCCGTACCACATGATTCTGCTCGCGCAGGACAAGACGGGACTGAAAAACCTTTACCGGCTCATATCCTGGTCTCACCTTCACCATTTTTACCGCGTCCCGAGGATCACCCTCTCCAAACTGGAGGAATTCAGAGAGGGCCTGATCGTCGGCTCCGCCTGCGAGAGGGGAGAACTTTTCGAGGCGGTGGCGCAGGGCAGGCCCTGGGGCGAGCTGTGCGACATCGCGCGGCGCTACGATTTTCTGGAGATTCAGCCTCTCGGCAACAACCGCTTTATGCTCAGGGACGGCACCGCGCGGGACGAGGAACAGCTTAAGGAGTTCAACCGCACGGTTGTGCGCCTGGGGGAGAAGCTGCATCTTCCGGTCTGCGCCACGGGCGACGTGCATTTCATGGACCCCGAGGACGAGGAATTCCGCCGCATTCTTCAGACCGCCCAGGAATACGAGGGCGCGCAGGAGCAGGCGCCGCTTTATTTTCGCACGACCGAGGAGATGCTCGGGGAATTCGCCTATCTGGGGGAGCAAAAGGCCTACGAGGTGGTGGTGGAAAACCCGAACGCCATCGCCGACCGTATCGAGGAGATCCGGCCGATCCCGACGGGCACCTATCCGCCCCACATCGACGGCGCGGACGAGGAACTGCAGCAGATCACCTGGGGGCGCGCCAAAGAGATTTACGGCGACCCGCTGCCGGAAATCGTGCAAAATCGTCTGGACCGCGAACTCTCCTCCATCATCAAGCACGGTTTCGCGGTGTTGTATATGATCGCGCAAAAACTGGTGCGCGATTCGGAGGAACACGGCTATCTGGTCGGCTCGAGGGGATCGGTGGGCTCTTCGTTTGTCGCCAGCATGGCGGGCATCTCGGAAGTCAACCCGCTGCCGCCGCACTATGTCTGCCCCAAGTGCCGGTATTCCGAGTTCTTCACCCACGGGGAGGTCGGCTCCGGCTTTGATCTGCCGGAGAAGGCGTGTCCCGTGTGCGGGGCTCCGCTCGCGAGGGACGGGCATGAGATCCCGTTTGAGACCTTTCTGGGCTTTGACGGTGACAAGGCGCCGGATATCGATTTGAATTTCGCCGACGAATACCAGACTTCCGCCCACCGCTATACCGAGACGCTTTTCCCGCCCAACCATGTGTTCAAGGCCGGCACCATCTCCACCGTCGCGCAGAAAACGGCGTTCGGATTCGTGAAAAAATATGAGGAGACCCACCAGATTCAATTCAGCCCCGCGGAACGCACCCGCCTCGCCATCGGATGCTCCGGCGTCAAACGCACCACGGGGCAGCACCCCGGCGGCATGGTCGTCATCCCCAACGATTACGAGGCGGAGGATTTTACCCCGCTGCAGCACCCGGCGGACGACCAGAATTCGGAGGTCATCACCACCCATTTCGATTTCCGCTCGATTCACGATACCATTTTGAAGCTGGACAATCTCGGACATATCATCCCCACCACCTATAAATATCTGGAGGAGTACACCGGCATTCCCGTGAAGGAAGTGACAATGTCCGACCCGCAGGTATACCGGCTGTTTACCTCCCCGGAGCCGCTCGGCGTCACCGCGGAGCAGATTGAGTGCGATACGGGCACCCTCTCGCTGCCGGAGATGGGCACACCCTTCGTGCGGCAGATGCTGCAGGCGTCCAAGCCCCGGACGTTTTCGGATCTCCTCCAGATTTCCGGGCTGTCTCACGGCACCGATGTGTGGGTCGGCAACGCGCAGGATCTCATTCAGAATGGCACCTGCACCATCTCCAATGTCATCGGTACAAGGGACAGCATCATGGTGTACCTGATGCATAAGGGGCTGGAGCCGAAGATGGCGTTTCAGATTATGGAGATTGTGCGCAAGGGGAACGCTCAGCGGATGCTCACCGAGGAATACTTGAACGCCATGAAGGAACACGGCGTGGAGCAGTGGTACATCGATTCCTGCATGAAAATCAAGTATATGTTCCCGAAGGCCCACGCGGCTGCCTACTGTATCGCGGCGCTGCGGGTCGGCTGGTATAAAATTTATTACCCGCAGGCCTATTACGCGGCGTACTTCACCGTGCGCGGTGAGGATATGGACGCACAGATCGTGCAGCAAGGGCGGGACGTCGTGAAAAAGACGATGGACGAGATCCGCGCAAGGGGGAAAGAGGCGTCCGCCAAAGAACAGTCTTTGGCCGACATGATGCACGTCGTCTACGAGGCGATGGCGCGCGGGGTGACCTTCCTGCCGGTGGATCTTTACCGCTCCCACGCCCGCAAATACCTGCTCGAGGACGGCGCGATCCGCCTGCCGTTTAACTCCATCAAGGGACTGGGCGGCCAGGCGGCGGACGGCATGATGGCGGGCAGGGAAGGCGAGCCGTTCACCTCATGCGACGATCTGCTGGAACGCACGGGCATCACCAAGGCGGTGCTCGAATCCCTGCGGGAGACGGGGGCGCTCGCCCATCTTCCCGAATCCAGCCAGGTCTCGCTCTTTGATTTTTAACGCCATGACACGGTTTACGACTTTGCTCATCGATATGGATGAGACGCTGTTTGATTTCGCCTTGTCCGAGCGTCAGGCGCTGTGCGAAGCGCTGGAACAATTCGGCATCCCCGCCGACAAACCGACGGTCGAGGCGTACCACCGCATCAACGGGCAGCTTTGGAAGCGTCTGGAGCGCGGTGAGACGGACCGCGCTCAACTGATTGCGGAGCGCTTTCGGCAGTTGCTCGCGTATGTGAACCGTCCGGAAACGGACGCCGCCGCCCTCAACCGCGCCTATATGCACTCGCTCTCCCAAAAGCGCATCCTCTTTCCCGGCGTACAGGAGGCGCTCGAGCGCCTGTGCGCCGGTTACGACCTGTATATCATCACCAACGGCACCGCCTCGGTGCAGCGCTCCCGCATCGCGGACAAGCGTTTTCTCGCCTGTTTTGAAGGGGTGTTTCTCTCGGAGGAGATCGGGGAGGAAAAGCCGTCCCCAGTCTTTTTCGGGTACGTTCTCTCGCATATCCGGGAAAAGGAGCGGGACAGGGTGCTGGTGGTGGGGGACAGTCTCTCCTCGGATATAGCCGGCGGGCTTGCCGCCGGACTTTCCACCTGCTGGATGGCACCGGATACCGCATCGGTACCCTCAGACCTGACGCCGACTTTCCGTGCGCCTTCTTTCACGATTTTCGCCGACCGTCTTCTCGCCGGAGAACTCGATGAACGGGGGACATGAACGGGTTTTTGAAAATATCACAGAATGCCGAAACGAATATCGCAAATACCGTTCTTGACAAATCAGCGAATTTATGGTATAACCCGAGTTTGCCACTTGCAGAGCGAAAAAGGAGCCATCACTGACTCC
>CAZGXK010000020.1:0-4619 GCA_964529775.1 uncultured Eubacteriales bacterium
CAGCGGTCGTCGCCTTCCTTCAGGATGCGCCGCGCGACGGGCGCGACCGGATGCGCCATGGTGAGCGGCCCGTGGCCCACCACCGCCATCTTGTCGGCCGGCACGCCTCGATCGACCAGCGCCTGCCTGCCGGCGGCGGTGTGCACGATCATGCCGGCGAGATTTTCGGGGATAGGGGCGGTCATCACCCAGCGGGAACCGAGAGCCTCGACATAGGTTTTCCCCGCCGATCTGGCGCTTGCGGCGAGAGCGGTTACCTCAAACCACGGATGATTGGCGAGCAGGGTGGCGAATCGCTGCCCCACCATGCCGGTAGCGCCGACGATGCCGACCCGGTATTTTCTCATATGGTTGTCGTCTCCCTCTCCGCACCGCGCGGGCTTGACAGAGCCCTGTTCTTTCTGATATACTACAATTATCTTTATTTTACCATTTTTTCCGTGGCTTGTCAAACGAAAAAGCAGGAAAATGGTTCTTCCAAAGGACGGGGCACTTCTGTGAAAACCGATGATTTTGATTACGATTTACCCCCGGAACTCATCGCCCAAACCCCGGTGGAGCCCCGGGACGCGTCCAGACTGCTGCATTTAAACCGGCAGACCGGTGACATTGAAGATTTGATGTTTGACGATATTCTCGGCCTTTTACAGCGAGGAGACTGCCTGATTGTCAACGATAGTCGGGTAATGCCTGCGCGCCTTTACGGGACGCGTCCCACCGGCGGGGCGGTGGAACTGCTGCTGCTGAAACCGCTGGGGGAAAACCGCTTTGAAACCCTGGCCCGCCCCGGTAAAAAGGCCAAGGCGGGTCAGGTGCTGAGCTTCGGTGACGGAGCGCTGGAAGCGAAGGTGGAAGAGGTCCTGCCGGACGGAAACCGCGTGGTGAGTTTTGCCTGTGACGGGGATTTTTATGAGGTGCTCGAGCGCATCGGAGAGATGCCGCTTCCCCCGTATATCACCGAAAAATTGCAGGACAGGGAGCGATATCAAACGGTTTATTCGCGTGAACTCGGTTCCGCCGCCGCCCCCACCGCGGGGCTGCATTTTACCCGGGAGCTTTTGGAGCGGATCCGGGAAATGGGGGTGGAAATCGGTTCGGTTACGCTTCATGTGGGGCTTGGCACTTTTCGCCCCGTTAAGGTGGAGGATGTGTCGCTTCACCATATGCATGCCGAACATTTTTCTCTTCCGCCAGAGACCGCTTCTCTCATCAACCGCACCAAACAGTCCGGAGGCCGGGTGATTGCCGTCGGCACCACCACCTGCCGCACGCTGGAGAGTGTTGGCATGGATGAGCACGGCCTTGTCACCGCCAAAAGCGGCTGGACGGATATTTTTTTGTACCCTGGCTGTTCTTTCCATGTGATGGATGGGCTGCTCACCAATTTTCATCTTCCGAAAAGCACACTGATTATGCTGGTATGCGCTTTTGCCGGATATGAATCTACCATGGCGGCTTACCGCCATGCGGTGGAAAAACGGTATCGGTTTTTCAGCTTCGGTGACGCTATGCTTGTGGTTTAACAGGAATCTTCATATTGTGTCCTTTTTCGGATACGGGCGGCGAAGGGCTGGTGATATTTTATGGGTCTGACCGTCACGCATACGCAGGGGCGAGCCCGCAGGGGAGTTCTGCAGACACCGCACGGGACGGTTCAAACACCTCTCTTTATGAATGTCGCGACGTGCGGCGCCATCAAGGGAGCGGTCTCCTCCGTCGATTTGAAAGAGCTGAAATGCCAGGTTCAACTGTGCAACACCTATCATCTGCACCTGAGGCCGGGAGATGACCTGGTCTATCGCCGTGGCGGTCTCCGTCGTTTCACCGGATGGGACGGGCCGATTCTCACGGACAGCGGAGGTTTTCAGGTGTTTTCCCTGGCGGGGCTTCGCAAAATCACCGAAGAGGGGGTTTCTTTCAGTTCGCACATCGATGGGAAAAGACTGTTTATCGGTCCGGAGGAGAGTATACGGATTCAATCGCATTTCGGTTCCACCGTGGCCATGGCTTTTGATGAGTGCGTGCAAAATCCCGCGCCGTATAGCTATGCTCTGGCATCCACCAGGCGCACTACCCGCTGGCTCGCGCGGTGCCGGGACGAGATGCGGTTGCTGAATGCGAGAGAGGATACTTTAAATCGGGAACAGTGGCTCTTCGGTATCAATCAGGGCTGCACATACGCGGATTTGCGGGTGGAGCATATGAAACGGATCGCATCTTTTGATTTGGACGGCTATGCGATAGGCGGGCTTGCCGTGGGGGAGCCGACCGAAGTGATGTATCATATTATAGAAGAGGTGGAGCCCTTTATGCCTGCGGATCGCCCGCGGTATCTGATGGGCGTGGGAACGCCCGTCAATATCCTCGAGGGGGTTGCGCGCGGCATCGATCTTTTCGACTGCGTGATGCCCGCGCGCAACGCGAGACACGCTCACGTGTTCACATGGGAAGGGCGGCGCAATCTGCTCAATCAAAAGTACGCGGAGGATGACCGGCCGATCGACGAGGAATGTGACTGCCCCACCTGCAGGCGGTTCAGCAGGGCATATATCCGCCACCTTTTCAAGGCCGGAGAGATGCTCGCCATGCGCCTGTGTGTGATGCACAATCTTTATTTTTACAATACTCTGGCGGAACGCATCCGTGATTCGCTTGACGAGGGGACATTTGACGGCTTTTTCCGCACCTATCGCGAAACACTCGACAGGCGCATTTAAGATCAGCGGGTTAAGCGGAAGTTCCTTTTTGGGTCGACAAATCGTGCGTTATGTGCTATACTGAACATGAACCGTACAGACATCAGGAGATGCCCTTTTAGGGGGATTCCTGAATGAGGGGACGGTTTTCGGAAAGGGATGAGACGGTATGCGGGTGATTGTGGACGGATTCGGAGGGGATCACGCCCCGCTTGAGGTGCTGCGCGGCGCGCGGCAGGCGGCGACGGCCTATGGACACGATATTTTGCTGTGCGGAAATGTCCGAATAGTGAAAGAAACGGCCGAAGAACAGAATATTCCGCTGAACGGCATTGAGATTCTCGATTGCGACGATGTGATAGGCATGGAGGATCCTCCTCGCAGTGTGCTCAAAGAGCATAAAGACTGCTCGATGGCGGTGGGGCTGCGCGCCCTTGCCGAGGGCAAAGGGGACGCTTTGGTCTCCGCCGGCAACACCGGTGCCCTGTTGATGGGCAGTATTTTTTATGTCAAGCGGATTCAAGGGATTGCGCGGCCGGCGCTCGCGGCCATCATGCCCTCCGACAAAGGACCGGTGATGCTGGTCGATTCCGGTGCCAACGCCGAATGTCGCCCGGAAATGCTCCTCCGCTTTGCGCAAATGGGGTCGATTTACATGAGCGAGGTTGTGACAGGCGGGCGCGAGGCGACGGTCGGTCTGCTCAATGTCGGCACGGAAGACAGCAAAGGCGGCACCTTACAGAGGGAGACATTTTCGCTTCTCTCCGAAGGTTCGCTTCACTTTGTGGGAAATGTTGAGGCCAGAGAAGTGCCGTTCGGGGCGGCGGATGTGATTGTCGCGGACGGTTTTTCGGGGAATGTGTTGCTCAAGACCATGGAGGGCACCGCAGACCTGGTGGTCAAATACATCAAACAGATGTTTATGAGCAATTTGTTCACTAAGGCGGCGTCCCTTCTGGTGAAACCGCAGCTTGCGGATTTCAAAAAGAAAATGTCCACGGCGGAATACGGCGGTGCCCCTCTGCTGGGAGTGAAAAAACCGGTTATCAAGACCCACGGTAACGCCAAGGCGGCCGCCATACAAAACGCCATACGTGTGGCGGCGGAGTTTGCCCGGCGCGGGGTGATTGAGAAGATAGCTGCTCAGGCATCTCTCAATGAAGATGAGCAGGAGTATTCCCACGCGGAAGACGAACCGAATAAGGGGTAACCGTCCATGGACAGGCAAAAACTGATGGAGAAGATGGGGTATCGCTTTCGCGACGAGTCTCTTTTGTGCGAGGCGCTCACTCATTCTTCCTATGCCAACGAAGAGAGGCGTAACCTTCCCTGTAATGAGCGGCTGGAGTTTTTGGGAGATTCGGTGCTCGGCATGATCGCCGCCACCTATCTGTATACCCACGATAAGGGGCAGGAGGGAGAACTGACCAAGCTGCGCTCGGCGATCGTCTGCGAACAGGCGCTCGCCTCTTACTCGCGACAGTTGAACCTCGGGGAGTATCTCCTGCTCGGGCGCGGAGAGACGCAAAACGGCGGTGCGAAGCGTTCCTCTATTTTGGCCGACGCCTTTGAGGCGGTTCTCGCCTCAATCTATCTGGACGGAGGTATGCAGGCCGCCACCGATTTTGCGTTGCCCTTTTTGAAGAACGAGATTGCGTCTCAGCGGCGCCGCCATTTTAAGGATTACAAGACCCAGCTTCAGGAGATTGTGCAGCAGAACCCGGAAGAACTGCTCGAATATGTCCTCGTCGGAGAGAGCGGACCGGACCACAGCAAGCGGTTTTCGGTGGAGGTTCATCTCGACAGCAACTGTATCGGCAAGGGAATGGGAAAGAGCAAAAAGGAAGCGGAGCAGCAGGCAGCCAAAGAGGCGCTCTCTCTGATGGGATATGACTGAGACGCAAGATGTCGTTTCGGAAAGCG
>CAZGXK010000020.1:4629-7254 GCA_964529775.1 uncultured Eubacteriales bacterium
GTGCCGATTTGATACTCAAAGCGCTGGAACTTCAGGGGTTTAAATCTTTTCCGGATAAAACGACGCTCACATTCGGGGTGGGCATCACCGCCGTCGTGGGGCCGAACGGGAGCGGAAAATCCAACATCAGCGACGCGATCCGCTGGGTTTTGGGCGAGCAGTCCGCCAAGAGCCTGCGCGGCCCGAAAATGGAGAGCGTGATTTTCGACGGCACGGCTACCCGGCGGGGAATGGGTTTTGCGGAAGTGTCGCTCGTCATCGACAATACTTCGCGCACACTTGCCATGGATGCCGACGATGTGCGCGTCACCAGGCGCTATTACCGCTCGGGAGAGAGCGATTATCTGTTAAACCGTGCCACCGTGCGGCTGAAAGATATTCAGATGTTGTTTATGGACACGGGCCTCGGCAGAGACGGATATTCCATTATTGGACAGGGGCGCGTGGGAGATATCGTTTCCTCCAAGTCGGAGGAGAGACGGGAAATTTTTGAGGAAGCGGCTGGGATCGCCAAATACCGCTATCGCAAGAACGAGGCCGAGAGGCGCTTACAGGGGGCGGAGGAGAATCTCCTTCGGCTTCGGGATATCGTCAGGGAATTGGAAGAGCGGGTGGGACCGCTCGCCGACCAGGCACAAAAGGCCAGGACTTTTTTGACATACGCGGAAGAGAAAAAAACCTTGGAAATCGGCGTTTGGCTGCACGCTATAGAGCGTTCCCGTGCATCGCTTCGGGAGATCACTGACCGCTTGGAACTTGCCCGCACTCAGTACGACAGCGCCGAGGCGGACATCGAGAAAACCGAAGAGGAAGAAGAGGGTGCGGCGGAGGCCATCGCTCGTCTACTGTCCCGCGCGGATGAGATCAGGAGAGAGCGCGCTTCCCTCGAGGAGAAGGCATCCGAGCAGGAACGCCTTGCGGCGGTGCGCCAAAACGACCGCGCCCATCATGAGGAAAATATCCTCCGTATGCGGGAGGAGATTCAAAAGTCGCATGAAGGGGCAGAGCAGCTTTTCGCCCAGGAGAGTGAGACGGTCGCCGCCAGAGAACGGATGATCGGCGACATCGGAGAGCTGCAAAAAGAGGAAGAAACGCTCACAGGGCAAATGGCGGGCCTTGCTCAAAGCGACGAACAGGCGACACGCCAGGTGGAAGACCTCACAAAGGCTGCGGCGGATCTCAGTGTGCAGGCGGCGGATTGGCGGGTGACAGCGGTCACGGGGGAGAACGCCTGTGCGGAAATCATCGCACGGCTGACAGCTCTTCAATCGGAATACGAACAGGAAACCAAGTCCGCCGGGAAAGCCCGGGACGATCGGCAGAAAAACGCCGAAGCACAAAATCTGTGCCGAGAGCGGGTTCAATCGCTGCAAAACGCCGCGGAGGGCTGTGAGATGCGCTTGAATGCCCGCCGGGAAAAGATGGAGGTTTTACACAGAAACACGGATCAGCTTCATGTCGAGGCGGAGACCGTGCATAGAAGAGTGCACATCCTCGAAGAGATGGAGCGCAGCATGGAGGGATTCACCGGCAGTGTGAAGGCGGTGATGAAAGAGAGCGAACGGGGGGCGCTGACGGGGATTCATGCTCCGATTTCCCGCTTACTCGATTCCGAACCGAAAACCGCGCTCGCGGTGGAAACGGCGCTCGGCGCTGCGTCGCAAAATCTGGTGTGTGATACTCAAAAAGATGCGAAGCTCGCGATTGCGTATCTTAAAGAAACGGGAGGCGGACGGGCCACCTTTCTGCCGCTGGATACTGTGAAAGGGAAAGCGATGGATGTGGCGGAATTGCCGCAGCGCGACGGCTTACTGGGTTTGGCGAGCCAACTGGTTACCTGTGAGGAGAGATACCGCCCGATCGCCGACAATCTGCTCGGCCGCACGGCGGTGGCGGAAGATCTAGACAGCGCAATCGCTATCGCCAAAGGGTGCCGCTACCGTTTTCGTGTGGTGACACTGGACGGCCAGGTGGTTAACGCCGGCGGCTCCATGACAGGGGGATCCAGTGTCAAGAGCGCGGGACTGCTGTCCCGCCGCGCGGAAATCGAGCGTCTGCGGCAAAAGGAGGGCGACCTTCGGAAAAAAGAGGAGCAATCGGGCAGCGAACTCAGAGCGGCGGAACAGAGTTTTGCCGAGGCAAGGGCACAGCATTCCGGTACGCTTGCCGAACTGTCTCTCGCCAAAGAGGACCTGATTCGGCTGGAGACCGAGGAAAAAACGCTCTTGGAACAGGAGGAACTTCACAACCGACAGCTGCGGGGTAAGGAAGAGGAACAGGCTCTTTTGCGTTCCCGCACCGAGGAGGCTCGCAAGGCGGTGGCGGACGCCGAGACACAACTGAAACACATCGGACAGCGTCAGAAAGAGGTGGATGCGCAAATTGCCGACCTCACCGGCGGGCGCCGTGAACTTCAGGAACGGAGGGAGGCTCTTGCCGAATCGCTCTCCGCATGTAAGCTTCGCCAGGCGACTCTAACGGCGCAGATTCAGGCGGCGGACGCATCGCTGGAGGCTCTTCGCCTGCGCCAGGAGGATGCCGAGGGGACGAGAGAGCGACTTCTCCGTCGCATCGAGGCGCTGCGCGGGGAAATCGAAAAGATTGAGCAGGATATCGCCGGGAGGA
>CAZGXK010000020.1:7264-16590 GCA_964529775.1 uncultured Eubacteriales bacterium
TAGGGAGAAAAATCGATTGAGTGCATGACCGCTGAGCGGCTTGCCAAAGAGGCGGAACAGACCGCGTTGCGCAGACATATTAAGGAAAAAACAGACGAGCGTGAATTGTGCGGGAGGGAGATTACCCGCCTGGAAGAAAAACGGGATGCGGCCGCCCGCGAAGCGGAAGACAGGGAAGCGCAGCTTCAGGAGGAATACCATCTCACCCGGCAGCAGGCTCTCGAACAATCGCAGGACATATCGGATATTCCGGCGGCAACACGACGGCTTCGGGAGCTGAAAATTAAAATCCGGCAGCTCGGAAGCGAGAATGTGGACGCTATCGAGGAATACCGTGAGGTGAGTGAGCGGTACGAATTTTTAAGCGCCCAGGTGAAAGATGTGGAGACCGCCAAGGCGGAACTGCTCACTTTGATAGACGATCTCACACGTCAGATGCGCAGCCTTTTTACTTCCCGCTTCGACGAGATCAATCAGCAGTTCGGAGCGGTGTTTCGGGAACTGTTTGACGGAGGTCAGGCATCCCTTTCGCTCACAGACCCGGGAGACGTGCTTTCGAGCGGCATCGAGATGCAGGTGCAGCCGCCCGGCAAAAAGATTTTGCATCTGGACGCCCTCTCCGGCGGAGAGAAAGCGCTCACCGCCATCTCTCTTTTGTTCGCCATTTTGCGTGTGACTCCCTCACCGTTTTGTGTTTTGGACGAAATCGAGGCGGCTCTGGACGATGTCAACGTGGAGCGCTTTGCCGCATTTTTGCGCCGTATGTGCGACCGCACCCAGTTTATTGTGATCACCCACCGGCGCGGCACCATGGAGGAAGCGGATGTGCTCTACGGGGTGACCATGCAGGAAAAAGGCGTTTCCAAACTGCTGGAATTACAGGTGGATGAGGTGGCGCAGAATTTGGGTATCGACAACGGACAACCTACCGCCTGAGCCACTGAAAGGTGAGAACAGGGATATGGGATGGTTCGGAAAAATCGGCGCGGGATTGAAAAAGACCCGCGATTCCATTATGCATTCGGTCAACTCCATGCTCCGCGCTTTTACTAAAATCGACGAAGAGCTGTTTGAGGAGCTGGAGGAAATCCTCATCATGGGAGATGTGGGCGCACACACCGCTTCTCACATCTGCGAGGAACTTCGGCGGCGGGTCAAGGAAGAGGGAATCACCGAACCCGAGAAGGTGAAAGCGCTGCTGCGCGAGATCGTCGCCGATATGCTGCGCGGCGGGCAGGACCTGGATCTTTCCACCAAGCCTTCGGTGATTCTGGTTATCGGGGTCAACGGGGTGGGGAAAACCACCACTATCGGAAAGCTCGCTTACCAACTGACGTCGGAGGGAAAAAAGGTTATTTTGGGGGCTGCCGATACCTTTCGCGCGGCAGCCATTGAACAGCTCGATATCTGGGCGGAGCGCTCCGGGGCAGACATTGTCCAACACGGACAAGATTCCGATCCCGCAGCTGTGGTGTACGACAGCCTGTCCGCCGCGAAAGCGCGCGGGGCGGATGTGGTCATCTGCGATACCGCGGGGCGCCTGCACAATAAAAAATACCTCATGGACGAGCTGTCCAAAATCGGCAGAGTTATCGACCGCGAGCTGCCGCAGGCGGCTAAAGAGGTACTGCTCGTGCTGGACGCCACCACCGGACAGAATGCCGTCAATCAGGCTCGCGAATTTCAGAATGCGGCCGGCATCACAGGCATTGTGCTCACCAAGTTGGACGGGACGGCTCGGGGCGGAGTGGTTCTCGCCATTCGGGAAGAACTGCAGCTGCCGGTAAAATTTATCGGGGTGGGTGAGGGTATCGACGATTTGCAGCCGTTCGATCCGGACGCCTTTGCCGAGGGGTTATTCAGCGATGACAACGAATAACCGGCAAATGCTTATCGCTACCCGTAATCCCGATAAGCTTCGGGAAATGTCCCGCATACTTCTCCCGCTGGGCATTGAGGCAAAAAGCGAGCAGGAGCTCGGGTTGGTCCTCCCCGAAGTGGAGGAAACCGGAACCACTTTTGAGCAGAACGCTTATCTGAAAGCGAGCAGCGCCTGCCGGGTGAGCGGTATGGCTGCGGTTGCGGATGATTCCGGGCTCTGTGTGGATGCGCTCGCAGGAGCGCCGGGAATCTATTCCGCACGTTACGCTCCGGTGGGGCATCGCAAAGAGCGTGTGCTTCGGGAGATGCACAATGTCCCCAGAGGAGAGAGAAGCGCGAGATTCGTCTGTGCGGTGTGCTGTGTGTTTCCGAGCGGGGCGGTGATAACCGCCCGCGGGGAGTGCAAGGGGGAGATCGCTTTTTACCCCATCGGAAACGGGGGCTTTGGCTATGATCCGATTTTTTTGGTGGGAGAGAAAACCTTTGCCCAGCTCACTTCCACCGAAAAAGACGCCGTCAGCCACCGCGGACGGGCACTGCGCGATTTTTCCGGGAAATTAGAAGATTATATGAGGGAGTATTCACTATGACCAGCAAACAGCGCGCCTTTCTGCGCGGGCTTGCCAATCCTCTGGACCCGATTCTGTATGTGGGCAAGGGCGGAATTTCTTCCGCCTTGGAAAAGCAGGCGGACGATGCCTTGCAGGCGAGGGAATTGGTGAAAGGCCGGGTGCTTGAGACTTCGCCTCTCGATGTCCAAACGGCAGCGAACTTTCTGTCCCGCGTGACGGGATCGGAAGTGGTTCAGGTGATGGGACGCACTTTTGTGCTGTACTTGCGCCATCCGAAAGAACCGAAAATCGAACTGCCTAAAGATTAGTACCATACGGCATATCGCCGCACAAAAAATCTTATCGCGGACTGATGCGGTGTCACAGGGGGCGGAATGCTTGAATATCGCGCTTTTCGGGGGAGCATTTGACCCGATTCACAACGGACATCTCGCTCTCGCCCGCGGCCTCGCTGCCGCCCTCTCCGTGGATCGTGTGCTTCTGATGCCGGCGGGATTATCTCCTCACAAGCCGAAACTCACTGCAACTACCGGAGAAAACCGTCTGCAGATGTGCCGCCTCGCGGTGAAAGGAGATGCGCTGTTTACCGTCTGCGATGACGAGATTCAACGGGGAGGCGCGAGCTTTACGGTGGATACGCTGGAGCGGTTGCACGAGCGGTACCCGGAGGATACCCTCTTTTTATTCACCGGTTCGGATATGTTTTTGACCCTTTCAAGCTGGAAAGGAATAGAGCGCATTGCCTCTCTCGCCACGCTGTGTACCGTTCCGCGGAGCGGGGAGTGTATGGATCGTCTGATAGCTTATGCCGAGAGATTAAAAGCGCGTTTTGGGGCGAGGTGCGAGGTGCGGGAGCTCGAGGTGATGCGCGTCTCTTCCACCGAGGTGCGCGCGGCGGTCGCTGCTGGGCGGCCGCTGAGCGGATGGGTTCCGTGCGCGGTGGAAAGCTATATTCGGGATCACGGTCTCTATCGGAAGGGAGAGGGCGGTGTGAATCGGGACGAACAATTTCAAGCCATTGTGCGCGAACGGTTGAACGACAAACGGTACCGACATTCTCTGGAAGTGGCGAAAGAGGCCCAGCGTCTTGCCGTCCGCTACGGCGCGGACGAAGCCAAGGCGTATACGGCAGGGTTGCTTCACGATATTATGAAAAATACCGAGGAAAAGGCGCAGTTGCAAATTCTCAGCGATTTTGGTATACTGTTAGATAACGTGGAAGCGGTGTCCCCAAAACTGTGGCACGCGCGCACCGGCGCCGTGTTTATCGAGAACATGCTTGGAGTGGACGATCCCGATATCCTGCTTGCGGTGCGCTATCACACCACCGCCCGTGCGGGGATGGGTCTGCTTGAAAAAGTACTGTATCTTGCGGATTTTACTTCGGCTGACCGCGATTATGATGACGTGGACACCATGCGCCGCTTGGTTGATGAGGATATGGAGAAAGCGATGCTCTATGCCCTGCGGTACACCATCCGCGAGCTTTTGGACGGCGGACACGCCATCCATCCCGATACGCTGAACGCTTATAACGAGATCATTCTTCACATGAAGAAGGGTGTTGACGACCATGGCAAAGGACAGGCGCAATACGGTTCGTCCCCAGATCAATCTGGATGACGCGGTGAACGGTTCCCGTACGGATGTGAACGATCCGTACGCATTCACCGCCGATTCTTATGCACGAGCCCGCGACTCGTATGAAAGATCCGGCGAGGTTTCCCGCAACCGGGGGAAATCCACATCATCCAGCAAAAAAAAGAAAAAGTCCAAAGCACCAAAAAAAAAGAAAAAGCTCTCCCGAGCCGCCATAATCATCCGCTGTGTTCTGGTGGTGCTGGTGGTGGCGGTTGTCGTGTTTGTGTGCGTGCTCGGCAATTATATTTACCGCGCTATCTTTGTGGACGATACCGAGAAGGTGCCTCCCGTCCCGCCGACCACTTACGATACCACGCCGGTAGAGAGCCAAGGACAGGTCGCTTATTATCTTGTGGGACTGCTCGGCGAGGGAGAGAGTTCCAATATGGATATGCTCTCGGTGATCTGCTACGACAAACAGCAGCAGACGGTCAACGTGCTGCAGATCCCCACTCGCACGGCGATTGCCCCGGGTGACGAATGGATTGTGGACACGGCAGGGGCCATTTGGTCGAACCCCAAGCCGGTCGACTGGTGCGAGAATTGTCACAAACGGGTGTATGCGCCGGAGATCAACGAGACGGATCCTCCTACCCACACGGTATGCGGCGGAGAGATCACCAGCAAAATCGGTTCCTCCATGGATGGACTGGTGGATTTTGTGAACGATCAGCTCGGTTTGCCGGTGGACGCCTTTTTCCTGATTCCGCGCGACGGACTCTCTCTGATGATCGATGCCGTGGGCGGGGTGGATGTGAATCTCGCCTACGATAATACCTTGGCGGGTGAGAGCTTTCTCGCGGGGATTCACACGTTAACCGGTGATCAGGCGGTGGATTATGTCACTTGGACCGATAACTCGATGGAACGCGATTTGCTGCGCGTCACGCGCGACCGTGAGGTGTTCGGCGCTCTCTTCGCGCGAATGCTGCGCCTCGATAAAGGTACATTACAAGATGATGTCGTCGAAGAAGTGATGGATTCCTCTTCGGCTATTCGCACCGACTGTTCGGTTGATGATATGGTGGATATTCTCGTCTCCATGGCATCTGCCGGTACCGAAAAAACCACGTTTTACCGCTTGCCCGGAGAGTCGGCATGGGATGAGCAGGGGGACAATGTCTTCTCGGTTCACACCGACGAACTGCTCGCTCTGCTCAACGCATCTTTCCGGCCTGTCGGCGGGGAAATAGCGGCAACGGACATTACTTTACCTCAGATCGCCAACAGCGCTGCGGGAGATGTGCAGCAGCAGACGGTCGCCGCGGCGATTGCCGAGCAGACCGGCATGCTGTTGAACACGGACGGATAAAGATTCTCGAATCGGAGCTGTAAGAATAAGGGGGATTTTCTGTGGTTGAACATGCACGGGAACGGACAGCGATGATTGTGCGTTCTCTGGAAAAACATCTGGCGCACGATATACGGGTCATAGATGTGGAAGACGTTACCTCGCTCGGGGACAGTTTTGTCATTGCCCACGGCGCAAGTACCACTCAGGTGCGCGCGCTCGCGGATTATGTGGAAAAAGAGCTTGAGGAACAGGGTATCCGACCGCTTCGCGTCGAGGGTTACTCCTCCTCTAAATGGATTTTGATGGATTACGGCGATGTGATCGTGCATTTGTTCCACAGCGACACCCGCAGCTTTTATGATTTGGAGCGGTTGTGGAAAGACGGCAAAGAAGTCGAGCTCGAAGAATTTGTTCAGAGCGAGGAGACGGCGTCATGAAGCGGTATGACCCCAAGGCGATTGAGGCAAAATGGCAGGATATTTGGGATAAAGAGCATACTTTTGAAGCATCGGAAGATCATTCCAAGCCGAAATTTTACGCTCTCGTGGAATTTCCCTATCCCTCCGGACAGGGTTTGCATGTGGGGCACCCTCGTTCCTATACGGCGCTCGATGTGGTGGCGCGCAAACGCCGCTTAGAGGGATATAATGTGCTTTACCCGATGGGATGGGACGCTTTCGGTCTGCCCACGGAAAACTATGCCATCAAAAATCACATCCATCCTCAGGCGGTGACCGAAAAGAATATCGCCCGTTTTAAGAGTCAGCTTCGCGCGCTCGGACTCTCCTACGACTGGAGCCGTGAAATCAACACCACCGACCCAGCTTATTATAAATGGACTCAGTGGATTTTTCTTCGGTTGTATCAAAAGGGACTTGCCTACAAAAAGGAGATGGCGGTCAACTGGTGCAACAGCTGCAAATGTGTGCTGGCCAATGAGGAAGTGGTGGGCGGCGTCTGCGAGCGCTGCGGCGGCGAGGTGGTGCGCAAGGTCAAAAGCCAGTGGATGCTCAAAATCACCGCCTACGCCGACCGACTGATCGATGATCTTGCGTTGGTTGATTACCCTGAACGGGTGAAAACTCAGCAGATTCATTGGATTGGACGCTCTCACGGGGCGCAGGTGCGCTTTGAGACCACTGCAGGGGATCCGATCGAAATCTACACCACCCGCCCCGACACACTGTTCGGTGCCACATATATGGTGATTTCTCCCGAACACCCTTTGCTCCAAACGTGGGAGGACATTTTAAAAAATCCCGGCGAGGTGATGGCTTACCGGGAGATGGCGGCGAAAAAATCCGATTTTGAGCGCACGGAAGTCGCCAAAGATAAAACCGGAGTACGTTTACTCGGAGTGGAGGCGATCAACCCCGTCAACGGAAAACACATTCCCATTTTTATCTCGGATTATGTGCTAATGTCCTACGGCACCGGTGCCATCATGGCGGTTCCCGCGCACGACACCCGTGACTGGGAATTTGCTAAGGCGTTTGATCTGCCGATTGTGGAGGTCGTCAAGGGTGGAGATGTTCAAAAAGAGGCATTCACCGATTGCAATACCGGCGTGATGGTCAACTCCGGATTTTTAGATGGGATGACGGTGGAGCAGGCGAAAAAGGCCATCACCGAGTTTCTCACCGAGAAGGGAATAGGGGAGGAGAAAGTCAACTACAAATTGCGCGACTGGGTTTTTTCCCGCCAGCGTTACTGGGGTGAGCCGATCCCGATCGTGTACTGTGAAAAATGCGGTTATGTGCCGTTGCCGGAAGATCAGCTTCCTCTCATGCTGCCGAACGTGGAGAGTTACGAGCCGACCGATACCGGCGAATCCCCCCTTGCCGCGATAGATTCCTGGGTAAATACGACCTGTCCCCGCTGCGGAGGCAAGGCAAGGCGGGAGACGGATACCATGCCCCAGTGGGCCGGATCGTCCTGGTATTTTTTGCGCTATACCGACCCACGCAACAGCGAGGCTCTGGCATCGTCGGAAGAACTGAAATATTGGCTTCCTGTAGACTGGTACAACGGAGGGATGGAACATACCACGCTGCACCTGCTCTACAGCCGCTTTTGGCACAAATTTCTCTACGATATCGGGGTGGTTCCCACGCCGGAGCCGTATGCCAAGCGAACCAGTCACGGTATGATACTGGGCGAAAACGGGGAGAAGATGTCCAAATCCCGCGGGAATGTGGTCAACCCGGATGAGATCGTCTCGGAGTACGGAGCCGACACCATGCGGCTTTACGAGATGTTCATCGGCGACTTTGAGAAGGCCGCTCCTTGGTCAAGTGCCAGCATACGCGGGTGCCGCCGGTTTTTGGAACGCGTGTGGGCGCTGGCAGACCGCGTGAAAGACGGAAATGCTGTCACCCCTGCCTTGGAAATTTCCGTCCATCGCACCATCGCCAAGGTGGGAGAGGATATTGAGGCCCTCAAATACAACACTGCCATCGCTGCCCTCATGTCGCTGCTCAACGAGTTTACCGCGCTCGATGCCGTCACCAGAGAGGATTACCGCATCTTGCTTATCCTCTTAAATCCCTTTGCTCCCCATATATCCGAAGAACTGTGGGAATACTGCGGGTATCCCGGGCGACTGAATGCGGCTTCCTGGCCCCGGTACGACCCGGAAAAGTGTCAGGAGGATACCGTGGAGATCGCGGTACAGGTGAACGGCAAGCTAAAAACCCGTGTCACCGTTGCGCGCTCCGCCTCCCAGAGCGAGGTCCTCTCTCTCGCCAAAGCGGATTCCAAAATCGCCTCTCTTCTTGCGGGGAAGCAACCCGATAAAGAATGGTATGTCCCCGGTAAACTGGTGAATTTGGTGATTCGTCCGTGAGGCCGCGCGGCGCTCTGCGCAAGCTAGAATGAAGACAAGGCATATCCATGGCGCGGCGCGGATAGCGGAAATGACTTCTTTAAGCAAAACGGCATCGCCTCCGGCGGTGCTGTTTTCCTATTGGGCGCAGAGGAGAACGGACAAGATACCACCGAATATGGGCCCGACGGCAAGAAAACCAAAAAAATTCATTGGTGTGTGATGATATATTCATAATAGAGGGATAAAATAAAGGACATCACATTCGGATGGAGGTAGGGTTCTATGCGCCGATATCAAAAGGGAATGGTCTTGCTGTTGGCTCTCACGGTGATTCTGAGTTTTTCCGGCTGCGAAAAACAGATGACGGACGACGACCCGGAACCGTATACAGGTACCGTCACCTACAATGAGGATGCTCTGGTGAACGGCTCGAGATTCTCTTCCACCGCGACGGACGAGAACGCCATTGTGGTGAACGGGGGCGATGTCACCTTTAACCGTATTACGGTCAGGCGCTTCTCAGATGATTCCTCCGGTGGAGATGATGCCAGCTTTTACGGGACGGGCGCTGCCGTATTGGCGAAAGGCGGAACGGCGACCCTGACAGACGCTTCGATTACCACGAACGCAAAAGGAGGCACCGGCGTGTTTGCCTACGGCGAAGGAGTGGTACGCATCAGCGACAGCGACATTAACACCGCGCAAGACACGTCAGGTGCCATTCACGTCGCGGGCGGCGGCACGCTGTATGCCACCGATGTCACCGCTATCACGCATGGGCAATCCTCCGCCGCCGTGCGTTCCGACCGCGGAGGAGGTCTGATGGTGATCGACGGAGGAAGCTATACGTCGGAAGGAACCGGCTCGCCCGCCGTTTACAGCACCGCAACCGTTGTGACGAAAGATGCCGAGCTTGCCGCGAAAGGTTCTGAAGCGGTATGTATTGAGGGAAAGAACAGCCTGTATCTTTACGATAGCGATCTTTCCGGTCATATGGGCGATTCGAACGAGAACGACTGCACTTGGAACATCATTCTGTACCAGAGTATGTCCGGAGACGCGGCGGAGGGCAACAGCGTCTTCCAGATGACCGGGGGATCCCTGACGGCGG
>CAZGXK010000021.1:0-1050 GCA_964529775.1 uncultured Eubacteriales bacterium
GCGGATTTGGGACTTTCACCCGTTAGAAACGTGCGCCGCCGGGCGCACTATCAACAGGCGACCGGAGCGGTCAAATTTTCCGCTCCGGTCGCCTGCCTGTTTGCGGGAGATGCCGCTCAGAAAACGGTCATCTGTTCGCCCTCGTCCTCCTCCGCGAGCGTCGCTCCCGCAGCCGGAAGCGACCGGGGCCGGTAACGCGACGGCCTGGCAAAGCGTCCTTCCTCGTAAGGTGTCACCGATTGTAAAAAATGGACGCCGCGCAGTGTCATCACCTGTACTCCGATGGTGCTGCGGGTTGATTTCAGCGGGATGGCGCCGGTGTCCACCAGCAATGTGCGCCCGGATGTGGTGCGGAAGACGACATCCCGGTCGGTATCCAGTTGCAGCGCCGTCACAAGCGGAGATTTGTCCCCATAGGCACCGACGAGTTTCTTCCGGTTGGTTTTGGTGGCGTACGCGGCGAGATCCACCTTGGCGGCCTTGCCGTTTTGAAACGCAAAGAGCAAAATACCGCGGTAATCGTGCGTCACCGCCATAAAGGCGACGCTCTCCCCCTCCTCGAAGCCGAGCTTCGAGGGGATATAGTCCCCCATCGTGCTCGCCTTAGTGTCGGTGAAATCCGAGGCCTTTGCCTTATAGACGGTCGCCCTGTCGGTGAAAAACAGCAGGTCATCGGTATTGGAGCCTTCCACCGCCCGAGTGATGCGGTCTCCCTCTTTGAGTTTGTGCTCTCCGCTCATGCGCAGCGACTGAGGGGTGATTTTTTTGAAATACCCCTCCGCCGTGCAGAAGAACGTGCACGGATAATCCGGAATCTTCTCTGGGCCCGGCGCCATGCGCACGATCTCGGACGGATAGACGATCGCCGTCCTGCGGGGCTGTCCGTAGGTCTTGCTCACCCGGCGCAACTCCTGCTCGATGATGCCGCGCACCTTGGCGCGGCTGTTGAGAATCTCCTGCATACGGGAAATCTCCCGCTGCAGGTCTTCTCTGTCCGATGTGCGCTTGAGAATATATTCGCGGTTCAGATGGCGCAAACGGATATCCGCC
>CAZGXK010000021.1:1060-10771 GCA_964529775.1 uncultured Eubacteriales bacterium
ATACCGAAACCGATCATCAGATTGGGCACCACCTCGCTCTCCTCTTGCGTGGAGCGGATAATGCGTATCGCCTTGTCGATATCCAGCAAAATTTTGGAAAGGCCCTCGAGAAGGTGAAGTTTTTCCTTCGCCTTTTGCAAATCGAAAAACACCCTCCGCCGCACGCACTCGGTGCGAAAAGCCGTCCATTCCTCTAAGATGCCACGCACCCCCATCACCCGTGGCACGCCGGCAATCAGGATATTGAAATTGCAGGAAAAGCTGTCTTCCAGAGGAGTCATGGCGTACAGTCTGGCCATCAGCGCGTCGGGGTCCACTCCGCGTTTGAGATCCACCGTGATGCGCAAGCCCCCCAGTCCAATTTCGTTGCGCACATCCGAGATTTCCTTGAGTTTTCCCGCTTTCACCAGATCGACTATGCGTCCGATGATCGCCTCCACCGTGGTTGTGGAGGGAATCTCGGTGATATCGATACAGTTGTGCGTTTTGTCGTAGGCGTAGACAGCGCGCACCTTCACACTGCCCCGCCCCGTCTCGTAGATATTTTCGATTTCCTCTCTCTGATAGATAAGCTGTCCCCCGCCGGGGAAATCCGGCGCCTTCAGCGTATCTGCGATGTCGTGCGACGGGTTCTTCATCAGCGCGATCGCCGTCTCGCAGACCTCCGCGAGGTTAAATGAGCAGATGTTGCTCGCCATACCCACGGCGATGCCGACGTTGTTGTTGACCAGCACGGCGGGAAAAGTCACCGGGAGCAACACAGGCTCTTTTATGGTAGCGTCGTAATTGTCGGCAAATTCCACGGTATCCTTGCCGATGTCGCAGAAAAGCTCTGAGGCGATGGGCGCGAGCTTCGCTTCGGTGTAGCGGGAAGCGGCGTACTCCATGTCGGAGGAGTAGGCGCGCCCAAAATTTCCCTTGGATGCCACATACGGGTGCAACAGCGCCCCGTACCCCTCGGATAGGCGCACCATCGTCTCGTATATGGCCGCGTCGCCGTGGGGGTTGAGCTTCATGGTGGCGCCCACAATATTGGCGGATTTGGTGAGCGGCCCCGTAAGCAGACCCATCTGGTACATCGTGTACAACAGCTTGCGATGGGACGGTTTGAATCCATCAATCTCCGGGATGGCGCGGGACATGATGACGCTCATCGCGTAGGGCATATAATTGGATTCCAGCGTCTCGGTAATGCGCTGGGTCTCAATCGTGCCCGCCCCTTCGATATGAGTGTTTTTCGGCAGGGAAAGCCCCTCCCCCTGCCCAATCGGTTTTTTTCTCGGCATAGCGTGACCTCGTCATTCCCCGGGCGTGAGCGTTCGCGCAAAGCAGTGCCGCGACGGCTGCCCGGCGCATCCGCAGTGCAGACAGAACTGTGCCCCCGCCGTGCTTCTCGTGCAGGCTGTCACCGTATCGCAGCCGTCCTCCGATGCCCATGCTTCCACCGCCCGCCAGAGAGCAGTGCCCACCCCTTTGCGGCGGAATTCCCTGTCTACCGCGAGGGTACGCACCATCTTGCGGGGGGCGCGGTAAGTGCTGTAGGAGGAAGAGGCGTGCACATAGCCCACCGGCTCCCCGCGGTAGACCGCGACAAGGACCCTCTCCCCGGGCAGCGAGATCAGCCGCTCCAGTTCCCTGCGGACTTTGGTCTCGGGATACGCCGCCCCGAAACAGCTCTCGTTAAAGGCGGCGATAGCGGTCGCATCCTCCGGCACTGCCGGGCAGACGGAAATTTTCAGCATAACTTTCTTCCTCTCTTCCTCACCGGTCAGCTGAGGTCCACGTCGTCCAAATACCTCGCGCCGCGCTCGGCGATAAAATCTTTGCGCCCCGCGATATTGTCCCCCAGCAAAACATCAAACATCCGCGCCGTCGCCTGCGTGTCGCTCGGCTCCACTCTCACCAGACGCCGCGTGGAGGGGTTCATCGTGGTCAGCGACATCATCAGCGGGTCGTTTTCGCCGAGACCTTTTGAGCGCTGGATGGTGATTTTCTGCCCCTCCAGCTTTTTTAAGATGACCGCCTGTTCACGGTCGTTATAGGAAAAATAGGTCTCGGTTTTGGTGTGCACTTCATAAAGCGGAGTCTCTGCGATATACACGAGCCCACGTTCGATGAGGGTTGGGGTGAGCCGGTAGAGCATCGTGAGCAACAGGGTGCGGATTTGAAAGCCGTCCACGTCCGCGTCGGTGCAGAGAATCACTTTGGAAAAGCGCAGCAGCGAGAGGTCGAAATTGCCCAGGTTCTTATTCGCCCTAGATGTGACCTCCACCCCGCACCCCAGTACTTTGATAAGGTTCGTGATGATCTCGCTTTTGAAGATTTTATCGTACTCCGCCTTCAGACAGTTGAGGATTTTTCCGCGGATGGGTATGATCGCCTGAAACTGGGGATCCCTCGCCTGAATACAGGCGCCCATGGCGGATTTGCCCTCCACGATGAACAGCTCTCTCTCCTCCGGCTTTTTGCTCCGGCAGTCCACAAATCCGTCCACGCGGGAAGTGAGGTCGCTGCCCGATTGCAGGGTCTTTTTGAGATTGAGCCGCGTGGTCTCGGCCTTTTCGCGACTGCGCTTGTTCACCAGAACCTGCGACGCGATCTTCTCCGCGTCCAGCGGATTTTCAATCAGATACACTTCTAGGCTGTGCCGCAAAAAATCGGTCATCGCTTCCTGTACAAATTTATTGGTGATCGCCTTTTTGGTCTGGTTCTCATACGAAGTGGCGGTGGAAAACGAGGAGGAAACCAGCACAAGGCAATCCTGCACATCCTGAAAGGAAATCCGGCTCTCGTTTTTGAGATATTTTCCGCTCTGCTTCAGATAAGCGTCCAGCTGCGAGACAAAAGCGGAGCGCACCGCCTTCTCGGGCGCGCCGCCGTGTTCCAGGAAGCTGGAATTGTGATAATATTCCAGCAAATTGACGCGGTTGGAAAAGCACAGAGCGACGTTCATCTTCACGCGGTATTCCGGCAAATCCGCGCGGTCTCTTCCGGTGCGCTCCGCCGTCCAGCTCTGTACTCCGGTCAGCGCCTCTTCCCCCGCAATCTCCCGGACATAATCGGCGATGCCGTTGTCATAGCGGAACGTCTTCTCCTCAAACCCCCTGCCCTCCTGATAGCGCAGCACAAAGAGCACACCGGGGTTCACGATCGCCTGACGCTTCAGCGTATCTTCAAAATAAGCCTTCGGCACCGCCACATCGGTGAACACCTGCCAATCCGGCTTCCAGCGGATGCGGGTGCCCGTGTCTTTTTTGGCGTAGGGCTCTTTGTGCAGTCCGCCGATATTTTCTCCGTGCTCAAAATGCAGCGTGTAGCGGTACCCGTCGCGTTGCACCTGCACATCCATATACTCCGAGGCATACTGTGTGGCGCAGGCACCCAGCCCGTTGAGCCCGAGAGAAAAGCCGTAATTCTCACCCTCGTTGGTGTTGTATTTTCCCCCGGCGTACAGTTCGCAAAAGATCAGCTCCCAGTTATACCTCTCCTCACGGGGGTTGTAATCCACCGGTATGCCCCGCCCGAAATCCTGTACCTCAAACGAGCCGTCCTCATAGCGCGTGACGACGATGCGGCTGCCGAAGCCCTCCCGCGCCTCGTCGATCGCGTTGGAGAGAATCTCAAACACCGCGTGCTCACATCCCTCCAGCCCGTCCGAGCCGAAAATCACCGCCGGACGTTTGCGGACCCTGTCCGCCCCTTTCAGCTGAGAGATGCTCTCGTTGCCGTAGGTCTCTTTTTTCTTCTTCACCACGTTTTCCCGCGCCCTTCCGCATATTCCCTGATACCTGTATTTTAACCCATATCTTGGGGATTTGTCAAGCCAATCCCGCAAAAAGGCGCTATATCGTGGCATAGAGCATCCCCCGCCGGGGAGAAACTTCCCGGCGGGGGATGCTCTATAATTTTTATTCGGAAACGCCGCTCGCGATGAGATAGAGTTTCAACGCGTCTTCGATATCCACCTTGCCGTCAAATGTGATGTCCCCGATCTCGGAGACGCTGTCGGTCACGGGCTCGTCCCCGGCTGTCGTGCCGTACAGGTTCATCGCGTCGGAGACGTTGATCTCGCCGTCCTGCCCGAAATCCCCCATCGCCACAAACCGGCGGCAAGCAGCATGCGCATACTCCTCCGCCTTGGAGCCGGCAAGGCCGTGAAAGATATAATTGTCGACCGTATGTTCAATACCAAACAAATTTGTGTCCCTCCAATCCCAATCTTCTCCGAATAAACTCTCACCACTCCAATTTTCACCCCAGTCCATCGTATCGGAAAGATAAATATGGCGAAGTGATGGACAGTTTGATAATAATCCAGAAACAAGCACGGAAAATTGCAAGGGCCAAGAAGTACCTATAACCAAATCGGTCAAATTCTCCAAAGACGTGAGACAACTGTAAGCTCCGCTTCCCTGCGGCCAGACCACACGTCGTAAATTGGAACAACGTCTCACATTGCCGGGGCAAAGATAAACAAAGTGGTCGGGGAAAATCAACTCTTCCAAATAGGGGTTATTTGTTAAGGCATCGTAATAAAGATCCTCTGCACACGTTGGAACGATATAGATTTTATCCCGTTTTCCCCACGGATACAGGCGCATACCCTTTCCGTCCGCCGTAAAAAGCACCCCGTCGATATCTCGGCAAGACGTGTTGCCCTCCTCCACATGAAAGGCCTGAAGATTGGCACAATGAAAAAAAGAATCAAGATACAGTTCGTCCTGCGGTTGAATAAAGATTGTCGTCTTCGGTATGGTGATCTCGGTCAGTCCGGAGCAGTTGTTGAAGGATTGATATCCGATATTCACTCCGTCCGGCACGCGGTAGGCACCGGGCTTCGCCGGGGGATAGCACAAAAGCTCCTTGCCGTCTGACGAAAAGACCACGCCGTCGATACTCCGGATAAGGGGATGACCTTCTTCCACATGAATCGCCGTGAGCGAGGGGCAATCTTCAAACACATCCATATACCGATAAGCTATATCGTCATCAAACTCCTAGGTTTCCACCACACAGGTGACGTAGGCGGGAATCGTGATCTCGGTCAGCCCTGTGCAGCCATCGAACGCCCCCGGTTCTATGGAAGAAACCCCGTCCGGGATCCTGTACGTTCCCTGTTTCGCGGCGGGGTAGGTCACCAAAGTTCCGCCGTCCCGCGAGAAAAGCACCCCGTCGATCACCTTGTATTGCGGATTGTCTTCGGCAACGTGAAAGGCCCTCAGGGAAGGCAAATTCAGCTCGGAAGGATAACGAAGTTCGTTGTTGAGGGTGATTTCCGATATGTGAGCGTTCTCATTCATTCCCCAAATTTGTATCACCCCGTCCGGCACGGTATAATCGCCCTCTCTGGCTGGGGGATAATACTTCAGCTCCGTACCGTCGGCGGAATAAAGCACACCGTCGATCTCCCGATAAGAAAGGTTGCCGTCGGCAACATGAATAGTCCGAAGAGAAGTGCATCCCGAAAAATCCAGATTTTCCACACGGGCGGGAACGACGATTTCCTCAAGGGCTTTGCAATTTTTTAAAGATAACTCCGTTACCGTACTCGGCAACGAAACCTTTTTCAATGAGGTGCAATTGTCAAGGTCAACCCTAGTAACACCTTCAGGAAAACGAATGTCACTCAACTCGGCATGATACTTGAAGGGAGTATCAGGATTATTATTGTCAAAATCATAATAATAATCGGATCCCCAGGCAAACGATGTAATCCCCTGCGGCACCTCGTAAGTATTGCCGGATTGGGGCGGAAACCATACCAAAAGACTGCCATCCTCGGACAGTACTGCTCCGTTTTCCGTTTTAAAGCAGGGATTACCTTGCGCAATCTCTACCGTTCTTAAAGAGGGGATTCCGCAAATTTCGCTTAGTGAAAATTCAGCGGAACGTCCTTGTGTTTCATTATCTTGAATCAGACTAACAGAAATACCCTGTACTTCATTATCTTGAATCATACTGGCAGGAATAGACAGTTTTTGTAGTTGTGGACAGTCGACAAATGATACGGCCGGAAAACTTTTCATGCCTTCCGCAAAAATCACTTCTTCCAAACGAGAACATCCACGAAATAGCTGACAATCTGTATAATATATATTACCAACTTGCTGAACACTGCCCGGAATTGTGACCGATTTTAACGCTGTACAATAAGCAAAAGCCTCTCTACCTATAGAGGTTATGCCGTCCTGCAAATAGATGGCGGTCAGCCCCTCGCATCCGAAAAAGGCATAATCCGAAATTTCCACCGAGCCGGGAACGGTCACGCTGACGGATTTAGTGCAGTTAGTGAACGCCCCCTGGCCGATTTCGCTCACCCTGTGCCCGCCGATCTCGGCGGGTATCGTCACATCTCCGCCGTCACCCATGTACCCTGTAATACTCGCGGTACCATCCTCGAGAATCTCATACTCAAAATCTCCGTTCTGCTCCGCGCTCACGGCGATGTTTCCCACCGGCACGGCGCACAGCAGCAGCGCGGCGCACAAGACCGCGCCGAGAACCCTTTTCCCGAAATGCCTCATAAAATTTGCCCTCCTCAAAATAAGATCATTTTTTCCGCGGCGGAGGATTTTTCCACCACGGCAAAAAAACCGCCGCTCAGGGCGAGCCGAAAAACTCACCCCAAACGGCGGTACCATCCCAATAATCTATAAAATTAGACAATACCCCCCCCCAGATGAATAAAATCTTTGAGTTTTTTCATACGGAGAGAGCTCCTTTCTCAAGTTTCATTTCCCTTGATCATGCCGGCGACTTCCTCCGCGAAGTTCTCTTCACGCTTCGCGATACCCTCGCCCTTTTCAAAACGGGTATAGGCGGCCACTTTCATGGCACCCGCCGTCTTGGCACATTCCGCCACATACTGACCGACCGAGATATCCCCGTTCTTGACGAACGCCTGACAGAGCAGACAATTGTTCTCGTAAAATTTGCCGATTCTGCCCTGCACCATCTTCTCGATGATCGCCTGAGGCTTGTTCGCCGTCTTTGGATCGTTGCGGATCTGGCCCATCAGCGTATCTTTTTCCTTTTGAAGATCTGCTTCAGGGACGCTCGCCTCGTCGAGATAAGACGGGTTGAGCGCCGCAATCTGCATCGCGACATCTTTGCCGCAACTGACCAGCGCCTCGTGATTCACGCCGGGTTCCGCATCGAACTGGACCAGCACGCCGATGCGCCCACCGCCGTGGATATAGGAGACGCACTCCCCCTCGTACCGCACAAAGCGGCGGATGTTCAGGTTCTCGCCGATCACCAGAATCTTATCCCGCAGGGCGGCCGCCACATCCCCCTCGCCCATGGGCAGGGTGAGCAGCTCTTCCACCGTGGCGGGGGCTTTCTCGATGATTACTTCGGCGATACTTTGGACAAAAGCCTGAAAATCCGCGTTTTTCGAGACAAAATCCGTCTCGGAATTAACTTCCAGCACCACGCCGACTTTTCTCTGCTCATCGACCCCGGCATACACATAACCTTCCGCCGCGATACGGCCGGCCTTTTTGGCGGCGGCGGCCAAACCCTTTTCGCGGAGGATATCGATTGCCTTATCCATATCCCCGTCCGATTCGACCAGCGCCTTTTTACAATCCATCATGCCGACGCCGGTGCGCTCGCGCAGCGTCTGCACATCTTTTGCGGTAAAAGCCATCGCTTAATTTCCTCCTTATTCCTGTGCGCTCTCAGCAACGGGCTGAGCGGTCTGTTGGGCCGCGTCCGCCGGTGCCGTCTCCCCGCCCTGCGCGGGAGCCTGGTCAGCCACCTCTTCGCCCTGTGCTGGAGTCCCGGCCGGAGCATCCTCGCCTTGGCGCCCTTCGATGATGGCGTTCGCGATCGTGCCGGTAATCAGCCTCACGGCGCGGATAGCATCGTCGTTGCCGGGGATGACGTAGTCCACATCGTCCGGGTCGCAGTTGGTATCGACAATCGCGACGATCGGGATACCCAGCTTCTTGGCTTCCGCCACCGCGATCTTTTCCTTGCGTGGATCGACGATAAACAGCGCGCCGGGCAGTTTTTTCATTTCCCGAATGCCGCCGAGGAATTTTTCGAGCTTATCGATTTCACGGTTGAACCGGACCACTTCCTTCTTGGGAAGCAGATCGAAAGTGCCGTCCTGAGACATGACCTGAAGCTGGTTCAGGCGGGTGATACGGCCGCGAATGGTGCGGAAATTGGTCATCATGCCGCCCAGCCAGCGGGCGTTCACATAATACGCGCCCGCGCGCTCCGCCTCCTCGCGCACGGAATCCTGCGCTTGCTTTTTCGTGCCGACAAAGAGCACAGACTCGCCTTTGGCGGAGAGATCGCGCACAAAGAGATACGCCTCTTCCAGTTTGCGCACCGTTTTCTGCAGATCGATGATATAGATGCCGTTGCGCTCCGTAAAAATATACGGGGCCATCTTGGGGTTCCAGCGCCTGGTCTGGTGCCCGAAATGAACACCGGCCTCCAGAAGCTGTTTCATAGATACGACTGCCATGGACTGATTTCCTCCTTTGGGTTTTCCGTCCGCGAAGCGCCCCACTGTGCGGGGACAGCGACCGGCAAGGCCGGCACCGCGCCAATTTTTTCGCTTCGCGTGAGTTTTGCCTGAATAGTATACCACATCTTCTCCCGCCGTGCAAGGGCTTTTTCCGAATTTTTCGCTTGCCTGAAAATAAAATATATGATATACTTATCTGACCACCCGAAAGTGAGGAGGGAGCGGGGATGGCGCTGTTCAGCCTGCAAAAAATTCGCGAAGTCGCCTGTAACCAGCAGACATATCTTCGCGGTGTTTCCTGCTACAACAGCGGTGCGGTGCGCGGAGTGACCCGCGCCAGGGGCGGGATCTACGATGAGATGATGACCGCGGAAGTGGAAAGCGGGAAGAGCCGGACGTACAGGGTGGAACTGTGCTTTGCCAAAGACGGCACTCTTGCGCGCTTCGACTGTGCCTGCCCGAGTTTTTCCCCGGAAGTGGGTGCCTGCAAACACATTGTGGCGGTACTGGTGCACAAATACTACACGGATATGGTCTCGGATATGCGCGCCTCCTCTCACCGCCAGCCGCTGCCTCAGGCGCAGACGGACGAAATTGCCCGCCGGATGATTGCCCGCTATATAAAGCACGAGGCGGCACAGCTGGAGGCTCAGCTCGACTCTCCCCCGCGCCCTGTGCGGTTGCACCCGATGCTTCTGGTCAACGGCAGGGCACTGCAGCTCACCTTCACCGTGGAGGGTGACCGGGAATATGTGCTGCGGGACCTACGCGCGTTTGCGAGAGCGATGGCGGAAAACGGCACTGTTTCTTACGGGCGTTCGTTCTCTTTTTTCCATCACCCGGGCAGTTTTGCCGAGGAAGACCGCCCTTTGCTGCGGTTCCTGCTGGGTCAAATTCCGCCCTCGCAGGGTGACGGCAAACCGCTGAGAGAACTCACCCTCTCCCCCGTGGCACTCGACGCGTTTTTCTCCCTGATGAACGGCAGAAACGCCGAATGCCGGCTGCACGGGCAACAGTTTACCGTCTCGTTTGAGCGGGGAGATCCGTCGCTGCGGCTCTCCATACAAAAAGGGGGAAGCGGCAGCGGATTTGTACTCTCATGTGAGGAAGAGCCGGTGATTCTCAACGGCTCGCGCCGTCAGTATGTGCTGACAAGCGGTAAAATGTACGGTTGTTCCTCCTCCTTCGGAGAACGCACCGGCGCGCTGCTGGACGCGCTGCAGACC
>CAZGXK010000021.1:10781-13083 GCA_964529775.1 uncultured Eubacteriales bacterium
GCAGACCGGCGGCGGAAGGCTGTATATAGCTGACGAATATATGCCGTCTTTCTGTGCGGGAGCGCTCAAAGAGGTGGACGGCCTGATCGCTTTAGACGGTGATGTGAACGAACTCGCCGCTTTTCGCTGCACACCGATGGAGGCGGAAGTGTACCTCGACGCCCCGGCAAAAGATACCGTCGCCGCCAAACTGCTGTTTTGCTACAACGGCCAGCGGGTAAACGCCTTTTCGGACGAACCGCTCGACGGTGTGACGCGGGACACTCTCGAAGAATACCGGTTGAGTCATCTGGTGCGGCGTCTTTTCGACCGCATAGACGAGGAGGACGGCCGTCTGCTGCTGGAACACGCCCCGGATGAACGGATGTACCGCTTTATGACCGACGGCATAGCCACGCTCAGTGCGGTCGCCAGTGTCTACGCGACCGACCGGGTAAAAGGGATAGGACTTGCTCCCCCGCCTCAGGTCTCGGTCGGTGTGCGGCTCGAAAGCGATCTTCTGGATCTCGACTGGCAGCTGGAGGGGATCGACCATGCGGAGCTCGCCGGGGTACTCTGTGCCTACCGCGAGCACCGCACCTACCACCGTCTTGCGGACGGTCGTTTCCTTAATCTCTCCGACCCGGCGCTGCAGGGCATGGCCGCCCTGACCGATGGGCTCTCCCTGAGCCGGGCCTCCCAAAAAAGCGGACATGCCCGACTCCCCGCCTACCGGGCACTGTATCTCGATCGTGTTCTGCGGGACAACCCGTCCCTGCGCTTGCGCCGGGACGAGGGATTCCGACGCCTGATACGCAATCTGAGCGCGGTGGCGGACAACGAATTTACCCCTCCCGAATCACTGGCCAATGTGCTGCGCAATTATCAGAAAACAGGATTCCGATGGTTAAAGACCATGCAGCAGTATGGCTTTGGTGGCATATTGGCGGACGATATGGGGCTCGGAAAAACGCTGCAAATGATCTCGCTGATCCTCGACGCCGTGGAGCAGGGAGAGACGCTGCCGTCGTTGGTCATCTGTCCGGCCTCTCTTCTTTTCAACTGGCAGCAGGAATTCGCCCGCTTCGCTCCGCAGATAAAAACTCTGGTCATCACGGGTGACGCTCCCACCCGAGCCAAACTTATCGCGACCGTGGAGCAGTACCATGTGGTAATCACTTCTTATGACCTGCTCAAGCGCGACATCGAATACTATCTCCCCCACCGTTTCGCATTTCATGTGCTGGACGAGGCGCAGTTTATCAAAAACGCCTCCACCCGCAATGCCCGTGCGGTGAAGGCGATTGTGAGTCATCACCGTTTCGCGCTCACAGGCACCCCAGTGGAGAACCGTCTGAGCGAACTATGGAGCATCTTCGATTTCCTGATGCCCGGATTTTTATATAGTTATCCGCGCTTCCGGGACCGTTTGGAGCGCCCCATCGTGCGGGACAACGACAAAGAGGCGCTTGCCCGTCTGGAAAAACTGGTTTCTCCCTTTATCCTGCGCCGTCTGAAATCGGATGTGTTAAGCGAACTACCTCCCAAAACGGAAACGGTGATCCGCGTCCCGCTCTGTGACGAACAGCAAAAACTGTATCTCGCGAATGCCGCGCAGCTGCGGGATGAGCTCAACGAGCACGGCCTTTCCGACAACCGCATTCAGGTGCTCTCCATGCTCACTCTCCTGAGAGAAATCTGCTGCTCCCCCGCTCTGTGCTACGACAATTACCGCGCCGGAAGCGCCAAGATCGACGTCTGCCTGGAACTGCTCCGAGAGGCGATCGGAGCGGGGCACAAGGTGCTCCTGTTCTCGCAGTTCACTTCCCTGCTGACCTTGCTGCACGAGCCTCTCGACAAGGCGGATATTCCGTATTACGAACTGCGCGGTTCCACAAAGAAGGAACAGCGCGCCGCCATGGTGGAAGCGTTCAACCGCGACCGCACGCCGCTTTTCCTCATTTCCCTGAAAGCGGGAGGAACCGGACTCAATCTCACGGGCGCGGACGTGGTCATCCATTTCGACCCGTGGTGGAACCTGTCGGTACAAAACCAGGCCACCGACCGCGCTCACCGTATCGGGCAACAGCATCCTGTGCAGGTGTACAAACTGATCGCCGCCCACACCGTTGAGGAAAAAATCGCCGCCATGCAACAGCGCAAACAGGCGCTCGCCGACGCGGTCATCGGAGAGGGAGAAGATATCCTCTCACACATGACCGCGCAACAGGTCTTGGAACTGCTGTCTTAAATCCGCAATGTCGGCAGGCGCCACAGCGGGATCACCGTTCCGTTTCACGCCAAAGGCACCTCTCGATACGCT
>CAZGXK010000021.1:13093-16218 GCA_964529775.1 uncultured Eubacteriales bacterium
CGCCGCTACCGCAGCCGATTCTTTCGCCATCTCGTTAAATTCTTCGATCACCGCCTGTAGCTGAGGAGTGATGGCATCGAGAGTCCCCTGTACCGTCACATTGGGGGCCGTCGGGTCGTGGAACGGAAAACTCGCGTCAGAGAGGATCGACTGCGCCTCTTGAAGTCCACGCATCGGGTCGGTGACAAAAGGGGCGTCCTCCACAGCACGGATCATGGCCTTTTCCTCATCGGTGAGATAGGTGTCGAGAAAGGTCTTGCCCTCCAAGGCGGCATTGATATTCTGGGACACCAGCGTTTCCAGGCGGATGTATGCCGCGGCGCCCAGCTTGAGTTGCGCAGCGGCGGAGATAGAATACGCCCACATATTGCCGTCCGAGATGGGTTGTGTCTCCCCGTTCGGATCAAAGACGGGGAAGGGAGCCACGCGAAGCTCCGGCCCGTCCACTTTCTGAGAGGAGCGCACCATGCGCTCAAGCCCGGAAAGGGTGGTTATCACCATGGCATCCATGCCGGAAACCATCAGTGTATCCCACTTTTGCGCGTCCCACCCGTATCGGGCGGCCTTGTCCACACGGTACAGATTATAGATCTCGCTCAGGGCGCGCACATACTTCGGATCATCAATAGTCAGCTCCATGGTCCCGTCGTCGTGGACTTTGGCCATCGGGTAAATGCCTCCGGCCCCGAGCATCAGTCCCCAGCCGTCAAAGCCGTAGGTGTTGTCGGTGGTCATCGCTTTCGCGGTTTTGGCAAAGTTCGTCCAGTTCCATTCGCCGTCCCGCCACAGTTCCAGAGGATTTTTTTGCCCCATTTGCTCAAACATCGTCTTGTTGAAGACGATATAATTGCGTGATCCGGCGGAGAGAGTGATCACCGCGTGCCACAGACCGTTCCATTTGTAGTTATCCATCAGCGAAAGGTTGTACATCCCCTCTTTATCCAGTTCCAGCGCATCCGAGAACTGCTCCATCTCCGCCGTCAGACCGGCGGCATTCCAAGACGGATAGGTGGAATCGTTGCACGGGATAATATCGGGCGCCTGTCCCGACGCGGTTTGAGCCGCGAGATAATCGGTCAGCTGCTCCTCCGTGACGGTGACGATGGTGACATCTCCGCCTTCGTACACATCCCTCCAGATAAGGGTCGCCTGATACTGGGGAAACGGGTTATCCTCGCTGTTGTTGCTCTCGAGATAGTTCCAATCGATAGTCATCAATACCGATACCATGGGGTCTTCCAGACGTGGCAGCAGAATATTCTCGCTGTACGGTTGCCCGGTCGCAGAGGCGTCCAGTGAGAAATAGTTCTCGCCCGCGGGGTCGTATGCCTCGGCGTCCCCGCCTCCGTCGCCCTGACAGGCACTGAGGCAGAGAACCGATGCTGCGGCGAGAAGACAGCAGAGCAAGCGTTTTGCCGTATTCAACACAAATGCCCTCCCTTCGGCAAGGGGAATAATTCTCAGTTTGCCGCCCTCAGTATACCTCAATCCTATGGTTATTTCAAGCGTTTTCCGCATGACTTTTTCCTTTTCAAAAGAACCCTCGGCACGCAATACGCCCTCAGGTCCTTTTTTCCCCCTTCCCCCTTGCAAGCCGGAGCATTCCAGTGTATAATCAGCTTGTGTGGGAAGAAAATCCGCCGACAGTCTGTACGGAAAAGGACCGGGTACGGCTGTCCTCCCATCTCACAAAGAGGAGATGTACGCCATGACGGTACTCATGATCAATGGCAGCCCAAGGGTGCACGGAAATACCTCTATCGCCCTTGCGCAAATGGAACAGGTGTTTCGCGCGCAGGAAATCGACGTGGTCTCGATGTCCGTCGGCGGACAAGCCATCCGCGGATGTGTCGCCTGCGGAAGGTGTGCCGAGCTCGGGCGATGCGCTTTCGATGATGCGGTCAACGATGCCGCCCGCGTTTTTGAAAAAGCGGATGGTCTGGTGGTGGGCAGCCCCGTATATTATGCCTCCGCCAACGCGACGTTGATCGCTTTTTTGGACCGGCTTTTTTACAGCACTCCGTTCGATAAGACCATGAAAGTGGGCGCAAGCGTCGTGTGCGCCCGGCGCGGCGGGTGCTCCGCCAGTTTTGACGAACTCAACAAGTATTTTACCATTTCCGGTATGCCGGTGGCGTCCGGTCAGTACTGGAACAGCATCCACGGCAGAGCGCCTGGAGAAGCTGAACAGGACGAGGAGGGCAAGCAGGGTATGCGCGTGCTCGCGCGCAACATGGCTTTTCTGATGAAAAGCATTGCGCTCGGCAGGGAAACTTTCGGCCTCCCGCCGGCCGAACCCCGCGTATGGACTCATTTTATCCGGCCATGAACGTCCATCGGTGCCATTGGGTCAACCTGCAAAATCCTCTGTATGTCGCCTATCACGATACCGAATGGGGCATCCCCTGCTGCGACGACCGCAAACTTTTTGAAATGCTGCTGATGGAATGCTTTCAAGGCGGGCTCTCCTGGGAATGTGTCCTCAACAAAAGAACGGAATTTTCGCGGGCATTCGACGGATTTGACCCGCAAAAGGTGGTACGCTACGATGCCCAAAAAGTGGAGCAGCTGATCGACGACCCTCTCATCATCCGCAACCGCCGAAAAATAGAAGCCGCCGTCCATAACAGCTCCGTTTTTCTACAAATTCAAGGGGAATATGGTACATTTTCCCGCTATCTTTGGGGCTTTACCGGAGGGAAAGTGATACGAGAACCGTATACGCTTCGCACCGTCTCTCCCCTGTCCGACACGATCAGCGCCGATCTCAGGCGGCGAGACATGCGATTTGTCGGCTCCACCACCGTCTACGCCTATCTTCAGGCGGTGGGAGTTATCAACGGTCACGGAGAAGAATGCGATTTTGCCTTGTGCCCATCGGAAACGAATTCGGCCGGGGCTCATTCCGCACTGCGCGGAGAGAACAGGTGCTGAGTATTTTCGGCGGAACGGGGCGTTTGGCGGCATTGCCTTCATACGGAATATTTGCCCGGTCGGTTTTAGTAGTCGGGGTGGGCAAGTTTGAAACAAATAAGTAGCGGGTAGCAGAAAAAGGCGCATAAATCCCCCTTTACCCCCAAAATAATGCGGGCATAAGCAGGTCATTTTAGGCGGTCACAGCAACA
>CAZGXK010000022.1:0-10879 GCA_964529775.1 uncultured Eubacteriales bacterium
CGCCTCTTTGAGAAAATACGGCAGTGCGCCGATGTGGTCCTCGTGCCCGTGAGTGAGCACAATGCCGCGGATTCGGTCGCGAATTTTCAGCGCATAAGTGAAATCGGGGAGCACGATATCGACCCCGAGCATATCGTTGTCCGGAAAAGCCATGCCGCAGTCGATGAGGAGCGCCTCGTCCTCATATTCCACCACCGTCATATTTTTCCCGATTTCGTTGAGCCCCCCAAGCGGGGTGATTTTCACGGGCAACGCCGGTGCCGCCTGTTTGGGCTGGATGTTTTTGCGCGCCGACTGGGCGGCGTGCCCCGAAGATCTTTGAGCTGCCCCCTTGCCCGGAGAGCGCCCTCCCCTCGAGGGACTTTTTTTGCCCCTTACAGGGCGTTTTGACCTATTTGTGCCAGTCTGTTGCTTGCTGTCAATAGGCACCGATAAACCTCCTCTTAATATTCCGTAAACGCAAAATAACCGTGTGGCGAATCGGCGGTCGGCGGGGAAAAGAAACGGATTTTCCCCTTTTTGCCATTTTTTAAACTGATGCCGAGTGTCTTTTTCTCAGCTCCCGCTCTGCCTGCGGAGCGCGCAGATACAGGGGAAGCAAATCTTTGGGCGCGACGAGCGCACCGGCGGCGCGCATTTTCTCCGCCGCGCGGGCGATGCCGTAAGGCGTGACGGCGCGCAATGAAAAAGGCGCCGTCCGGCAGGGAAACAGCCCCTTGCCGTAATCGGCGCAGAGGCGCGCGCCGTCCCCCGTAAAAACTACCCCGCGGCCGGCATTTTTCCAGTTCCCGGCGGCATCCTCCAGCGGCAGCGCCTCGTCCGCGGTAAGGCGGGAAATTTCCCCGCCCTCACACAGAAAGGAAGCGGTGTAAACCTGCCGGCAGCGGGCGTCCATCACTGGAACAAGAAGGCAATCGCAGGATATGCCCTCAAAATTATGGGCGAGCGCCGCCAGCGTGGAGACCGCGGCGCAGGGAATCTGCCGCTCAAAGGCGAGCCCTTTCGCGGCGGACACACCGATTTTCACCCCGGTAAAGGAACCGGGCCCCGCGCACACGGCGAGAACATCCACCTGATCCATCGTGAGGGAGGCGTTTCGCAGCACTCCCTCGATCATCGGCATCAGCGTTTCGCTGTGGGTGAGGGGGACATCCACACAGGCTCCGGAGAGCACCCTGCCCTCCTGAGTCGCCACGCCGCAGCAGGCGGTGACGGAGGAAGTGTCCAGCACCAGATAATTCATCGGATCTCCCCCTCCACCGTGATGCGTCTCTCCTTTTCGGAGAGCCGCTCGATCCGCACACGCACCGCGCTCTCGGGCAGCGCATTCTCGATGTTTTCGCTCCACTCCACCGCGAGCAGCGCGCCGCTATCCAGATAGTCAAAGAATCCGGTGGAATACAAATCCTCCCAGCTTGTCACCCGGTACATATCAAAATGCACGAAGAGCGGCGTTCCCCCGTACTCCTGCACCAGCGCAAAAGTGGGAGAAGACACAAGGCGGGGCGAGAGCCCCGCTCCCTTGGCCATGCCGCGCACAAAGACCGTCTTGCCCGCACCCATGTCCCCGAAAAGTGCCGCGACCCCTTGTTTCATCGCTCTTCCGAGTCTCGCCCCGATTTCCTCGGTCTCTTGCGGGGAGCGGGTGATAAACACCTTTTTCATCCCTCTCACTCCGAGGCTCCCGGATTGTTGGCCGATATCTCGTCGATAGTGGATAAATCCCTGTGAGCGATCGGTTCCCATGGGATGTCCTTCCGAAAGATCGCGCACAAGACAAAAAAAGTCATCGGCAGCATGAAAACGGGATAGGCCAGCACCGCCGGCCAAAACTTTCCCACTCTGTGCTTTTCAAAAACGACCGAGAGGAGCGCTACGAGAAACATGGAGCCATAGCATCCCCCCACTATGCCGAGCAGGGTGCCGCCCAAAATCGGCAACCAGTAGGCGGGAGAGACGATCATCGTCAGCAGGCTGGCAAGCAGGCTCAGGGCACACCCGACCGGCACCAGCGCCATGCAGAGGATGCCCAGCAGAAACATGATCACGTCAAAAGCGCCCCGATTTCCGGCGCACAGCGCCTGCACGGCGGGGCGCAGCAGAAGCCTCGCTTCCTGAACCGTTCCGGTCATCCATCGTCTGCGCTGCCGAAAGGAGACTCCCCATGTCACGGGCTGCTCATCGTAAAACAAGGCGTCCCTCACAAACTGCACATACCGTCCCTTGAGAATGAGTCGGGAGGCAAACTCGCTGTCCTCCGTGAGACTTTTGGTCACCCAGCCGTCCCGCGCGACCGTCTCGGTTTTGAACGCAAAACCGGTACCGCCGATGGAGCAGGACATCCCTTTGTTGGAGCGCGCCTGATGATAAAAGCGGCTGAGCATATACCAGTAGATGGTATAGCACCCGCTCACCACACTCTGAAACGGATTTTTGCTCTCGCGGTACCCCTGCGTCGCGTCCGCACCCGTGCAGAGGGCATCGTTGGTATAGCGCAGATACTGCGGGTCCACCACGTTATCCGCGTCAAACACGGTGAGCGCATCGTACTGACCGGGATAATCGGAGAGCAGCCGGTCGATCGTCCAGTGCAGGGCATAACCCTTACCCACGTGCCGGAGATCGCTCCGCACATAGACCTCCGCACCGTGCTCTTTGGCGATTTCCGCCGTGCGGTCGGAACAGTTATCTGCCGTCACAAACACGGTAAAGCTATCCCTCGGGTACTCCTGCTGGTGCAGACTGTCGATCAGGTTCCCGATCACATCCTGCTCGTTGCGGGCGCAGACGATCACGGCAAAACGGTATGTTTTATTCTCGATTTTCTTTCGCGGTTTCGGCGGAGCGCAGCCGAACACGGCGATGACCACATGCCACAGCATCACAAGCCCCACCGCAATCCACAGAACAGCGGCGAGGGCCGTGACGATGCCTATGATGATATGCCATCCTATCATAGCACAAATCCTTTGACTCCGGAATTTTCACGGCGAATGTCAGCGGTTGGTCAGCAGAGACAGCGTCTCACTGCGGGTGCGTAAATCCGAACGCATGATACCGCGCAGAGCGGACGTCTGAGTGCGGGAACCCGCGGCGCGCACCCCACGCATGGTCATACAGAGGTGCTCCGCCTCGATAATTACTGCCACCCCCTGGGGCGAGAGTTCCCGCTCGAGAAAATCCGCAATTTGCGCCGTGAGACGCTCCTGAAGTTGAGGGCGGCGGGCGAAACAGTTGACAATGCGGGCGAGCTTCGAGAGCCCGATGACCTTTCCGTCGCGCGGAATATACGCGATGTGCGCAACCCCGATAAAAGGCAGAAGATGGTGCTCACACACCGATTGCAGCGGAATATCCCGCACGGTCACCAAATCCTCCTCGTTCGGCTCCCGAAAGACTTTCATGTGGCGTTTCGGGTTCTCCGACAAACCGGAAAAGATTTCCCCGCACATATCCGCTACCCTCCCCGGCGTCTCTCTTAAACCCGGGCGGTCGGGGTCCTCCCCGATGGCTCGGAGCAGCTCCCTCACCGCTTGTTCGATGCGCGGTTTATCCATTCCTCAAAAAGCCCCCAACCCTCTGTGATAGACAATGTGATGATACCACAAATCAGGCCAAAACGCAAGAAAAAGTTCTGCAGTCCATCGCAATTTTGCCGAAAAAACTCCTTGCCTTTTGTGAAAAAAGGTGTATAATAAAAAAGATAAGGCAATACCAAAGAAAACGGCAGAGGACGACCTACCGGCAGAGAAACAGGTATTGCCCTTAAAGTTATCCTTTAAAAATAATAAAGATTAAGGGGGTTTCGCCTTGACAGCACAGCCAAATGTAGCTGCCGTCGTTTCCCGGTTCGCCGTCCCCGGCGAGTACACAGGGCACCGGGAGATCCATTCCGGACTCATTAACCGCACATTTTTAGTCACCCTGCGGGGAAGCGGTAACGGAAAAGAACTGCGCTATATTTTTCAAAAAATCAACACCCACGTCTTTCGCGACCCGTATCACATGATGGACAATATCATGCGCATCACCGAGCACATCAAGCGTCATCTGGTGGAATCCACCGGAAGCTATGAAAGACGGGTGCTTTCTTTTGTGTGTGCGAAAGACGGCAAACCGTACTTTGAGAGCCCGGAAGACGGCTTCTGGCGGGCGTATGAATTTGTGGACCACAGCGTCGCCTACGACGCTGTCCCCTCGGGGGATCATATGTTCCAAGTCGGCAAGGCGTACGGGCAGTTTCAACTGTTTCTGACCGATTTCGACACCTCCACCCTGCACGACACCATCCCCGATTTCCACAACACCGTGAAGAGAATGCAGGCGCTTCACCGTGCCATCGAAGAAAACCGGGTGGGAAGAAGAGATCTCGTCTCCGGGGAAATGGATTTTATTCTCTCGCGCGAGGCGGATGCGGGAGTGATTCTTCAGGCTCTGGACAAAGGGGAAATTCCCTACCGGGTCACCCACAACGACACGAAGATCAACAATGTCCTCTTCGACGCCGACTCGGTAGACGCTATCTGTGTCATTGATCTGGATACGGTGATGCGCGGCTCTTCCCTGTACGATTTCGGGGACGCCATCCGCTCCGGCGCGAACACGGCGGCGGAGGACGAGCCCGACCTCGACAAGGTGGATCTGGATATGGAGATGTTCCGCCTCTTCACCAAGGGTTTCATCAAAGGTACTCACAGTCTGCTCACCCATAGGGAGATTGAAATGCTCCCCATCAGCGCCAAAATTCTCACTCTGGAGTGCGCCAGCCGTTTTCTCACCGACTACTTAGAGGGGGACCGGTATTTCCACATCGACGACAAAGAGCAGAACCTTCGCCGCACCCGCACCCAGATCAAACTGGTTTCCTGCATCGAGAAGAATCTCGAACGCATGGTTGAGTTTGCCTATCGGTACGCCGAGCAGTATGCGGCACGCTTCGCCGACCAGCCTACATTTATCCCGGTATAATCATTCCCGCGCATACATTGAGCGGCCGTCCGCAACCCGGACGGCCGCCTTTCTGTGAACGGAAAAGCCACCGCTACTCTTCTTTTGCGGCGGGAGATTTTTCAATCAGTTTGCGACGCACCTCGACGTCGTCATAGGTCTGCTTGGCCTGCACCCGTCCGGTAAAATTTTTTTGGCACAACCGGCACTGAAAATCCGCGGTAAACGAACCGTGGGAAAACCTCCACTTTCCCTTTCGCCGCAGATTTCTGCCGCAGGAGGGACAGGAGAAAATCAGCGCGTCCTTGGGCATGAGTTCGCTTTGAATATCGGCGATGAACACCGGCTTAAAGAGCAGACGGGGGTAGAAATGTTCGTCCACCTGCCGCACACACCGTTCGTAAGACGCGCACTCATACAACTCGGAAAAAACCAGGGCGGTGAGATAAGCGTCGAGCGGCGCGCGGTGAAGCGCCGTTTCCTCCGGCTGAATTCCCAGTACCTCGCAGGCGTTCGCGAGGCTCATCTGCTGGGACGGATCCGCCTTCATGCGCTCCTGACAATAGCGCTGGATATCCGCATAGCCCACCATATGCGGCACCGTCTGCTCGCCTTTCAGCACACCGAAATTTTCCGTCAGCACCAGCAGGTCGGTTGTGCTCCAGGTGAGAAGAATCATCTCATCTCCAGTGAATGCGAAGAAATCCGCCATCGCCTCTTCAAAAGACACCCCGTCCGCCTCGAGTTCACGGGGAGTGATGTGGGTCAGATTTTGCACAAGCCTTGTCAGTCTGGTGCACAGGCGCGGACGAATAACCCGGTGAAAGCGTTCGGCGGGGCGCATATCCCCGTCCAGCTCCACCGCGCCGATCTCAATGATCTCGTTAAAAAAGGAACCCTGTTCCCCGTAACGGGCGCCGTTCCATTCCAGATCCAGCACGACGGTGGTCATGGCATCATCCCATCTCCCCGAGTGTCCTCCCCGCAAGAAGATGGAAATGCAGATGGGGCACCGTCTGTCCCGCCTGCGGGCCGTTGTTGGTGACCACTCGGTAATCGGTCACCGAGAGAGCCTGAGCAATACCGGGAATCACCTCAAAAATATGTCCCACCACTCCGGACGTCTCGGCCGTCACCCCGCATACGCCGGGAATATGGCGCTTCGGAACCAGCAGCACATGCACAGGCGCCTTGGGCTCGATGTCGTAAAAGCACAGCACCTGGTCGTCCTCATACACCTTTTGGCAGGGAATCTCGCCCCGGATAATTTTGCAAAACAGGCAGTCGTCCATTCTCTGTTCCTCCTCTCAGTCGCAAAGCAAAGTATCGAGCGTCTCAACGGCGGCGGCAAACGCGGCGTTCAGCGCGGACCAGTCTTTTCCGCCCGCCATGGCAAGCTCCGCCTTGCCTCCCCCTTTTCCTCCGCACACGGCGGCGGCGGCCCGCACCAGAGCGCCCGCGTTCGCCCCGCGCCGTATAGCCTCGGTTCCGCAGGAGCAGCAGAGGTTGACTTTCTCCTGGCCGCAGGCAAGCAGCACCACGGCGCCGTCGCCGAAAGACTTTCGACACGCGTCCGTCATGGTACGCAGCTCATCCGCGGAATCGCCCGGTATACGGGCGCACAGCACCGAAAGCCCGCGGTGATTTTCCGCCTGAGTCCGCAATTCCGCGATCCGGTTCTGCGCCATGTGCTGCTGCGCCGCCGCCCATTTTCCCTGCGCTTCTCTCAGCTCCGACAGCAGTTGCCCCGCGCGCCTCGGCAAATCCTCGCGCGAATTGGCTTTGAGGAGGGCAACCGTCTCGTCCAGTTCGGATGACAGGGTATCGAGAAGCGAGAGCACGCCCTCGCCGGTCACCGCCTCAATGCGCCGCACCCCTGCCGCGACCGAGGATTCCGCGGTCACCCGCAGCAGGCCGAGCTGAGACGTGTTGCGCACATGGGTGCCGCCGCAAAATTCCGCCGATACACCCGGCACGGTGACCACCCGCACCACGTCCCCGTATTTTTCACCGAAAAGCGCCATCGCGCCGAGCTTTCTCGCCTGCTCGATGGGCATTTCGCGGATATCTGTCTCGATACCCTCCAATATCCATCGGTTGACCAGCTTTTCGGTTTCCCGCAGTTCCTCTGCCGTCATCGCCTCAAAATGAGTGAAATCAAAGCGCACGCGCCGGGCATCCACCAACTGCCCCGCCTGTTCCACATGGGTGCCCAGCACCTTGCGCAGCGCCGCCTGAAGCAGATGAGCCGCCGTGTGATTGCGGGTGACGGCGAGGCGCGTTGCCCGGTTCACCCGTGCCGTGACGGATTCGCCCACTTTCATATCGCCCTTTTGCAGCACACCGCCGTGCGCGAACACACCGTTTTGCCCCTTGAAGGTCTCGAGCACGTCAAAGCTGCCGCCCTCCGAGACGATCTCGCCGATATCTCCCACCTGACCGCCGCTCTCGGCGTAAAACGGGGTGACATCCAGCACCACAATGGCCTCATCCCCCTCGGTGACGCTCTCCACCTGCCGGTTGTTGTGCACGATGGCGGTCACTTTCGCCTTTGCTTCCAGCGTATCATACCCGACAAATGTCCCGGCCTTGAGCTGCTCGATGACGGCCGCCTTGCTCTTCCAGGCGTCCGCGCCGGCATCTTGGCGCGCCTCTCTGGCGCGGCGGCGCTGCAGCGCCATCCGTTCGTCAAACGCCGCCTCGTCCACCTTCAGCCCTTTTTCCTCCAGAATATCCCGGGTCAGGTCGACGGGGAAACCGTAGGTATCGTACAGTCGGAAGGCATCTTCCCCGGAAAGCGTATCGCCTTTCAGGCGGGAGATGCGGTCGTCGAGCAGGGCAAGTCCGCTGTCGATCGTTTTGCCGAAGGCCTCTTCTTCGTTGAGAATCAATTTTTCAATGAAATCCCGCTTATCCTGCAACTCGGGGTACGCTGCGCGGTTTTCCGCGATCACGGTCGCCGCAACCTCGTGGAGAAACGGTCCGGATATACCGAGCAGGCGCCCATGCCGGGCAGCCCGCCGCAGCAGGCGGCGCAGCACATAACCCCGCCCGGCGTTGGAGGGCATCACCCCGTCCCCAATCATAAACACAGTGGAACGGATGTGGTCAGTGATCACGCGCAGCGAGACGTCGGCCTTCTCGTCCTCCTTATAGGCGACCCCGGCAATCCCTCCGATTTTTTCCATGATGTTGTGCACGGTGTCCACCTCAAAGAGATTGTCCACCCCCTGCACAATGCACGCGAGCCGCTCGAGGCCCATACCGGTGTCGATATTCGGATGGTCGAGGGGGGTGTAGTTGCCCTGCCCGTCGTTGTCGAACTGGGTAAAGACCAGGTTCCAAAATTCCACATACCGGTCGCAGTCGCAGCCGACCCCGCAGGTGGGCTTGCCGCAGCCGTACCTCTCGCCTCGGTCGAAATACAACTCGGAGCACGGGCCGCACGGACCGCTGCCGTGCTCCCAGAAATTATCTTCCTTGCCGAGCCGGACGATGTGCGACGGGTCCACCCCCACGCGGTCGACCCAAAGATTCCGCGCCTCGTCATCCCGCTCGTACACCGAGATCCAAAGACGATCTTTCGGCAAATCCAGCACTTCGGTGCAAAATTCCCAAGCCCAGGCGGTCGCCTCCTCCTTAAAATAATCCCCGAAACTGAAGTTGCCGAGCATCTCAAAATAGGTGCCGTGACGGGCGGTTTTGCCCACTCGCTCGATATCGGGGGTGCGGATACACTTTTGACAAGTGGTCACCCGCTTTCTCGGAGGGGTCATCTCACCCGTGAAATACTTTTTCATCGGGGCCATGCCAGAGTTGATCAGCAGCAGCGATTTATCCCCCGACGGCACCAGCGAAAATCTGGGCACACGAAGATGTCCCTTGCTCTCGAAAAAGCGAAGATAGGTTTCGCGCAGTTCATTGAGTCCCATCCATTTCATGTGTTTTCGGTCTCCTTCCCGAGGTGTCACGGATGCTTATACGGTATGTCCGCCCTTTTCTCTGCGGCGCCGCAACAGTGCGCCCGGCGGCAGTTCCCGCTCACACGGCAGAGAGAACGCCATATCGGGATGCGGTGTCTCCGAGATGGCGTTGCCGTCCCCATCCCGCAAATCGACCGCCGCCACCGCGAAAGGCGGCACAGAGGGGGCCAGCGCCTCGAGTGTCTCCCCTTCGCCCACGCGGTTGCGCTGGCGCAGATACAGACGGCGGTCGCGGTAATCCTCCACCACCGCGGCCACTTCCCATTCCCGCACATACCCTCCGAACGCGGTGTTCTGCGAGGGATCTCCGAAATAAAACCCGGTGGAATACGGACGGTGACTCACCTTGTCCGGCTCCGACAGCAGCCAATCGGGCGGAACATAGCTCTCATGCGGCTCACAGGCGAGACAGCCGTCGATCGCCGTACGGTAGGCGTTGGTGATCACCGCCGTGTAATAAGCCGCCTTGGCGCGGCCCTCGATTTTGAAAGCATCCACGCCGGCGCTCATAAGCTGGGGCACGTAGGCGAGCATATTCAAATCGTTCGCATTGAAAAGATAAGTGCTGCCGTCCGTTTCCACGCCGCTCATCACGCGGGACGGGTTGTGCGGCTCCACAAAGCGGTATCCCCAGCGGCAGGGCTGCGAGCAATCCCCGCGGTTGCCGTCCCTCCCGGTAAGATATGCGGAAAACATACAGCGCCCGGAAATCGCCATACACATCGCCCCGTGCACGAACGCCTCCAGTTCCAGCGCTTTGGGCGTGTGAGCGCGGATATCCGCAATTTCGTCTAACGAGAGTTCCCGCGCCAGAATCACGCGCTTTGCCCCCAGTTCATAGAGGCTTTGAGCGGTAGCGTAATTGACCACCCCGAACTGGGTGGATATATGCAAGGCACAGTGCGGCGCATACCGCGCACACATCGGGAGAATCCCGATATCCGTCACAATCAGGGCATCCGCCCCGGCATACTCTGCCCGCTCCAGAAAAGCGGGCAGTGCCTTCAAATCCTCGTTTCTCGGCAGAGTGTTGCAGGTGAGATAAACCTTGGCGCCCGCCCGGTGTGCAAATTGCACCGCTTTGGGCAGACTGCCGTCATCGAAGTTGCGGCATCCCGACCTCAGCCCGAATTTTTGCCCCGCGAGATACACGGCATCCGCTCCGTAAAGCAGAGCGGCCCCGAGCCGCTGACTATCCCCAGCGGGGGAGAGCAGCTCAGGGGCGGTGCGCTCAGCCATACATCCCCACGCCGTGCTCGCGGCACCAAGCCTCATGCTCCGCGTAGGTTTCGAAAAACTGGGTTTCCCCCGTTTCGATAATACTCGCGAAGTAATAGCAGTTGACGATTTCCGGCTCATCGGAGGGGTTGAGCACCGCGTTGATGGCGGCAAGGCCCGGGTTGCAGATGGCACCCACCGGCAGGCCCTCACGCTCATAGGTGTCGTAGGCGGTATCCACCACATTCCCCCCGGAGCCGGAGGGCACGAGATTCGAGAGATAATCTCTCGTGGAATCGAATTGCAGCCTCGGAAAATCTGGGGATGCCATCCGGTTGGCCAGAACGCGCATCACGCGGGGCATATCCGCCTCAAAATGCGCCTCTCGCTGCACCATCGAGGCCTCGATAACCACTTCGTCGAGTGTGTGCCCGGACTGTTTGATGGCCGCGCGGGTCTCGGCGTTGATGCGGTTGGCGAATCCGTCGAGCATCACCCTGACCGCCGTCTCGGGAGAACATTCCTCGTAGAACTGATAGGTATCCGGGAAGAGATACCCCTCCAGAAGATAGACACGGTCTTTGCGCTGCTCCGGCCCGATCTCGGCGATAAAATCGTAATCCTCGTAATTGCCGGTCACCACCGCCGTGTAAAAATCGGTCGCGGGACAGACGTTGTTTTCCTCGAGAAGTTGAGCGATGGTGTCGATGGTGGACCCTTCGGGGATGGTG
>CAZGXK010000022.1:10889-16217 GCA_964529775.1 uncultured Eubacteriales bacterium
GTGCCGTCTTTGTGGAGCAGACGGCAGTACACCCGGAACAACAGCGGCTGCTCGATCACATCCTCCGAGCGGAGGAGTTCGGCCACCGTCTGGGTGGATGCCCCCTCTGGCACGGTGATATCGATCATCATCGTATTGCGGCCGATGCCGGTGACGTCCACAAAAGCGATATAGGCGACATAGGCCATCCCGCAGGCAATCGCGAGCACCAGCACCACATACACAATGGATTTCAGGCAACCGAGTGCCTCGTTGCGCTTACCCTTCGGTTGCTTCTCTTTCGTGCGTTTGCGGCGTTGTTTCTTTTTGCGCGGCCTCTTGCCCGTCATGCCCTCAAGCTCTTCGGGTGAGATGACCCGCGTCTCCTCCATGCTCTCTCCCTCCGCCCCGGCCGATTCACGCGGGACGGATTCTTTCTCGGCCGTATGCGAAGCACGCTTTCCAGGGCCGCTCTCCCTCCGGTCGAGCGGAATATGACCGCTTTCCGGCTTTTCGGCAGACGGAGAAGATTCCTTTCCCCCAAACCGTTCCTCGGCAGAGGGAGGACGCACGGGACGGCTTTCGGGAGGAGGGGTGTCCTGAGCGTCATTCTGCATCTCGTCATAGACGTTCTGCAGCAGATCCTCCCAAAGGCTGTCGTCCTCAGGGGAGGAATCGCGGCGTTTGTCATCACTCATCATCTGTCTGCTTCCTCCTTGCGGGTGACTCCTGTTCGGAATCCCCGACGCGGTAAATTCCCTTTTCGCTCACCAAAATCCGCAGCGCCGCATCGTGCCGGTCCCGGGGCAAACGGTTCACCAGGCATACGCCGTAGCACAGCGCCGCCGCGTCGCACGCGGCCCCCGAGAGAAATCGGTCGTAATACCCTTTTCCGTATCCCAGGCGGTATCCCTCTCTGTCCGCGCTCAGCGCCGGCACCAGACAAAAGCAGTTCGAGACGTCTTCAATAAGTCTCTCCCCCACGGCAAAGGGTTCTCTGATGCCGTAAAGCCCTAAATGCAGCTCCGCAAAAGACTGAATGCCGAAAAACCGCAATTCCCGGGTTTCCGGAATACACCGCGGAACCGCCACCGTTTTGCCATCCCGCCATGCGTTCTCGATCACCTGCACCGTATCCGGCTCCGTTCCGGTCGAGACGTAACACAGCAGGATGCCGTGCGCGCGATATTCCGGCAAAAGTCGCACATACTGCGCAATGAGCCTGTCGTTTCGCGCTCTGTCACCGGGCGGTATCTCCCGCCGCCTCGCTGTCATCTGCTCGCGCAGACGCCCTTTGAGAACATCCGCCTCGGTCAGCGGCACTGAATGCTTTCCCTCACGGTCTTGGCGACGGCGGGAGAGCGAAGCGCACCCGCGAGTTCCAGAGCAAATTCCACCGCCACACCGGCACCGCGCGCAGTGATGATATTGCCGTCGCGCACCACAGCCTTGCCTGTCACTCTCGCCCCCTGCAGAGCTCCCTCAAAGCCGGGATAACAGGTGGCGCTTTTGCCCTTGAGCAGGCCTTTACGGCCCAAAATACTCGGTGCGGCGCAGATGGCGCCGATCACAGCGCCACGCGACACGGCGGCATCGATAAGCCGCTGCACGTCGGCTGACGCCTCGAGATTTTTCGTCCCGGGCATACCGCCGGGAAGCACGATCGCCTCGGGCAGTTCGGGGTCGATGTGTGCTGTCAGCGTATCCGCCGTCACGGGAATGGCGTGCGAGCCGCAAACGACCCTGTCTTCCCCGACAGCGGCTGTCTGCACCTCGCATCCTGCGCGGCGCAGCACATCGACGGGGCACAGCGCCTCGATCTCCTCAAATCCGTCGGCAAGTAACACGACGACCATAACCATCGCTCCTTCTCACGTTTTTACGAGCCGTTTTATTCCATGGCATATCCCATATAGTACGGCGTCTTTGGAACATCCGGAGACAACCGGCGCATCAGGCCGTACGGTCGAACATCCCCACCGTCTCCCAAACAGGCGGGACCGTAGACGGTCATCCCGGAAGCGCGCGGATATTTCTCCCATAGCCCGGCGCACCTCGCGCGCACTTCGCAGTGAGGACAGAGCAGTTCCCATACGGTGAGCTTCTCCCCGCGTTCCTCCGCCAGTGCACACCCGCCGTCCCATGCCCAGGCGCGGCACCAGCGAAGCGCATAGCTCATTATGTTTTCGTCCCAGTCGGCGAACGAAACGTCCAGCCCGCGCAGGCATTTTTTTCTCTCCCGAAGGTACTCGCACGCCATCACGGGACGAACGCTCCCCCCGGCGGAAACCGATTCACGCTCCACCGAAAAGCGGGCGCAAGGCAGTATCTCGGTAAACCCCATTCGCCGGTAGCTCTCAAAAAGACGGACACTTGCGGGGCGCAGTACCAGTGCGGCCACACCCTCTTTTCCCGCCATCGCCGCCGCGTAATCGAGCAGTGCGCGGTAGCACCCCCGCCCGCGGTAAGGCGGCAATGTCGCGCCGGCATAGATGTTATACGCCCGGAGGCGCACGCCGTTGTGTTCCAAGGCGAGCGGGAGCAAATAGAGCATGGAAACCACTTTCCGTCCCTCTCTCAGCACGAGAGCGGACGAGAGGGAAGGAAACAGAGACAAAAAGGCGGAAATATCCTCTTCCCCGTCCTTCGGAAAAGCGGTTTTCCAAAGCGCCGTCAGCGCCCCGCGGTCGCTCTCGCACGCCCTGCCCAGCGTCACAAAAGTTCCTCCAAAAGCGATGCGATCTCCCCGGTCACTTCCTCCTTCGGTCGGGGAAGTTCTCCGTCCGCACAGGAAATCACCCGCCAGCCGCCCTCTTTCGCCGCGTACAGCGCCGCCTCGCGGCAGGCCTGAAGATAGCCGGCATCCCTCTCATGGATGTCTTTCCTTCTCTCATCTCCGCCGTACCTTCCGCTGACAAGCCTTTGGGAAACCTCCGGAGGCATATCGAGAAACACCACCGCGTCCGGGTGCGGAAGGCCCAGCAAATGATATTCGTAATCGTAAAGCCATCTTAAAAAGCCGTCCCACTCGCTTTTGGGAAGCTTGGGCATTTGGTGAATCGCATTGGACGTGGTATACCGCGCCGCGATAATCCACCGGTTTTCCTCATACGCCTGTTCCCAGAACCGTTTGAAGCTCGCGTAGCGGTCCACGGCGTAGAAAGAAGACGCGGCGTAGGCGCCCACCGCCTGCGGAGTTCCGCCGAATTCTCCGGCGAGATACTGCCGCACCAGCGCGGAGGACGGCTGCGAATAATCGGGAAAAGAAATCACCTGGTGCGGAATGCCTCGGTCGGTCAAAAGACGGTCCACCGCCTCGAGCTGGGTGGTTTTGCCGCTGCCGTCCAGCCCGTCGATCACCGCAAGCCTACCCATTTTTCTTCTCCCCGGCGTACCGCGCGCGCATTTCGTCGGCTCTTCCACAGGACATGGCACCTTCTGGGCACGGCCCGCACACACAGGCAGGCCCCGCTTTGGCAAACAGCACCGGGCTCACTTCCCGGCACAGGCGCAGCATCTCGTCGGCCACCGCGCGTATCTCCCACTGGGCGCGTCGACAACAGCGCTGGCGGAAAAAGTGCAGCAGGGTGCGGGCATTCATCGTCACGACAATCTTGGTCTCACACGCATTCGGAAGTACAAAGCGCGCGTCCTCCATCGCCTGTTTGCGCGCCGCTTTGTGCGCGGCAGCGGGTTCGGTCCCGCGGGAAATAAGCTCCTGTGCGTGGCGCCTCTCGAGCCGATCGCTTATGCGGGCGTAGGCCTCATTCGCGTTTCGCATCGCCTCCCGAAAACAGCGCAGCGCCTCTTCGTCCTCCACCACGGCGGGCGGAATGACATAATCGAAATCCGTCTCTCCCACATAGCGCTGGCTCTTCTGGCTGTAAGACGCGATGCGGTGGCGCACCAACTGATGGCTGCAGGCGCGGGATATGCCCTCGATGCCGAAGGTAAAGCTGACGTGCTCTATCGGGCTTTCATGGCCAAAAGAGGCGAGGGTGTGCACAAAATGTTCCACGGCATCCGGAGTCAGGTTGTCCATCAGCGATTGGACGTCGCTGGCAGAATAGCACAGCTTGGCGGCGGCCGCCACCACCTTTTCCGGCTCCGGCGTATGGCTGAGCAGTGTCACTTGCAAAAGAATCCCTCCCTGGCCTCCGACGGAAAACGACCGCGCGGCATATCTTAAAAGAACGGTACCCGCCCTTGCCGCGCTCCTGTAGGCAATTTCCCGTCTATTTCCCCCAAAGACCCGCAAAAGCACCCGGTATTCGCTGCGGTTCTGGTTTCTCCCGAAAAATCCGATTCCGCATACGCGCGACAATCTTTATGCGGACTTTCCTTAAAAACAGTATACCAAATGCAAGGTCCTCCTGTCAACCACCGCCTAGCAAAAAGGTGCCGGGCCGGGCACCGGCAGACGGGGGATAAAGCAAAAGCCGCAGCGTTTCCCGGAAGGGCAGCGCCGCGGACAAATATGTATTGACCGGCCGTTCTCGCAGGAAAGCGGGAGCGCCGTCATCGGTGGATCAGGCTCAGCCCGAGGCCGATCATCCAGACGTATGCCATCGTTTTGGGAATCATCAGCATACCCACTATCGGCTTTTTCTTTCCCCAGATCACCACCGGAAAATAGCACAGGAAACTGATGATGATGGCCACGGACATCTGCCATAATCCGTACCCTCCGGTATTTCCGGAGAGAAAATACAGAATCACAAGGCACAGCCCTGTTACCGCAAAGGGAAGGTTTCGGATTATGCCCCACTTCGGATTTCCCTGCGGGAGAAACCAGCGGTTTTGGGGAAACAGACACAGAACAATCCGAATGACCGCGCTGAGCCAGGTCAGCGCAAGCAACGCCTCCGGATAGGCAAGATCCGGGAAAATCGATTTCCATATATAGAACAGAAGAACATAAAAAACCGTCATGGTAACGGAGGAGACCATCAGGCCAAGCCCCGACCACCATGCCACTTTCGGAGAATCTCCGTGAAACGCCCTGACGATACGAGGTACCAGATGAAAAGCGTCCCCGCCGCCGAGGACTACCGTCAGTACGCCAAAAAGCAGAATCTCCGTCCTCCCGTTCGCGCCGGCGAAAAAAAGCACGGCGGCGACCGCGTCAAACGTCAGGTAGGCGATGCTGAAAACGGCCTGCCCTATCAGGGGCATACGAGATTGTGCCTTATCCATCGGTGAACCCCTTCCTTTCTTCCCCGCCCGTGACAAGCGTCTGTACTTTCTCCCTCTTCTCAAAGAGGACACAACCGCCGGTAGGATCCCCTGTCAGGAGATTTTGCTCCCGAAGCCGGGCAAACAGCGGAGAGTGGCACGCGTTGAGAAGGG
>CAZGXK010000023.1:0-15720 GCA_964529775.1 uncultured Eubacteriales bacterium
GGCAGGCAGGGCCCGCACAACCGGGCGCTGCAGCTCAGCGGGTACGCGTTTTACCCCGCGCATATGCTGGCTCTCTCGGGTATACGGTGGCTGGCGGGGCTGAGGTGACGCGCCGCCGGAGCGGCTTCTTCCGAAAATTTTTCGGAGGCGTAAAAAGAGGGCGCCGCACGTCTTGACAGGCGGACGAAAAAGGTGTAGGATAAAAGATATACCAGAAAAGCAAAAAGGGGGATTTCCGATGAGGAAGGAAAAGGAAAATAAGTGGGTGTGGATTGCGGTTCTCGCCGCTCTGGTGGCGGCGGTCACCACCGTCGCGATTATCCTGGTCCGCGCCCGCCGCAAGGTGGTGTGCGGGGTGCACTGCCCGGTGGACAGCGAGGAGCCGCTGCCGCAGGAGAACGCCGGTTCCGCCGAGCCGGAGGAGTGCGCGAAGGAACCTGAGGATGAGAGTGAGCCGGCTCCCGCCGAGGAAGCCGCGCCGAGCGAAGAACCCGAAGAATAATCTTGTGCCCGCCCCCGGGAAGCGCTGCGGAGGGCGGGCTTTTCGAACCCCGGTGCCGAGGCGTCCGTTCGCCGGAATAGCCGGCGAGGGCCGGAGAAAAAAAGGAGGAATTCTTTTATGGTCCATCCCCATGCGAGCGAAAAGTTTTCCAAAGAAGGACTGACTTTTGACGATGTTCTGTTGATTCCGGCGCAGTCCGATGTGCTGCCCGGCGACATCGACATCACCACCCGCCTCACCCCGTCGATCCGGCTCAATGTGCCGCTGATGACCGCCGCCATGGACACGGTGACCGAATCGGCGATGGCCATAGCCATGGCCAGAGAGGGCGGCATCGGGGTGATCCACAAGAACATGACCATTGAGCAGCAGGTGGACCATGTGGACCGGGTCAAGCGCTCGGAAAACGGGGTGATTGTGGACCCGTTTTTCCTCTCCCCGGATCACCTGGTGGCGGATGCCAACGCGCTGATGGCGAAATACAAGATCTCCGGTGTGCCCATCTGCCGCGACGGCAAGCTGGTGGGGATTCTCACCAACCGGGATATGCGCTTTCTGGACGATTTCAGCCAGCGCATCGAGGATGTGATGACCAAGGAGAATCTGATCACCGCGCCGGTCGGCACCACCTTGCAGCAGGCGCAGGAGATTCTGCGCCGCCACCGCATCGAGAAGCTGCCGATCGTGGACGCGCAGGGAAGGCTGAAAGGACTCATCACCATCAAGGACATCGAGAAGAATCTCAAGTATCCCCATTCCGCGAGAGATAAAGACGGCCGTCTGCTGTGCGCGGCGGCGATCGGTGCCACGGGGGACGTGATGGAGCGGGCGGCGGAGCTGGTGAAAGCGCAGGTCGACGCGCTGGTGCTCGATTCCGCGCACGGGCACAGCCGCAATATTCTGAACGCCGTCTCCAGAGTGAAAGCGGCTTTCCCGGACATCTCGCTGATCGCGGGGAACATCGCGACGGCGGAGGCCGCACGGGCGCTTATCGACGCCGGGGCGGACGCCGTGAAGGTGGGCATCGGGCCCGGCTCCATCTGCACCACCCGCGTGGTGGCCGGCATCGGGGTGCCGCAGATCACCGCCATTTACGATGCGGCGTGCGTCGCCGCCAAATACGGGGTTCCCGTCATCGCGGACGGCGGCATCAAGTATTCGGGCGACATTGTCAAGGCGCTCGCGGCGGGGGGCGATGTGGTGATGATCGGTTCTCTGGTGGCGGGGTGCGCCGAATCTCCCGGCGCCACCGAGATCTACCAGGGGCGGCAGTTCAAAGTGTACCGCGGCATGGGCAGTCTCGCCGCGATGGAGCAGGGCAGCAGGGACCGCTACTTCCAGGAGAACAGCAAGAAGCTGGTGCCGGAAGGGGTGGAGGGCCGCGTGCCGTACAAGGGCCCCTTGGCGGATACCGTCTACCAGCTCCTCGGCGGTCTGCGCGCCGGCATGGGATACTGCGGGTGTCCCGACATCGGGACGCTGCAGACTGAAAGCCGTTTTGTGCGCATCACCGGCGCGGGGCTCAGGGAGAGCCATCCGCACGACATCAGCATCACCAAAGAGGCGCCGAACTATTCCCTCAATCAGTAGCGAAAGGGCGCTCATGCGTTTCTTGCGCCGCGCGGCGAGGGGTTTTCGGCAAGACGCGCCCGCGCGGGCGCCGACGGGTTTTTGTGCGATAAGGGGGATATGATGGAAGACAAAACGGGTGTTTTCCGGCTGCTGACGGTGGGCAACGTCCTGATGCTCGGGTGCTGCTTTTTTTATCTTCTGTGGTGGATTTTGGCGTTTCACCCGACATCTCCCGTGACCGGCATGGCTTCCGGCTGGCTGCTGATTCCCGCGGTGATTCTCGGAGTGATCGCGGCGGTCCTGCTGGTGCAGGGCGGTATTCTGGGGAAGGGCGAGGTGATCTTTTTCTCCGGGAAAACCCTTCTCGGCGCCGGGGCGATCACTTATCTTCTCCTCCTTCTCGTGACCCGCTTCGCCTTTCAGCGGGAGGTGACCACAGAGCTGCTGCTCATCGTGGGGTTTGCCACGCTGGTCTTTTGGCAGGGCAACGCGCTGTACAGCCTCGGGGCGCTCCCGCGGGGCAGCGCGGTGACTCTGTTGCTCGCGGCGGTGGTGACGGGGGCGGTGAGCATCGTCTGCTATCTGCTGTATACCCGCTTCGGCCCGCTCGCGGGATATATCGACGGCATGATCCCCCTCGTGCTCTGCATCGTGATGACGGCGGTACTGACCGCGATCTCGGCGCGGGCGATGAGGGCACAGTGAACAGATTGCCCGTGCCGCGGCGTTCCCGCGAGGCGCCTGTGAGCGACGGGCACGGGACAGACGGGAGGGAGGCTGCGTCGCTTGGCCGCGGAGTTCTCATTACTCGATTTTTTTCAGACGCATATGCGGTGCGGAATTTTGGACGCGGCGATGGCGCTGTTCAGCCGTCTGGGAGACTGGGGGGCGGTCTGGATCGCCCTCGCCGTTTTGCTGCTGCTCACCCCAAGGACTCGCAGGGCCGGAGCGGCTCTGGCGCTCTCGCTCGCGGCGGAGGTGCTGTGTTGCAACCTCATTCTCAAGCCGCTTTGTGCAAGGCCGCGCCCGTGCGACGTGAACTCCGCGGTCGCTTTGGCCGTCCCCCGACCGCCGGGATATTCTTTTCCCTCCGGCCACACCGGCGCCGCATTCGCCGCGGCCGTTTCTCTCCGCCTTTCCGGGCGCGGGGCGTGGATTCCCGCCCTGGTGCTTGCCTGCCTCATCGCTTTGTCGCGGCTATACCTTTATGTGCACTACCCGAGCGACGTGCTGGCGGGGGCGCTTCTGGGCGCGGCGGCGGGATGGCTCGGCTCAGGCGCCGCACGGCTTGTCGCCGGAGAGCGCGGCCGTCTCTCGGAGTAAATTCTGGTGAGGGGCGGAGTGTGCCGTGTCCGGCGCCTTTCCGCCGTATTGTGTGGTCCCCGCAGCGCCGACCGCTCTTCGCAGCGGCGTTTTTTATTCTGCGAAGGACGGGACGGCGCCCTGCACCTTCGGAAAAAGAATTTAAAAAAAGTGTTTTTTGGGCAACACTTTGCATCCTCCATACGTTATACTATTGAAAGACCGAAAGGCGCGGGGGAGGAGAGGTCATGATCGCCAGGCTGTACACGGTTTACCGCAGAGAGCTGCTCAGATACTGCGGCATGATCTGCGGGAATGCCGCCGACGCGGAGGATCTTCTGCAGGAGACCTTTGCGCGGGCGCTCTCACACCTCGACACTCTTGAGGAACTTGACGAGAAACAGCAGAGAGCGTGGCTCTACAAGGTGGCGCGGAATCTTTTTTACGATCACTGCCGAAGAGAAAGCCTGCGCAGAAACATCGCCGAGATGATGGCGCAGACGTCGGGGGAGACGTCTGGGGACGGGGATATCACCGCTCCCGAGACGGCGATGCTGCTCGCCAAACTGCCGCCGGAGCTGTCCTCGGTGTTCGTCAGGCGGTATTTTATGGGCTACACCTCAAGGGAACTCGCGGAGGAATACGGCCTTTCGCCGTCGGGCATCAGGGCGATGCTGAGCCGTGCCCGACACGCCCTGAGAGAACAGATTCAAGACTGAAGGAGGAGTTCACTGTGAAAAAAAGAGTCATCAACGCGGCGATCTGCGACGCGCGGGGAGTATCCGAGGAGAGTTTGAAAGCGTACGCGTCCACCGAGATCAACGCGGCCGTGCTGATTGTGGGGGAGAGGGCAAAGGAGCTGCTGAACCGCTATCCCGTCGCCATCAATGTGGCCAGCACCATCGAGTTGGCGGATGGGGAGAACGTTGAGATCAGGACAGTTAACGGCTCCGACGAGATCGGGCCGAACACCGACGGGACGGGCGTGTTCCTCATCGTCAACGGCAAGCTCACGGTGGAGAGCGAAAGCCTCGACGCCATGAAGAGCTTTTCCGGGATATTCGTCAACGGCAAGATTCAGCTGCCCCGCAGCATGAGAGGTCTGCTTCAGAACATGACGGTCAACGGCAGCACGGAGTATTATCCCGACGGAGCGGTTATCCTGAAAGCGGATACCGTTGTGGACAGTCTCTTCGCGGCGAGAGCCGACCATTCTCTCTATTACTGCCCGGGGACGCTCTTCTTCCTCGACGGCGCGGCGGCGGAGACGCTTTCGGACAGGAACATTCGGTTTGAGGCGAAGAAGTTCGTTGTCTCGGAAGGGGCCGCCGCAGGTATTGCCGCGCTTTTCAATGAGGGTGCCGACATCGTGCGTGTGCCGGACGGCACGGCCTTTGTGGAGGGGAATGTGGAGCTTCAGCCCTCCGTCGTGAGGAAGTACGGCTCCCGCCTCTGTGTGAGCGGAGGCGTCACCGTCAACGACGCGCAGGCCCTTTCTCAGGTGAGCTATCTGTTTGCGGACGGCACCGTCCAAGTCAACAAAGCGCTGGAAGACGCCTTCCGTCAGCTGGACTGCGACTGCGGCGGCGTGAAGATATTCGACCCCGACAGGGGGCATCTTTGTGACCGAATCAGAGTGAAAATCGGTACATCCGTCCTCAAAAAATATCCCGGCGGCGTCGATGTGGAGGACTGCGTGAAGGTGGTGATATCGAAGGATCTCACCCCGGACGAAATCATGGAGAAACTGTCCCTGTCCGACTGTGCCTTGGTCTGCTGCTCCGCCGAGCAGGAGGAGGCGGTGAGCATGGTTTCCCAAGACGTCGCCGAGATCAAGGTGCTCGACGAAGAGGAAGGAGGGAGTGAGATCACCCTGATAGATGAAAAATTGAGCGTGATCTCCGGAGAAAAAGACGCCCAGGTCATCAACGCCGCGCAGTATAAGATGTAAGCCCGAGGCAAAGCGATGCCCCGCGGGCCGGGACCCGCGGGGCATTTTGTGACGGTGCGCTCTCGCGGGGGACTCGCAGGTCTCCCGCCCCGGGGACACACGCATTTTTGAGAGGACGTCAGCGGTTATCCACCTTGATGACGCCTTTGACCATCACCAGCACGATGTTGAGTTCGCCGTCCAGCACCAGGAGATCGGCGCGCTTGCCCGCCTGAACGGAGCCGGTCACGTCGTCCACACGGATGGCTTTCGCCGGGTTGATAGTCGCGGATTTGATCGCCTGACGGAGCGGGATGCCGTAGGAAACCACGTTCTTGAATTCCTGGTAGACATTGGAAGTGGAGGCGGCGATGGTGCCGTCTGCGAGCAGCGCTTTGCCGTCTTGGACAAAAACGGCCTGACCGCCCAGATCGTACTCTCCGTCGAGATACCCCGCCGCGCGCATGGAATCGCTGATGATGATGGAGTTGTCCTCTCCCAGCATACGGAAAGCGATGCGCAGCGCCGCGGGATGGATGTGGAAGCCGTCGCAGATGAGCTCGGCGCGCACGCCGTATTTCTGCGCGGTATCGAACACCGCGCCCACCACGCCGGGCGCGCGGTGGTTGAGACCGCTCTGCGCGTTGTAGAGGTGGGTGGTATGGCGCACGCCCCATTCGATGGCGCGGACCGCCTCGTCGTAGCCGGCGGAGGTGTGCGCAGTGGAGACGGTGCAATAGGGTTGTACCGACTTGATAAATTCCTCCGCCCCCTCGCACTCGGGAGCGATATCGACCAGCTTGATGCAGCCGCCGCACCCGTCGTACAGACGCTTGAACTCGTCTTTATCGGGGTGGCGCACATACGCGCCGTTCTGCGCGCCCTTTTTCGCCATCGAGATGTAGGGCCCCTCCATATTGATGCCCTGGATATAGGCACCGGAAACCTTGTCTTTGTTCTGCGCGACATTGGCGAAGATGCGCTGCAGCTCTTCGTAGGGCAAGGTCATGGACGTGGGGCAGAATGAGGTGATCCCCCGCGTCACCAGCAGGGCGGACATCGCCTCCAGCGCCTGCGGGGTCGCGTCTCCCGTATCCGCGCCGGCACAGCCGTGAATGTGGATGTCGATGAGGCCGGGAATAATGGTGCAGCCGGTGAGGTCCAGCACATCCCCGCTCTCCGGCGCGTCTCCTACGGCGGCGATGGTCTCCCCTTCCACCGCGATATCCGCGCGGACCGGCTCGAAATCCTCGTTGTAGACAACGGCGTTTTTGAGAACTTTCATCAAACTTTCCCTTCCTTTCCGATTCATGGGCGGCGGGCCCGCGCTGTTCGGCGGGGCGGCGCCGGAAGAACGATTCGTTTCTCTACCTCAAATTATAACCCGAATCCGGGGAAGGTCAAGGGGGAAAAGGGAAAACGGTTGCAAAATAGCGGGAAAAAAGCTATAATAGAAAGGAAGCAAAACCGCCGGGTTGGGGTATTGTCCCCAGGAAAGACACGAGGTGAGATATGAGTAAACAGATCAAAGCGGCATCTCCCGCGACCAAAAGGGGTGGCGGCGCTCCCTCCGGAAAGGGACGGGGCCGGGTTCCCCTCGCCGAGGAGCTGACCGCCAAGCTGCTGCACAATTTTTCGGTTCAGCCGGAAAACGCCACCGACGACAACTGGTACAACGCGCTCGCCTTAGTGCTGCGCGACCGGATGCGCTCGCAGCGGGTGAATTATATCTCGCAGGCGCATAAACAGGACGTAAAGCAGGTGTATTACCTGTCGATGGAATTTTTGATGGGGCGTTCGCTGAAGAACACGCTCTATAATTTGAATCTCACGGAAGAGGCGGAGCAGGCGCTGAAGCTGTACGGGGTGCGCCTCGACGCGCTCTACGAGCTCGAACCGGACGCGGGGCTCGGAAACGGCGGACTGGGGCGTCTCGCCGCCTGTTTTCTGGACGGTCTCGCCACCGCCTCTATTCCGGCGATCGGCTATTCGCTGCTGTATGAATACGGTATCTTTCGGCAGAAGCTGGTGGACGGCTGGCAGACGGAGACGCCCGATTTTTGGCTGCCGGGCGGGGAGTGCTGGCTGCTGCCGCGGCCGGAGCTCGCGAAAAAGGTGCTCTTTGACGGGCAGGTGCGCGAGTGGTGGGACAACGGCTTCCACCATATCGAGCACCAAAACGCGACGGTCATCATCGCCCAGCCGTACGATTTGATGGTGGCCGGCAAAGACGGACGCGGGATCTCCACGCTGAGGCTGTGGCGGTCCACCGCGCCGGGCATGGATATGTCGCTCTTCAACCAGGGCGAGTATATGCGGGCGGTGGAGCAAAAGGCGATGGCGGAAGTGATCACCCAGGTGCTCTATCCCGCGGATAACCACCGCGAGGGGAAATCGCTGCGGCTCTCCCAGCAGTATTTTCTGGTGTCCGCCTCGGTGCAGGACATCGTGCAGCGCCATCTGCAGCAGTACGGCACGCTGGACAACCTGCCCGAAATGGCAGCCATCCACATCAACGACACCCATCCGACCCTTGTCATCCCCGAACTGATGCGTATTCTGCTGGACGACTGCGGCTACGGCTGGGACGACGCCTGGAGCATCGTCACCCGCACGGTGGCGTACACCAATCACACGGTGATGGCGGAGGCGCTCGAGTGCTGGCCGGAAGATCTCTTCAGCCAGCGGCTGCCCCGCATCGACCAGATCGTGCGGGAGATCAACAACCGCTTTTCCGCCGAGATGATGCGGAAAACCGACAACGACACCGCCAAGGTCAGCCGCATGGCGATCATCAGTTTCGGGCTTGTGAAAATGGCGAACCTGTGCGTCGCCGCCGCCCATTCCATCAACGGTGTCTCGCGCCTGCACAGCGAGATCATCAAGCAGGATGTGTTCCACGACGCCTACACCCTGATGCCGGAGAAATTCAAGAACGTCACAAACGGGATCGCCCACCGACGCTGGCTGTGCCAGGCGAATCCCGAGCTCGCCGCTTTTATCTCCGAGCGCATCGGGGACGGCTTTGTGCTGGACGCCTCCGAGCTCTCGGGGCTCACCGCCTACACGGACGACCCCGCGTCCCTCGAGGAGTTTGCGGCGATTAAGCGGCGCAACAAGGAGCGGCTCGCCAAATATGTGCAGCAGCAAAACGGGGTGATCCTCGACCCGGATTCCATCTTCGACGTGCAGGTCAAGCGGCTGCACGAGTATAAGCGGCAGCACCTCAACGCCCTGCATATTCTGCACACCTATCTTCAGCTCAAGGAAAACCCCTCGATGGATTTTGTCCCGCGCACCTATATTTTCGGCGCGAAATCCGCTCCCGGGTATTTCCTCGCCAAGGAGATCATCCGCTTTATCTATCTGCTGGGGCAGGAGATCGAGCGCGACCCAGCGGTGCGGGACAGGCTGAAAATCGTCTATCTGGAGGATTACCGGGTGTCTCTCGCCGAACTGATGATGCCCGCCGCCGACATCAGCGAGCAGATCTCTCTCGCGGGGACCGAGGCGAGCGGGACGGGTAACATGAAGCTGATGATGAACGGTGCGGTGACTCTGGGGACGATGGACGGCGCCAATGTGGAGATCACCGAGGAAGTGGGACCGGAGAACATCTTCATCTTCGGCATGACCGCGCAGGAGGTGGAGAACCAGAAGCGCATGGGGTACACGCCGCAGACGCTCTACAACAACAACCCGAACCTCCACCGCGCCATCGACGTGATGTTCAAGGGATTCGGCGGGCGGCAGTTTACCGAGATCGCCTCGCAGCTCATCTCCAAGGACCCGTATATGGTGCTCGCGGATTTCGAGGATTACTGCCGCGCTCAGGACGAGAGCGCCAGAGTGTACACCGACAGGGCGCGCTGGGCGCGCATGGCGATGATCAACACCGCCCGAAGCGGGGTATTCTCCTCCGACCGCGCCATACGCGATTATTCCGAGCGGATTTGGCACTGCCGCCCGGTGACCGGTATGGGGAAACCTTAAACCGGCGCCGCGTAAAGGAGACGGCCGTCAAAAAAGAAAAAAAGAATCCGCCGGGAAACGCCGCTTTCGGTGTTTTCCGGCGGATTGTGCCGTGGCGGAAGTTATTCGCCGAGCTTTTGGACGATTTGGCGCGCGCAGTAATAGATGTTGCCCCCGCCCATCGTGATAACCAGGTCCCCCGCTTCGGCGTGGGAGACGATATATTCGGTGACGGCGGGGAAATCGGGGAGGTATACCCCGTGGGACATACGCCGCACAATCTGCTCGGAGGAAACCCCGAAGGTGTTTTTCTCGCGTGAGCCCATGATGTCGCACACCACGGCGGTGTCCGCGAGAGAGAGGGCCTCGGCGAATGCGTCGAGGTGGGCGGCGGTGCGGGAATAGGTGAACGGCTGGAACACCGCCCAAATCCGTCGGTAGCCCATCTCCCTCGCCGCCGTGAGGGTGGCGGTGATCTCGGTGGGGTGGTGGGCGTAATCGTCCGCGACCGTCACCCCGCGGTGGGTGCCCAGCATCTCAAACCGTCGCCCCGCACCGCGAAACTCCGGCAGGTAGGTCTCCACCTGCCGTGCCGTCACCCCGCACATCTGTGCCGCCGCGATGGCCATCAGCGCGTTCTGGACATTGTGCTCGCCCGGCACCGAGAGGGAGACGGACGCGAAGAGAGAACCGTCGAGCAGCGCGTCAAACCGGTGAAAACCTTTTTGGGCGGCCACGTTCACCGCCCGCCAGCGGGCGTTTTCTCCCCTGCCGCAGAAGGTCACAGGGGCTTGGATTCCCCCCGCCGCCCGCAGAGTATTCGGGTCGTCCGCGTTGACGATGAGGGAAGAACAGCGCTCGCCGAACGCGTGAAACGAGGCGATGACCCCATCGATGGAGCCGAAATAATCCAGATGGTCGGCGTCCACATTGAGAATCAGACCGATAGCGGGACGCATCGAGAGATAGTGGTCCTGAAATTCGCACGCCTCACAGACAAAGATATCGGATTTTCCCGCTCTGCCGTTTGCGCCGATTAAGGGAAGCCGTCCGCCGATAAAAACCGACGGGTCCGTTCCTGCGCGCAGGAGGATGTGCGCGAGCATGGAGGTGGTGGTGGTCTTGCCGTGGGTGCCGGCGACCGCCACCGTGCGGGGGTAGGCGAGGCTGATCTCCCCGAGCAGCGCGCCGCGCTCGATAAGGGGGATGCCGTGCGACACCGCGTAGAGGAGTTCCGGGTTGTCTTTCGGGACCGCGGAGGTGTACACCACCAGATCCGCCCCCGCCGCGTTCTCCGCCGCGTGCCGGCGCGCAATCGGGATACCAAGCCTCTCCAGCCGGTGGATGTTGTCCGATTCCCCGGCGTCGGAGCCGGTGACACGGTAGCCCTGTCCGTTCAGGATTTCCGCGAGCGGGCTCATCCCCGAGCCGCCGATCCCCACAAAATGCACCGTTTGCACGCCTTTCAGAGTTTCTCCCGCGCTCATGCACCGCGACCCCCGCTTCGACAAAAATATCCGCCTATCCAGTATAGGACAAAACACGGAAAAAGAAAAGGGGGTTCTTCGTGTTTTTTTATTGACAGACCGTGAAAGCGGGTGTATGCTAACCGTAGACGGTGAAAAGGAGTGAGCGGATCTGTCAGAGGAAAATCTCAAAATCGGCATTATCGGAGTGGGGGGCATTTCCAACGAGCATATCAGGGGATACCAGAGAAACCCGAATGCGGAACTCTATGCCTTTTGCGACATCAACGAAGATCAGCTGAGGGCGATGGGAGAGCTCTACCATGTGGAACGGTTGTACACCGACGCCGAAGAGATGCTGCGCGCCCTGCCGGAACTGGACGCGGTGAGTGTGTGCACTTGGAACGCGGCGCACGCGCCCTGCGTGATAGCGGCGCTCAACGCCGGCAAACACGTGCTGTGCGAGAAGCCGATGGCGACCACCGTCGCCGAGGCTCTGGAAATGGAGGCCGCCGCCAAAAAGGCGGGCAAGCTGCTGATGCTCGGCTTTGTGCGCCGCTACGGCAACGATTGTGCCGTGCTCCGGGATTTTATAGAGCACGGGCAGTTCGGCGATCTGTATTACGCCAAGGCCACTTACCTGCGCCGCCAGGGCAATCCGGGGGGCTGGTTCGGAAACAAGGCGTATTCCGGAGGGGGACCGCTGATCGATATCGGGGTGCACGTGATCGATCTGGTGCGGTATCTCTTCGGCAACCCGCGCCCCGTTTCGGTCTACGGCGTCACCTTCCAAAAGCTGCTCGACCGCCCCGGCGTGAAGGATAAGCCGGTTTACGCCACCAAGGCAGGTGGTGGTCTCGCCTGCGACGTCGAAGATATGGCGACCGCTCTCATCCGCTTCGAGAACGGCGCAGTGCTCAACGTGGAGGCCAGCTTCAGCCTGAATATCAAGCGCGATACCGAATCCATCGAGCTGTTCGGCACCAAGGCGGGCGCCAAGCTCAGCCCGGAGCTGGAGATCTTCACCGATCTCAACGGCTACATGAGCAACGTCCAGCTCTCGATGCCCACCGCTCTCTCGTTTGACGGGCTGTTCGCGAACGAGATCGATCATTTCGTCGACTGTGTGCGAAACGGCACGCCGTGCCGCTCCCCGGCGGAGGACGGCGTCACCCTGATGCGCATTCTCTGCGGCATCTACGAATCCGCCGAGACGGGACACGAGGTCACGCTGCTGTAAGGGAATTTGGGACAGAAATAAACCGCGCCGAAGGCCGCTGTGCTTTCGGCGCGGTTGGACGTTCTTGCCCTGTGCGGGACCTCTCTAAATTCCCAGCAAAAGAGAGGCGATACGGAAATAGACGATCAGCGAGATCGCGTCCACGATGGTGGTGATAAACGGGCTCGCCATCACGGCCGGGTCGAAACCCAGCTTTTTGGCGAACATCGGCAGGGTACAACCGACGATTTTCGCGAAAAGCACCGTCACCACGAGGGTCAGGCAGATCACCCCGGCCACCGCGAGCGCCACTCTGTCGATGAGCATCAGCTTCACGAAGTTGACGACGGCGAGAGTCACGCCGCACAGCAGGGCAACCAGTGTTTCCTTGCCGATGATGCGCGGCATATGGCGGAATTCGATTTCCCCGAGGGACAGCCCGCGGATCACCGTGACCGATGCCTGCGAGCCGCTGTTACCCGCCGTATCCATCAGCATGGGAATGAAGGCGGTGAGCAGAACCATGCCGGAACTCAGCAGCGCGTTCTCATAGGCGGAGATGATCTGGCTGGTGAAGGTGGCGGAGATCATCAGCAGCAGAAGCCAGGGGATGCGCTTTCGGAAAATCTCGAACACCGACATACGCAGATACGGCTTATCGGTGGGCAGAATGGCGGCCATCTTTTGAATATCCTCGGTCGCCTCTTCCTCCAGGACGTCGATCGCGTCATCGACCGTGATGATACCCACCAGGCGGTTCTCGTTATCGACCACCGGGAGGGCGAGAAAATCGTATTTGTTGAAGAGTTGCGCGACCGCCTCCTGGTCCTCGTGGGTGGAGACGGAGATCACATGGTCCTCCATGACATCCCCGATCGCGGCGTCGCTCTCCGAGAGCATCAGCGTTTTGGCGGTGACCAGCCCGACGAGAGTGCGGTCGGGCCGGGTGACATAGCAGGTGTAGATGGTCTCTTTATCGACGCCGGTGCGCCGGATATGCACGAAGGCGTCCTGCACCGTCATGTCCGGCTTGAGGCTGACGAACTCGGTGGTCATCAGGCTCCCGGCGCTGTCCTCCGGGTATTGCAGAATCTGGTTGATGCTCGCGCGCATCTCGTGCGGCGCCACCGCGAGAATCCGGCTCACCACGTTGGCCGGCATCTCCTCGATCATGTCCACTGTGTCGTCGAGATACAGGTTGTCGAGAATTTCCTTCAGTTCCCGGTCGCTGAAGGCGCGGATGAGCGATTCCTGCGTATCGCTCTCCACATAGGCGAATGTCTCCGCCGCCAGTTCTTTTGGCAGGATGCGAAACAGCAGCGGTTGTTTGTCTTCCGGCAGATCTTCCAGCAGCTGCGCCACGTCCGCACGGTTGAGCTCGGACAAGGTGCGGCGAAGCTCCATAAACTGCCTTTTTTCGAGCCTGTCTTTGGTCAGGGCCAACAGACTCTCCCGATCGTCCATGATGCCCACTTCCTTTCTGTTTTGCCCGGAAGCGCAGCATGAAACGACCCTTATGACGGGCGCAAAAAACTCTGCAGGGTTTTCGGCTCAGGGCGCAATACGACCCGAACCCGTACCCCTTGGTGACGGCCATGAAGCGCCGTCATGCCGTTTTTGCCCGCATAAAGGGGGTTTCGTACTGCCGCCGACGGTCGCGTCCATGCCTCGTCACATCCTTTCCCGCCTGTTTTGATTTTATTGTACTCCATCCCCCGGCGTTTTGTCAAGCGCGCGCGGACCTTAAAAAATGGACGCGGGAAACATATTTCCGCAAAAACCGGTACGCCCGCAGTGAAAGGGAGGGCGGACGTGCCGGTTTTCCGGGGGCGGACCGAAGCCGCAAGGAGGAAGAACTTTTCGTCTTGTGCAACGCGCCATTTCCTATTTGGACAGGGAGATGTGACGGCGGTTCGGGTTACGGCAAAACCCCCGCACACAAAACGTGTGCGGGGGTTTTGAAGGGCATCTTACCAGGAGCGGTGCTCGAGATCGTCGATTTCGCCGAGGAGATCGTCTACCGAGAGGTCCTCCGTGTCGCCTTGGGCGGGGACGGAGGGCGAGGGGACGGGGGAGGCGGGCGGAGCTCCCGTGCGCTCTGTCTCGACAGAGACCGACGGCTCGCCAGGAGATACGGTGCCTTCCGGCTCGCCGAGAGATACGGTGTTCTCCGGCTTATCGGGTGAAACCGAAGAAACCCGTTCATCGGGAGGAACCGAAGAGGCGGGATCGCTGCTTTCCGGTTCGCCGGCAAAGGTGAGATCCGGCAGGTCGTCCGGGACGGTCACTTTGCCGGAAGACGCGGGGGCGTGCACCTCGGGGGGCATCACCGCGTGGATGTCAAACGGCGGGGAGAGGGGCGGCGCGGGAGAGACAGGCTGTGTCCAGGAGAGATCGGCATCGGCAACGTCGTCTTTATCGAGAGTGGGGGAGGACGCCGCGGGTTCCTTCTCAGGCGGGCCGAACAGTTGCAGCAACGCGATATACAGGGCGAAGGCGCCGAGAGTGATATCCACAATTGCGATGAGCAGACGGCTGAGGGGCTCACCCGGGCCGATGGCCGTGAGGGTGGACACGGTTCCCGACAGCCCCACCATAGCGGTGCACAGGGCACTGACCAGAAGCCCCGTGTGCGGCGGCTGCCCCACACGCGAGACGAACCGCGCATATTCCAGCAAAAAAACGAGCCCGAAAATGAGCATCGCGAAATCGAAGAAATTCTCGCCGATGTCGATGGTGCTCGCGTAGGAGACCTCGTAGCGGGCGAGGCGGAACCACATCCACAGCACGGGGGCGAGCGCCAGCCACTTGCGCGCAACGCGGCCGTTGTGACTCGCCGTCATCCAGCAAAATCCCTGCCAGATGAGAAATACCCCGGCGAGCGCGCCGAAAAGCAGGGTGCCGATCAGGGTGATGAGATCGGTGACGTGCAGGATCACCGTGTTGGGGGGAGGCACCTGGTTGTAGAACAGCCAGCTGTACACATCCAGCAGCACCGAAAAACTGAGCACCGCGCCGAAGAAAGTGGAAAACCATCCGGCGAGCGAGCGCCACACACCGTGAGGGCGTTTGACCGGCTCGATTTGGGTTCGGCACAGAGCGAAAATCGCCACGGTGACCAGAGCCACCGCGCAGATGAGCAGGTAATCGGCTTTCACGGGGCCGAGGTGCAGCGAGTGCCAGCCGGGGATAACCCCCATCCGCAGGACCGCGAGCACCACCGTCATCACAGCGGCGATCCCAAAAGCGATTTTTCGGCGCATTGGACGAACACATCCTTTCTGACAAAGCGGAAGAACCGGCGCCCGGCGGGCGCCCCGGACCTGCCGGCACGGCAAAAGCCCGCCCGTGAGCCGTGCATCTTCCGTATAACCGCCCATACCCTTTCATCATACAGTATATGCCTGTGCTCGGGGAAAGTCAAGCGGGATTGCCGAAAGTTCGGCGAACATTTTCGCCTGAAACGTGCCGCGGGCAGAAATTTTTGCGCTATCTTCCCAAAAACCGATGAGAAGGGATTGACAGTTTTGGAATGAACCACTATAATATATCTTGTAATTTTATATCTTAGGTTATACCAAGGAATTCATGCTTGCCCAAAAGAGATACCGCAAAGGGGTCGTTGGTGTTGAAGGCTAAGATGCGAAAAATTTTTGCCCTATTAGCCGCGATGGCGGTGGCGACGGGGGCGGTGCCGGCGGCGGCAGCGGAGGCTTCTTCGGTGGCGTCGCGGGCGACGACCGCTTCTTCGGCGGAG
>CAZGXK010000024.1:0-15056 GCA_964529775.1 uncultured Eubacteriales bacterium
GCTCACGGAGGGAGAAGAGGAATCTCTCTCCGAGCGGCGCGATCTGCTGAAAAACGGCGAACGGGTGGAAAGGCTTCTGCATGAAGCGCTTCTTCTGCAGGAGGGGAACGAAGAGGAGATGGGCGCGCTGGCCTCATTGGAGCAGGCGGCTTTTTCCCTTCGGGAGGCGGGAAGCGTATACCCTCCCGCCCGCGAACTGGCCGATAAACTGGAATCTCTTGTGTATGAGCTGCGGGATGAATCCGCCTCCCTGCGAAAGGCTGCCGAGGATGCCGCCTTTGACCCGGAAGAATTGGACGCGGTGGAAGAACGGCTGACTTTGGTTCACCGCCTGTGCGCCAAATACGGAGGCAGCACGGCGTCAGCCCTGGCCTATTTGGCAAGCGCCATCAAGGAGCGGCAGGAGATTGAGCGCTCGGATGAAGAAATCCGAATCTTAAGCGAGCGGCTCCTCCATGAGCGCGAAGAGCTGCTCGATGCCGCGTCGGAGCTGACTTCCCGGCGAAAGGCCGCGGCGCAGGTGTTTTGCGATCAGGTTTCGACCCAGCTGCGCGCGCTCGATATGCCCCATGTCCGCTTGGAGGTGGCTGTTTCTCCCACCTCCCTCACGGCAACCGGCGCCGACCGTGTGGAATTTCTCATCAGCGCGAATCCCGGCGAACCTCCCAGACCGCTGGCTAAAATCGCCTCGGGAGGGGAACTCTCCCGCATCATGCTCGCCCTCAAATCGGTGATGGCTACCGTGGATGAAATTCCCACCCTGATTTTCGATGAAGTGGATGCCGGCATCAGCGGGAGCGCCGCCGTCAAGGTGGGGGACAGGCTACGTTCGCTCGCACACCGGGCAGGCAAACAGGTGCTTTGCGTCACTCATCTGCCGCAGATTGCCGCCCGCGCCGACCGCCATCTGGCGGTGATCAAAGAGGTCAGGGACGGGCGCACGTTCACTCGAGTGCTTCCCCTCGACCGGGAGGGCAGGGTCCGTGCGCTCGCAGGTCTCATCGACGGGATGTCCGCTCCATCCGCGATGCAGACCGCCCGTGAAATGCTCGACCGCACGGATAATGACACGCTTTTTGAAGAAAAAAATTGAAATTTTAAGTTGACACCGGCATTTTCCAAAAGGCGATGGGGACAGGATGACAAAAGGTATTCGGATGTTCGCGGCGGGTTTGCTCGTCTGCGCTCTGTGGTGCGGTTTGTGTATGCCGGCGGCAGCCAGGGCTCAGAGGGTGTCGTTTGCTGTGCAGGCCCCTGAGCGCTGCGAGGTGGGGGAGCAGTGTACGGTCACGGTCATGGTGTCCTCCGATTCCGGACTTGCCAACTGCACGATATACCTCGATTACAATCCACAGGCGGTTTCTTTTGTCTCCGCCAAGGCGGATTCCGTTGCCTCGGGCGGAATGTTTGTCTCCCATGATTTTCCCGACAGCGGATGCGTCAAGGGCGCTTTTGTCACGCTGAATGCCGTCACCGAGGCGGGGCCTCTCTTTTCCTACACATTTACCGTACTTCGGGATATTCCCGCCCCGTTCTCCTGCCGCTTTGACGAGTGCGTCGGCATAGATGAGCAACAAAAGGATTTTTCGCTGGATGTCGCTCTCACCGGATGTGTGCTCAACCGGGCAGAGGGCGTTGCCCCCTCTTCCGAAGGCACCGATGCCCCGTCCCCGCCCGCTTCTCTTTCTTCTCCCTCGTCGCCTGCCGGGGAATCCTCCGTTCAGGAAGGGCAGACGCCATCCGCACCGACGGCGGTGACCGACATTCCGGTTCCCGTGACGGACAGCTCCGGCGCCACGGTGACCGGGGCCGACGGTCAGCCGGTAACCGGGACGGTCACGGCTTTTGTCACCGTCCCCACCGGTTCGTCGGAAGGGGAAACGGATTCTTCGGCACACCCGGAATCATCCGCTCTGGGTGGCGTTTTCCCGTGGTGGGCGGTGGTTCTTGTCCTTGTTGCCATCGGAATACTTGTCGCCGTCATTGCGGTGGCGGCAAGAAAGAAATCTTCTCATACAGGTCCATAAATCGGGTGCCGTATATAAAATCCCCGCGGGACGTGGGCTAACGCTCCGCGGGGATTTTGTGCGGTGTCTGGCGGTCAGCAGAGGGGGGCGAAGATGCGGAGGATGCCGTCGATCAGCCATTTGCCGAAACCCTTGCCGATATTTTGCAGGGTTCGTTCCTGACATTTTTCCTGGGTGGCCAGAAAATCCGCTTGCACATCACGGAGAATCGACGCTCCCGCAAAGAGAGAATTGTTTTCAAAATGCAGAAAGAGCGAGCGAAAATCGAGGTTCACCGTGCCCACGGTTCCGACCGTTCCGTCCACCAGGCAGGCCTTGGCGTGGACGAATCCCGGGGTGTATTCGTAAATCTTCACGCCCGCCTCCAGCAGCAGCGGGTAAAAACTGCGTGACATACGAAAGACCAGCTTTTTATCCGGGATGCCGGGCATGATAATGCGAATATCCACTCCCCGGCGCGCCGCGCGGCGAAAAGCATTCAGCAGAGCTTCTCCCGGCAGCAGATACGGGGTGAAGAACCATGCCGTCTCTTTGGCTTGCGAGAGAAGATCGATATACAGTTCGTTGGAGATGGCGTCGTTCTTGATGGGGGAATCGTAGTAGCTCAAAACAAGGCCGTCGGTCTCCCCGGACGGGGTGTCCGACGGAGGGGTCAGGTATTCCGCCGGAAGCGTGTCCCCCGCATAGGCGTTCCAGAATTCCGCGAACATCCGCGTGTAGTTCCGAACCGCTTCTCCCGTCAGCTTAAAACCGATATCTTTCCAGTGTCCGTATTTTTCGTATTCATTGATATATTCGTCCGCGAGGTTGATGCCCCCGCTAAACACCACTTTGCCGTCCACAATGAGCATCTTGCGGTGATCACGGCAGTTGAGCGTGCCCTTGATGATCACCAGCGGATTGAACACCACACAGCGGATGCCTTTTTTGTTCAGTTCGTTTGCGTCCTGCTTCGTGAAGGTGGAGATGCTCCCCAAATCGTCGTAGAGCATACGCACATCCACGCCCTGCGCCGCTTTCTCCGCCAGAATAGCCTCTATTTGCCCCCACATTTTTCCGTTGTTGACAATGAAGTATTCCAGAAAAATAAACCTCTCCGCCTTGCGCAGTTCCTCGAGCATATCGGGGAACATCGTATCCCCCAAGGGATAATAGGTTGCTCCCCGATTGACGCGCAGGGGGTAGCCGGTTTTCTGCTCCACCCAGCGGAACGTCTGGGAAAGCCGCTTGTTGTGATTCGCCATTTCACTGTGCAGTGGGGAGGAGTCGCAGGTGTCCGGCGGAAGCGGGGGCGCCTTTTCCATTTTTTTCTTGAGAGGACGGGTGGTGCGCTTGTTGCCGAAAATCAGGTAGAGCAACGCACCGGGTATCGGAAAAGTGAGGATAATCAGCAGCCACAGGATTTTATAGGAAGTTTCATCCTGCTTAGTGAAGATATACAGAACAAAAAACAGAGCCAGCACCGAGAGGACAACGCTGATGACACCCGCCCAGGGGGCGAGCCAGTAAAACACAATGACCAGCCACAAGATTTGAAGGAGTACCGCAGGAAGCACGGTGAGGATATGGCGCATCAGCTTGTTCATAAGCGAACCTCCTCAATATCAAAAAGCTCAGCCGCGTTCAAGGCGGTCATCCGAATAATGTCATCGGGGGATACACCCCGGATTTCGGCTATTTTTTGGGCAACCAAGCGGATGAGCGTGGAATCGTTGCGCCTGCCCCGAAACGGTTCGGGGGCGAGATAGGGGGCGTCGGTCTCCAGCAGCAGACGGTCGGGCGGGACCTCCTTGGCCACTTCCACCGTTTTTCGGGCGTTTTTGAAAGTCACAACGCCGCCGAGACCGACCGACATCCCGATGGCCGTCACACGGCGCATCATCTCCACGCTGCCGGAAAAGGCGTGCACCACTCCGCGCGGACGCTCCCGCTCCAGAATGGCGAGCGTATCCTCGTGCGCGTCGCGGTCGTGCACAATCACTGGCAGACGGTAAGCGTTGGCCAGGCGGATTTGCCGCACAAACCACTCTTTCTGATTTTCCTTGCCTGTTTTGTCCCAGTAATAATCGAGCCCGATTTCCCCCACGGCGACGACTTTCGGGAGAGTCAAAAGCGGCTGAAGATCTTCTTCGGACGGGCGAGATAAACCGTTCACCTCTTCCGGGTGATACCCCACCGCCGCGTAGACATATGGGAATCGCGACGCAAGTCGCACCGCCTCATGCGAAGAGGCGAGATCGGTGGCGCACTCGATAACGCCCGCCACGCCGTTTTGGGGAAGCGAGCGCAAAAGCGTCTCGCGGTCCGTGTCAAAGCGGGCATCGAGATAGTGGGCATGGGAATCGAAGATACCCTTCATCATCGGCGCCTCCTGTGTCTTGCCGGGAAACAGACTATCGGATTTTGCTTCCTGGGGCGGCGCCGTCCGCAAAAATCACCCTGACTTCGTCGCTGCCGTCTTCTTTTTTGACGTCCGCCGCCAGCAGCATACCGCGGCTTTCCACGCCGCACAGGGTGGCCGGCTTAAGGTTGGCCACCAGAACCGCCGTGCGGCCGACCAGTTCCTCCGGCCGATAATAGGGGGCGATGCCGGAGACCACGGTGCGCTCGGTTCCGCTGCCGTCGTCCAGCGTGAGCTTCAGCAGTTTTCTCGCCCGCTTTACCGGTTCGCAGGCGAGTATTTTGGCCGCTCTCAAATCCGTTTTGGCGAACTCGTCGATGGAGATGTCATCCAAAAAGGTGAGGGTTTTGTCATTCTCGGGGGCGGGCTCCCCTGTGGCAAGTTCCGCTTCGATTTGAGCGAGCGTTTTCTCAGGGTCCAGACGCTGAAAGAGGGCGTCGCCGCCGCTGACCGTGTAGCGCGGCACCGGCTGCCGCAGGGTATCGAGGGTGACTTCGTCTTCCGGAAGACCCAGCCGGACGGCTATCGCCGCGCAGGCACCGGGGATAAACGGCCTGAGCAGCACACTCAGCGTGCGAATGCCGTCCAGCAGGCGGTACAGAACCGCCTGCAGGCGGCCTTTTTTGCTGTCGTCCCTGGCGAGCAGCCACGGTGCGGTCTCGTCGATATATTTGTTGCACCGCTTGGCGAAATTCATCACCGCATCGGCGGTATCCGCGTTGCGGTAATCGTCCATGAGGGCCCGGTATTGTTCAACCGTTTGCTCCTGAGCCTCTTTCAATTCCCGGTCCATCGGCTCGTCGCTCTGCGACATCTCGATACATCCGTCAAAATATTTCAGGGCCATCGCGACGGTGCGGCTGACGAGATTGCCCAGGGTATTGGCAAGATCCGCGTTGTATTTGGCGATCAGGCTCTCGTAGGTTATAGTGCCGTCGTCCGCATAGGGCATGGTCGAGAGAAGGTAATACCGCACCGCATCGGCTCCGAAACGGCTGACCAAATCGTCGGCATATAGGACGTTGCCGCGCGACTTGCTCATTTTGTCTTCACCCGAGAGCAGCCAAGGGTGGCCAAGCACCTGCTTTGGGAGGGGAAGCCCCAGCGCCATGAGGATGATCGGCCAATAGACCGTGTGAAACCGCATGATATCTTTGCCGATAACGTGCAGGTCGGCCGGCCAGTACGTTCGGAAAAGTTCTCCGCTGCCGTCCGGGTCGTATCCGAGCGCCGTGATGTAGTTCAGCAGCGCGTCGATCCAGACATAAATGATGTGTTTCGGGTCGAAACTCACCGGGATGCCCCAGGTAAAAGTGCTGCGCGTGATACACAAATCCGCAAGTCCGGGTTTCAGAAAATTGTTGACCATCTCCGCCTTGCGGGATGCCGGGCGGAAAAAGGAGGGGTTTTCCTCATAGTAACGCATCAGGCGGTCCTGATATTTGCCGGTGCGGAGAAAATACGCCTCCTCCTTCGCGTCGATGACTTCTCTGCCGCAGTCCGGGCACTTTCCGTTCACGAGCTGAGAGGTGGTGAAAAAAGATTCGCAGGGGACACAGTATTTGCCCTGATATTCGCTCTTGTAAATGTCTCCGTTGGCGTACAGCGTATCGAAAACTTTCTGGACGACCTTTTCGTGACGGGCGTCGGTGGTGCGGATGAAGGTGTCGTAGGTAGTTTCCAAACAGTCCCATTGAGCGCGGATCTCGGAGGAAACTTTGTCGACATATTCTTGGGGAGAGACTCCGAGCTCTCGGGCCTGTTGTTCGATTTTTTGCCCGTGTTCGTCGGCGCCGGTACAGAAGCGGACATCGTATCCGCACAGGCGTTTGTAGCGGGCAATCATATCGGCGAGAACAATATCGTAGCAGTTTCCGATATGCGGCTTGCGCGACGCATAGGCAATGGCCGTGGTGATGTAAAACGGCGTTTTCGACATAACTCCAATCACTCCTTGACCCGATTTCGACGGATGCGCTGTGAACCCCATCGGGAAACGGCACTCCCCCTGATGCGAAACGCGCAGACCGTCCGGCACAGAAATGTCCGTACTCTTAGTATAGCAATTTTGCGGCGAAATGGCAAGGGCCATGGCGCATAAAGATTGCCGCGCACGGATGGCCCGCCGTATTTCCGGTTTCTTGGGTGAAATTTTCCCAACCGCGGCTTGCATTTGGCCCGGGGCGCGTTTATAATAAATAGGTAAGGAAACGGCGTGATTTTGGCGGGAATCGCCGGGAGAAGCGCGGTCTGCCCTAAGGATTTCGTGCGGCGGGATTGCCGAGAGAGAAAAAGGAGTGCCTGAATATGCAGGATATTCGTGTGGAAAGAGCCAAAACGCTCAAGCCGAAGCCGGTCGATTCCGATCGTCTCGGATTCGGGAATATTTTTACAGACCATATGTTTATGATGAACTACGACGAAGGGCAGGGCTGGCATGATCCCCGCATCGTCCCTTACGGCCCGCTCTCGCTGGACCCCGCCGCCATGTGCCTGCATTACGGGCAGGAGGTCTTTGAGGGATTAAAGGCGTACCGGGCGCCGGACGGACGAGTGCTGCTGTTTCGTCCGGATAAAAATATGGCGCGCCTGAACGTCTCCAACGACCGCCTCTGCATCCCGCTTATCGACGAGGAACTTGGGGTGGAGGCCATTAAGAAACTGGTCGCCATGGAACAGGACTGGATTCCCGACGGCCCCGACACGGCTCTCTATATTCGTCCGTTTATCATTTCCGTGGACCCGCATCTCGGAGTGCATCCGGCGCACCACCTCGTCTTTCTGATCATCCTGTCCCCCGTGGGCTGCTATTACCCTGAGGGGCTCAACCCCGTCAAAATTTATGTCGAGCGCAAGTATGTGCGCGCCGTGCGCGGAGGCATGGGCTTTACCAAAACGGCGGGCAATTACGCGGCGTCGCTCAAGGCGCAGGAAGTGGCGGAGGAACAGGGCTTTACCCAGGTGTTGTGGCTGGACGGCGTGGAGCGCAAATACATTGAAGAAGTCGGCACCATGAACGTCTTCTTCAAGATCAACGGGGAAGTGGTGACTCCTGCGCTGCAGGGCAGCATTTTAGGCGGGATCACCCGTATGTCCTGCATAGAGATCCTCCGTTCATGGGGAGTTCCGGTCTGTGAGCGGCGTCTTTCGCTTCAGGAGGTCATCGACGCGGCGGAAAACGGCACCTTGGAGGAGGCGTTTGGCACGGGCACCGCGGCGGTCATCTCCCCGATCGGCGAGCTCAAAGTGGATGAGGAGATCATCACCATCAACCGCGGGCAAATTGGTCCGATGGCGCAAAAACTGTACGATACGCTCACCGATGTGCAAAATGGGCGCGCTCCCGATACTTTTGGTTGGACGGTCACGGTGTAACCGTCTGTTCTGTTCCCGGCATCGGGGCAAAACGGTTGACCGTTCTGCCCCGATGTGGTATAGTGTTATCCGTGAGAGGAGTGGGCAGTCGCGTGCGACAGTTTTGTCGCATGAGGAAAGTCCGAGCTCCACAGGGCGGGATAACGGCTAACGGCCGCCGGGGGTGACCCTAGGGAAAGTGCAACAGAAATATACCGCCGCGAAAGCGTGAAAGGGCTTTGCGTCTTTTCGGGGTTTTGCGGTAAGGATGGAAAGGCGAGGTAAGAGCTCACCGGCGCACGGGAGACCGTGCGGCCCTGTAAACCCTATCCGGAGCAACGCCGATCAAAGCGATACATTGGCCCGATGTGCTTTAAAAGTGCGGCTTGAGCCGTGCGGCAACGTACGGTCGAGATAGATGATTGCCCACGACAGAACTCGGCTTACAGCTCCTCTCACAAAAAACCGCATCGATGCTTTTTGGCATCGGTGCGGTTTGGTTTGGCTTGTGTATGCCGTGTCACCTCGGGCAGGCTTCCATCTCGTCCGGGTCCAGCGCCTTGCCGATCAAAGGCTCCGGGTCTATGCCCTGGCGGCGGTAATAATCGGCGATGGCGGCGCGAATGGACTGCTCGGCCAGCACGGAGCAGTGAATTTTGTGCGCGGGCAAGCCGTCGAGCGCCTCCACTACCGCTTGGTTGGAGAGCTGCAGCGCCTCCTGCAGCGTTTTCCCCTTGATCATCTCGGTGGCGATGGAACTGGTGGCAATGGCCGAGCCGCAGCCGAATGTTTTGAATTTGACATCGGTGATGACATTGTCTTTCACCTTGATGTACATTTTCATAATGTCTCCGCACTTGGCGTTGCCAATCTCCCCGATGCCGTCCGCGTCCTCGATCTCACCCACATTGCGGGGATTGGTGAAATGATCCATAACCTTTTCACTGTAAATGGATGCCATCCTGAATGCCTTCTTTCCTGTACGATAATCTTGCCGTGTATCGCCCGGCGAGAGCGGGCCTTTTTTCGTGGCGACCGTCGCCGAAAGCCGCCGAAGGCGGCACGGCGCGGCCTTATTTTTCTCCGGCGACGATCTCTTCCCACAGAGGAGACATATCCCGCAACCGCTTGACAATGACGGGAATTGCCTGCAAAATCTGATCGACATCCTCATCGGTGGTTTCCTCGGAGAGGGTGAGGCGGAGGGAGCCGTGCGCTATTGCGTGCGGCAGACCGAGGGCGAGCAGAACATGGCTCGGGTCAAGCGAACCGGAAGTGCACGCGGAACCGGACGAAGCGCAGATGCCGTGCATATCCAGCATGAGGAGTAAACTTTCGCCTTCGATGCCCTCGAAACTGAGAATGACGTTGCCGGGAAGCCGCTGCTTCGCGTCGCCGTTCAGGCGGCAGCGCTCGATGGTGGAAGTGACCGTCTGGATGATGCGGTCGCGTCGTCTGGCCACATCCCGCATCGCTTCCATGCCGTCGCACGCTTCCTTGAGAGCCGTGGCCATGCCGACGATTCCGGCCACATTTTCGGTTCCCGCACGCCGCCCCTTTTCCTGGGCCCCGCCGTCGATGAGGTTGTCAAAGCGCAGGCCCTTGCGGCAGAGCAGCGCACCCACTCCTTTTGGCCCGTGAAATTTGTGCGCGGAGAGGGAGAGAAGATCGATAGACATTCCCTCAAAATCCACCGGGATATGCCCAACCGCCTGGACGGCGTCGGTGTGAAACAGAACGCCCCGTTCTCGGCACAGGGAGGCGATTTCCGGAATGGGCTGAATGGTGCCGATTTCGTTGTTGGCGAACATCACCGAGACGAGCGCCGTGTCATCGCGAATCGCGGCTTTCACATCATCCACCCGGACAATGCCGTTTTCGTACACCGGCAGCAGGGTGACTTCAAAGCCCTGCTTTTGCAGCGCCTGCAAAGTGTGCAGCACCGCGTGATGTTCAAACGCGGTGGAGACGATATGTTTCTTTCCCTTCCGGCCGAGACCGGCGGCGACCATTTTGATGGCCCAGTTATCCGCTTCGCTTCCCCCCGAGGTGAAAAAGACCTCATCCGGGCGGCAGTGCAGCGCCTGAGCGATCGTGCGCCGTGCCCCATCCATCGCCACACGGGATTCCTGCCCGAAACTGTACAGGGAAGACGGATTCCCGTACTGAAGGGTGAGATACGGCATCATGGCTTCCAGCGCTTTGGGGGAAAGCCGTGTGGTGGCCGCGTTATCCGCATAGACCAAACGGTTAGCCAAGGCAAAGCCTCCTTTCGGGACGTTGAATGAAGAGGACTCCGCGCCGGTTCCGGGACCTTCGGTGTTTTTGCCGCGGCATTTTTTGCCATCCCTGCCCGGCGCGTAAAAATCCCCCACCTATAATATATATCATTTTGGTATGAATTGCAAGAGAATCTTTGTGAAATCTTTGTGAACCCCCGGTCGATGGCCGGGCTTTGCATTATCGGTATTTTTTAATTTGGGATACCGCAAGGCGGTCGCACAGCTCATTCTCCGGGTGTCCTCGGTGGCCGCGGACCCAGATAAAGGTGACGCGGTGAAATTCCGTGAGGGCGAGCAGACGCTCCCATAAATCGGCGTTGAGCGCTGGCTTCTTATCCGGTTTCATCCACCCGTTGCGCTTCCACGAGCGCGCCCATCCTTTTTGAATGCCGTCCACCACATATCTGGAATCGCTTGTCACGGTGACTTCGCTGGGCTCTTCCAGAGCGGACAGCCCCTCGATGACGGCAGTCAATTCCATACGGTTGTTGGTGGTGATTTTTTCTCCGCCCGCCAGTCGTTTTTCGGTGCCCCGGTAACGTAAGACAACGCCCCATCCTCCCGGGCCGGGATTGCCCGAACAGGCGCCGTCCGTGAACAGCTCCGCGCTTTCCATAGGCACTTCACCTCTTTTTTATTTTCTGTTTCCTGCGGCAGAAAAACCGGGCCGCAGAACATCGCTGCGGCCCGGGCAGAACGGTTTTCTCTTAAAGAGAATCTTTCTTTAATACATTCCGTCCATACCGCCGGCGGGCGCGGGAGCGGCAGGAGCGGGGGGCTCTTTCTTATCGGTGACAAGGGATTCGGTGGTCAGCACCATACCGGAAACCGAGGCGGCGTTTTGCAGCGCGCAGCGGGTGACTTTGGCGGGATCCACAATTCCCGCCTCAAACATATCGGTATACTCTTCCTTGGCAAAATCGAAACCGTAGTTGCTCTTGCCGGAGGTGCGGATCTTATCGATGATGACGCTTCCCTCCAAGCCGGCGTTGAGCGCAATCTGGCGCAGCGGTTCTTCGAGGGCTTTCAGCACGATCTGCATACCGGTCTTCTCATCGCTCTCCGCCTTCGCAATCATGTCCGTCAGTACATCGGCGGCATTGATAAGCGCGACGCCGCCGCCGGCGACGATACCCTCTTCCACGGCCGCTTTGGTGGAGGACAGGGCATCCTCCATGCGCAGCTTCTTCTCTTTCATTTCCACTTCCGTGGCGGCACCGACTTTGATGACGGCCACGCCGCCGGAAAGCTTCGCCAGCCGCTCCTGCAGCTTCTCACGGTCGAAATCGGAGGTGGTGGATTCGATCTGGCTGCGGATTTGCGCCACGCGGCCTTTGATATCCTCCGGGTTGCCGGCGCCGTCCACGATAATGGTGTTCTCTTTCTCCACCTTGACCTGGCGGGCTCTGCCGAGCATATCCATGGTGGTCTCCTTGAGCTCAAGACCGAGTTCGTCGGAAATCACCGTGCCGCCGGTGAGAATCGCGATATCCTGGAGCATTTCCTTGCGGCGGTCTCCGAAACCGGGGGCTTTCACACCCACGCAGGTGAAAGTGCCGCGCAGCTTGTTGACAATGAGTGTGGTCAGCGCCTCTCCCTCGATATCCTCGGCGATGATCACCAGCTTCTTGCCGGCCTGCAGCACCTGTTCAAGCAGCGGCAGAATATCCTGCACATTGCTGATCTTTTTATCGGTGATAAGCAGATAGGCGTCGTCGATGACCGCTTCCATCTTCTCGGTATCCGTCACCATATACGGGGTGATGTACCCGCGGTCGAACTGCATACCTTCCACGACTTCGGAATAGGTTTCCGCCGTCTTGGATTCCTCCACGGTGATGACCCCGTCGGAAGTCACCTTTTCCATCGCTTCCGCGATCAGCGTACCCACCGATTCGTCGCCGGCGGAGATGGTGGCGACTCTAGCAATGTCCTTGGAACCGCTGACCGATTTCGCGTTCGCCTTGATTGCCTCCACTACGGCATCCGACGCCTTTTGAATCCCGCGTTTGATACCCATCGGGTTGGCGCCCGCCGCGACGTTCTTCATGCCCTCGCGGATCAGCGCCTGCGCCAGAAGCGTGGCGGTGGTGGTGCCGTCGCCCGCGATGTCGTTTGTCTTGGTGGAGACCTCTTTGACCAGCTGTGCCCCCATGTTCTCAAACGCATCGTCGAGCTCAATCTCCTTGGCGATGGTCACGCCGTCGTTGGTGATCAGCGGAGCGCCGAATTTTTTATCGAGAACCACGTTGCGCCCGCGGGGGCCCAAGGTGATCTTGACGGTATCGGCCAGCTGATCGACACCGGATTGCAGCGCCTTGCGCGCTTCTTCTCCGTAAAGAATTTCTTTTGACATAACAGAATTCCTCCTCAATAAACGCTGTGAAGACTTTCATCGCCGTATCGTACATTCGCCGAGAGCGGAGCGGGTCTTTGCGACCGGCCCACGGCGCGGCTTAACCGAGATCCGCCCGGGGCGAAACGGTGCGGTGCCGTTTCAGTCCACGATCGCCAAAATATCGCTTTGGCGGACAATGGTGTATTCCTCTCCGTCCAGCTTGACTTCGGTGCCGCTGTATTTGCTCGTCAGCACTTTATCCCCTACAGAAACATACATGGTGACCTCTTTGCCGTCCACCAGGCCACCCGGTCCTACCGCCATGACTTCGGCAACTTGCGGTTTTTCTTTGGCGCTTCCCGCAAGGATGATGCCGGCCTTGGTGGTCTCTTCCGCCTCAGCCATCTTGATGACCACACGGTCTGCCAACGGTTTGATGTTCATAACGATTCCTCCTGAAACAGAAATTGGTGAAATACGTCTCGCGCGGACGCGGCCGCATCCGCGTTAGCACTCTTCGCCTTTGAGTGCTAATATTGATTTTATCAGAAAAAATCCAAAAATCAAGGGGGAGACGGCCGGAATCATGAGATTTCACAATTTATTTACAAATTTTGCCCGCCGGCCCCGGATGGTCCCCGAAACGGCGGGAAGAAAACAGGGACGGCGCTCGCTGCCGAACGGGTGAAAAAATGCTTGACGGGGGGCGGGGAGTTTGATATAATACATTTCGGCGGGTCATGCTACCGTGGCTCACTCGTAATGAGCAGGTCGTCCGTTCGAATCGGATCGGTAGCTCCAAAATCGGCCGTCTTCGCGAATGGTGGCGAAGGCGGCCGATTTTCTTGCCCTCAAGCGGGAAAAGTGGTATACTGGGAGAGAAAATGATACAAAGCGGGAGGCGGATTGGGAATGCGCGCGGTGATCACGGTGGTCGGCAAAGACACGGTGGGGATACTCGCCCGTATTTCGGCGGTGTGCGCGGCACACAACATCAATGTCCTCGAAGTGACACAGTCCGTTTTGCAGGATCTGTTCGCGATGATCATGATGGTGGACATCGGCAAAAGCGATCTTCCGTTTACGGAATTTGCCGAGGAGATGGAGCAGATCGGGGTGGAAATGGGGCTCTCGGTGCGCGCCGTTCACGAGGATCTGTTTAACGCCATGCACACGATCTGAGGGGGGCTTACGGTGCTGAACGCGCAGGATATCTTGGAAACCATCCGCATGATCGATGAAGAGAACCTCGATGTGCGCACCGTCACGATGGGCATTTCGTTGCTCGACTGCTGTGACGGAGACATCTCGGTCTGCTGCCGCAGGATTTACGAGAAAATCACCGCCAAGGCTTACAGGCTTGTGGCGGTGGGGGAGCAGATCGAGAGGGAATACGGCGTGCCGATCATCCACAAGCGCATCGCGGTCACTCCTGTGGCGATGGTTCTCGCCTCCTGCCGCGAGCGGGACGCGCTGGCGATCGCACACACCCTCGACCGCGCGGCGGAGGTGTGCGGTGTCAATTTTCTGGGCGGATTCTCGGCTCTGGTGCACAAGGGATTCGGCCCGGGTGACCGGGATCTGATCGAGGCGATCCCGCAGGCGCTGAGCGAAACCGAGCGGCTTTGCGCCTCGGTGAATATCGGTTCCACCAAAACCGGCATCCAGATGGATGCTGTGGCGCGCATGGGCGAGATTGTCCGGCGCAGCGCCGAGCTGACGGAGGACAAGGGATGTATCGGGCCCGCCAAGCTGGTGGTGTTCTGCAACGCGCCGGAGGACAATCCCTTTATGGCGGGGGCGTTTCACGGGGCGGGGGAGCCCGATTGTGTGATTAACGTCGGGGTTTCCGGGCCGGGTGCGGTGCGCGCGGCGCTCGCCAAGGCGGGCGACGGCGACCTCACCGAGGTCGCCGACATTGTCAAAAAAACCGCTTTCAAAATCACCCGCATGGGTCAGTTGGTCGCCGCGCGGGCATCCGCCTTGCTCGGGGTGCCGTTCGGCATTGTGGATCTCTCGCTCGCGCCCACCCCGGCCGTGGGGGATTCGGTGGCGCATATTTTGGAAGAGATGGGGCTCGAGAGGTGCGGTTGTCACGGCACCACGGCGGCGCTCGCCCTGCTGAACGACGCGGTGAAAAAGGGCGGAGTGATGGCTTCCTCCCATGTGGGCGGATTGTCCGGCGCTTTTATCCCTGTCACCGAGGATGCCGGTATGATCGACGCCGCGAGGTCGGGCTCGCTGAGCATTCAGAAGTTAGAGGCGATGACCGCCGTCTGCTCGGTGGGTCTCGATATGATCAACATTCCCGGGGACACCCCCGCCGAGGTGATCTCTGCGATCATCGCGGACGAAGCCGCCATCGGGATGGTCAACGGCAAGACCACCGCCGTGCGGGAGATCCCCGCAATCGGCAAGAAGGTGGGGGACGAGCTGAATTTTGGCGGGCTGCTCGGAGGCGGACCGGTGATGCCGGTCTCCACCGAATCCCCGGCGCGCTTTATCCGCCGCGGCGGGAGAATCCCCGCCCCCATGCAGAGCTTAAAAAATTAAGGGAGCCTCTAATTAATAGGCTTCAGCCATATTTTTGCAGTACAATTTTTTTTGTGGGAAATGATTGCGTGAACTGCCCTCGCGCGACAAATTTCGCGGCT
>CAZGXK010000025.1:0-4813 GCA_964529775.1 uncultured Eubacteriales bacterium
GACTTTGCGGTCGGCACCTTCGCCCGCCTGGCGGGAGAGCACGTAAATCGCAAGATCCGTTCCCTCTTTCGCTTCCTGCAACTCCGCATCCGTGATCTCGGTGTCCGCCCGATACCCGGTGCCTTCCGCGCCGTTGTTTTCAAGCCACGTCTTGTCGCTGAAAGTCCAGCCCGAATTAGCCAGCGCCCGGTAAACGTTGTCGTTGTCCCGGTTGTTGACAGCGCCGGATCCAGTTCCGCCCTTCACCGTCATTTTCGCGCCGGGTCCGAAGAGCGCGACGACTTTGTCACCGCCCTGCTGCTTGAGGGGAAGAACGCCATTGTTCTTGAGAAGCGTGTACCCCTGAGTTGCCAAGTACATAGACAAATCAGAGTTCTTTTGCTCCAGCTCCGTCACTTCATCGGTCTCATGGTACGCATACGCGGGAATGCACAGCGTAAGCACCATGGCTAATGAAAGGACAAACGCCAGAATTCTACGGAATTTCATCAGCTCATTCCTCCTTTAAATTGAACCCTCCTACGGCTCTATATATATCATACTCTGTGTTCAAACTTTTGTCAAGAAATAATCATCTTTTTTTTTTCTTTTTTTACTATGCCTAATGAATGGGATTCTTTTTTAGTTAAAATAGCCATTTTTTGGAAAATCGTCTTTCTTCTCTGGCATAACAGCCGAAATGCCCGAAAAATTTTGAATAAAAATTTGAATATTCAATTTAGAGAAAAGATTTGCTCTTCTTCCAAGTATGTCTACACGGCGAACCTCAGACGACGTACCGTAACCGCTCGTCTATTCCCAGAATTTTAATGAGCCGAGCTGAGAAATGCCACTTGGGAATTGACAAACACAGACTGAACGCTTATAATGGTAGCACTATCAACGAGATCGTTTTTACCGTGAAGTGTCTGTTCGGCTATTTCGAGGAGCCGGACGGAACACGGCCGCAACGCCGTGCTTTCGGTCTGTCCGATCACGTTCCATGCCTGCGGCGTGATGATGTACGGAAAACGGGGAGGATTTCGGATTATGCCAAAAAGGTCCGCGCCCAAATCGGCTTCTTCCAAAGGCGGTTTTAGGGCGTTTATCCACAGCACACCGATGCGGATAATCGGGAAATTCTTCGGTTTTATCTTCAAAGCGGTGATGACCGTTCTGCTCATCGGTGTCATCGCCTGCTGTATTGCCGGCTGTGTGCTCACGGTATATGTGTTCAACACTTTTGCCCATTCTCAGGAAGTGCCGGATATCACGAACATCATGGACAACGGCACCAGCATCGTGCTGACGCAAAACGAAAACGGCGAGTGGGAAGAAAGTCAGCGTCTGGAGGGCACCAACCGCATCTGGACCGATCTTGAAAATATCCCCCAGGATCTGCAGGACGCGGTGGTTGCCATCGAGGATGAACGCTTCTGGGAACACCACGGGGTAGACTGGAAGCGGACAGCGGCGGCCGTGGTCAATCTGGTGCTGAACGGCGACGAGGGCTTCGGCGGTTCCACAATCACCCAGCAACTCATCAAAGTGGTCAGTCAGGACAACGACGTGAAAATAGAGCGCAAAATCCGCGAGATTTTCCGCGCGCTGGAGATGGAGCGGGATTATTATTCTAAAGAGGAGATTTTAGAAGCCTATCTTAATATTCTGCCCCTCTCGGACAATGTTGTCGGAGTGGGGGCCGCCGCCAACTACTACTTCGGCAAAGATATCGGACAACTTTCTCTGGCGGAATGCGCGCTGATTGCCGGAGTCACCAACAGTCCCGCCTACTATGACCCGTACGATCACCCCGCCCACGCGAGAAACCGCCAGATCGTCATCCTCGACAAGATGCACGAACTCGGCATGATCACGGACGACGAGTACCGCCAGGCCTACGGGGAAGAGCTTCACTATAAAAACAGCGGCAAATATGTGGCAATACAAAATTACTATGTGGACGAGCTGGTACAGGACATCATCGACGATTTGATGGTCACCTACGGCTACAACGACAACTACGCCGAACAGCTGGTATACTTCGGCGGACTGCGCATTTATTCTTATGAAAACCGCGCTGTGCAGAGCCGTATGGAGGAGATCTTCCAAGATGACGCCAACTTCCCCGATATTGAAAATCAAACCGAACCGGTCAACGCGGGTCTGTTCATCATGGATTACGACGGCAAGGTCATCGCCACCGTCGGCGGGCGCGGCGTGAAGGACACCAACCGCTCGCTCAGCCGTGCGACCCAGTCCCGGAGGCAGCCCGGTTCTTCCATCAAGCCCCTGGCCACCTATGCGCCGGCGATTGACCTGGATATCGTCAACTACTCCACTTTAGTGCACGACGCCCCGATTCAGCTGCCGGACGGGACATGGTGGCCCCACAACTTCAACACCGCCACGGGTGACCATGGCTACACCACGGTACAGTATGCCCTTCAGCAATCCTACAACACCGTCCCGGTGCAGATTCTGCAGCAAATGGGGCTGGAGACCAGTTATAAATTCCTCACCGAAAAACTGCATTTCACCTCGCTCGTCGAACAGGATTTGAATTACTCTCCTCTGGCGCTCGGAGGCTTTACCTACGGCGTCACCGTGCGGGAAATGTGCGCGGGATTCCAGATCTTCGGAAACGGAGGCTACTATAACCAGCCCCACTGTTACCAGAAAGTCACCACCCAGGACGGCGAAACTCTTCTGGAACATCAGCCGAGCACCGAGACGGTCATCGATCCCGCGACCGCCACCATTATGAACAAGCTGCTGCAAAAAGTGGTCACGAACGGCACCGGTTCCGCCATCGCGGGCGATTGGACGGATACCGAGGTATTCGCCAAAACCGGTACCACCGACGACAACAAGGACTCCTACTTTGTGGGCGGAACTCCCTTTTATGTGGGTGCCGTGTGGATGGGATACGACCACAACCAGGTGATGACGGAATACCAGCGTTCCATTGCCAAATTGTTGTGGAGCCGGTGTATGAAAGAAATTCACGGCGGCCTCTCCGGCGGCTTTGAAGAATGGGGAGACGTGGAAGGGCACAACTACGATCCTTCCAACGGCTGCGCCGGGAGCGGCAGCAGCTACGGCTATTACAAATCGTCGAAAGTGCCCTACACCAGTAATGTGCTCGGCAGTATAGACACTTCCGGAGAAGGCGGCGGATAATACTCAAACCACTACCGAGGCACCGACCACCGAACCTTCCACCACCGAGGTGTCCACCACCGAGGCATCTACTGAATCCTCCACCGAACCCACAACGGAATCGACGCAAGAATCCACCGAGCCGTCCGGCGAGTCCTCCACCGAACCGTTCACGGAACCCACCGAACCCACGACACAGCCTCCCACCGAGCCGCCCATGGAAACGCCCACCGAATCTCCGCCATCGTCCGGCTGAACAGGAGAAGAGCCGCCGGAGGCTTCAAGCAAAAGAAGGGAGAAACGCCCTTAATGTCCGCATGGGAACACATTCACCGTTTGGTGGTCAAAGTCGGAACGTCCACCCTGACCTATCCGAGCGGGCAACTGCATCTGCGCAGAATGGAACAGCTCGTCAAGGTGCTCGCGGATCTGAAAAATGCCGGTCTGCAAATTCTGTTGGTCTCCTCCGCCGCCATCAGCGTGGGAGTGGGTGAACTGGGGCTGCGCGATCGACCGGAAAGCCTCAGCGACAAGCAGGCCGCCGCCGCCGTCGGGCAATGCGCCCTGATGTACCGCTACGACCGTCTGTTTGCCGAATACGGACATATCACCGCGCAGGTGCTACTCACCCGCGACGGAGTGGAGAACCCGGTCCGCCGGCAAAATATCGCCAACACGCTGGGCAGACTTCTCGCTTTCGGCGTGGTTCCGATTGTCAACGAGAACGACACCGTCTCCACCGAGGAAATCGAATTCGGCGACAACGATACCCTCTCCGCCATGGTGGCACAGCTTGCCTGTGCCGACGGTTTGATTCTGCTCACCGATATCGACGGTTTGTACGATGCCAATCCCCGTACCGACCACTCGGCAAAGCGTATTCCTCTGGTACGAAAAATTGACGAGCGGATGATCGCATGGGCGGGAGGCGCCGGCTCCACCCGCGGCACCGGAGGCATGGTCACCAAACTCCAGGCAGCCCAAATGGCGATGGACGCGGGAATCCCCGCCGTGGTGATGGACGGAAGCTGCCCCGCCAGGCTTTACGATGTGCTGGAGGGCAAAGACTGCGGAACATTGTTTTTGCCCGAATCTTCACCCTGAAGGGTGCCGGAGGGAATCACAAATGAGTTCTTTTTTGCAACACATGGGCAGAGAAGCCAAGCGCGCCGCAGCCGCTCTGCGAACAGCGGATACCGCGCAAAAAAATTTGGCGCTGAAGGCGATGGCCGCCAAACTTCTCTCCGAGCGGCAAACCCTTCTGCGGGCCAATGAACAGGACATTCGGGCTGCCGAAGAAAGCGGTATGAGGCCGTCTCTTCTCGACCGCCTGACCCTGACCGATGCGCGTCTTCAGGCCATGGCCCGGGGAATCGACGAAATCGCCGCCCTGCCGGACCCGGTGGGGGAAATCGTGGAAGGCGGCGTACGGCCAAACGGATTGCGCATTCAAAAAGTGCGTACCCCGATCGGGGTAATCGGTATCATCTATGAGGCGCGCCCCAATGTGACGTCCGATGCCGCCGCCCTCTGCCTGAAAGCCGGCAACGCCGTGATTCTGAGGGGGGGGAAAGAGGCGCTCTCCTCAAACCGCGCAATTGCGGCGGTCATTCGCGAAGGGCTCAAGAGCGCGGGTCTCCCGGAGGATGCGGTACAACTCATCGAGACCGCC
>CAZGXK010000025.1:4823-14833 GCA_964529775.1 uncultured Eubacteriales bacterium
GAACACATTTATCGATGTGCTGATTCCGCGCGGCGGAAAGGGGCTAATTCAAAGCGTTGTGGAAAACGCCACCGTGCCCGTCATCGAAACGGGAGCCGGCAACTGCCATATCTATGTCGACCGTGACGCCGCCGTCGATATGGCCGTCACGGTGACCGTCAACGCCAAGGCCTCCCGACCGTCGGTGTGCAATGCGGCGGAAACGCTGCTCGTCCACTCCGATATCGCCGAGCGGGCGCTGCCCGCGCTCGCCAAGGGTCTCTCGGATGCCGGAGTCACCTTGCGCTGCTGCCACCGTTCGCTGCCTCTGTGCGCCCCCTACGCCTCCTGCTCCCCCGCCACAGAAGAAGATTGGCAGACCGAATACGGCGATTTGGTGATGGCGGTCAAAGTGGTGGACTCCCTCGAAGAGGCGGCGGCACACATCGCCAGATACGGAACCGGTCACAGCGAGTGTATCCTCACCGACAGCCACCGCGCGGCAGAACAGTTCACCTCACTGGTCGACAGCGCCGCCGTGTACGTCAACGCCTCCACCCGCTTTACCGACGGCGGGGAATTCGGCATGGGAGCCGAAATCGGCATCTCCACGCAAAAACTGCACACCCGCGGCCCCATGGGTCTGCGTGAACTCACCACGGTGAAATACATCATCAACGGCAACGGACAGATCCGCTGAATCCTCTCGGCTCGGCGGGAGAGAAGAGTATCCCCTTCTTTTTCTCCCGCTGTTTTTCCATTTTTTTCGCCAAAACTTGCCATGTTTGCCAAAGTATGTTATGATACATGATGTGATTTTTTGAATTTCTCACCAAAGAGAGGAGCAGAACCGACATGAAAGCCTTTTTTCGAGAATTCCGCACCTTTATCGCCCGTGGAAACGTGGTTGACCTCGCCGTCGGCGTCATCATCGGCGCCGCGTTCCAGGCCATCGTCAACTCACTGGTCAACGACATCGTGATGCCGCTTATCGGCCTGATTACCGGCGGAACCGATTTTTCCAACTGGTTTATCCAGCTCGGGGGAGACACCAAATACACCACACTGGCCGCCGCCAAAGAGGCCGGAGTCGGCGTGATCGCCTACGGAAGCTTTATCTCGGCGGTCATCAACTTCCTCATCATGGCGTTCGTCATCTTCCTGCTGGTCAAAATGCTGAACAAACTGTCCTCGCTGCATCACAAGAACGAAGAGGCTCCCGCTCCCACCACCAAAATATGCCCGTTCTGCCGCAGCGAAATCGACATCTCCGCCATCAAATGCCCGCACTGCACCTCGGATCTCCCCGAAGAACAGCCGGAATAATCTTTCACGTCGGAGAAGAAAGGAACAGACCATGCACACATTGAAACGGGCGGTTGTCCTGCTTCTTGCGGTCTCGCTGCTGGGTGGAATCGCCGCGGTGCCGGCGGGCGGCGAAGGGGACGAGCTCTCTTTCACGGTATCCGTCGGCACGCTGGATGCCTCCGGTGCGCCCGCCGATCTGCATGAAGCTTCCGCCGATGTGCAGCAAAACATGAGCGGCCACAGCGGAGCGGTATCGGCGCGTTCTTCCACGGGGATTCCCTGTGAACTTTTTGACATCGACGTTCCGGGCACCGCGTCCGGAAATATCTCTGTCTGCTTTGACGGAAAGACATTGCCCAACGAGCGGTTCGCCCTCAAGGCGCGCAATGTGCGCACCGGCGAATGGGATACGCTCGGCAGCCGGGTCTCCGACGGCGAGATATCTGCGTCCCTCTCAGCCGCGGAATACGCGGAAAACGGCAAGGTTCAGGTGATGGCGCTTCCCGATTACGTCACCAACGGCAGTTCGCGGGTGATATGGAGCACCGACCAGCAGCACTACGCCAAATTTGCTGATTTGCATGCGGTGTATGAGGGCATTCACCGGTACATGGTCGACGAGTATCAGGCGGGAAATATCGCCTATGTCGTCAACACCGGGGATATTGTGGACGACCGTCCGGATTCCTCCGCCGCCAAGGGTGAATGGGTGACGGCGAGCCGCGCGTTTGAGATTCTGGACGATGCCGGCGTACCCTACGGCATTGTGACCGGCAACCACGACACCGACGACTATCCCGGGATGAACTACACCGACTATCTGGCCTACTTTTCCGAAGAGCGATATGCCGACAAACCGTGGTACGGCGGCACCGAAGACGATAACCGAAGCCACTACGATCTGGTGACGGCGGGAAATGTGGATTTGCTGTTCCTCTATATCGGTTACGGCCTGGAAAATGACGAGGAGACGCTGTCGTGGGCCAATGAAGTGCTCTCGATGTACCCCCACCGCAACGCCGTTGTCTGCACCCATCAGTATTTAAGCTCCCGTACCTCCGACTGGGCACCCACCGCCAGAGGGCAGACGCTCTTTGAAGAGCTGATCGCCCGTCACGACAATGTGATGATGGTGTGGTGCGGCCACGACGACGGTGCGACCCGCGTCACCCGCAATACGGCAGGAGAACTGGTGGAGCACGGCGGCAGCGCCGAAGGTCATGTGGTTCACGAGGTCCTCAGCGACTATCAGTTTGTGCAGGTGGAAAACGATTCCTATTATCAGGGTGCGAAAGATCCCACCCACGCCATCGGCTCGGTTGAGCACTGCAACGGGGAGGGGTATCTGCGCGCGGTGGATTTCACCGATGGCACAGTCACCATGGACACCTTCTCCCCCGTCACAGGGGGTACCCGACCCTTCGGCATCCGCGACCATTTCACGTTGGATGTGGATTTTCTGGCGCCCAACCGCGAAATCACCGCTTTTTCCTTCACGGCGCGGCTCGCCGGCTCCGCCGCCGCGCCGGCACGTCCCGCGGGAGAACCCGCCGAAATCCTCACCGGAAAGCAGGCGCTGAGCGATTGGATTCAGCGGGCTCAGTCGGTCAACCCCCAAGACGTCACCAAAGAGAGCTACCGCGCTCTCAAAGAGGCTGTCAAGGCCGCCCGCTCGGCAAAAGAGACGGATTGGTATGATGCTCACCGTTCCCTTTCCGACGCAATGGCGCACCTCGTACTCAAAGAAAACGAACCGCTGCGGCGGGAACAGTTGCAAGAGGTGACGACCTTCCGCCTGGACACGGCGAGTTGGCAGAACCGAGAGGGCAAGAGGGATCTGACCGCCAAAGCCTCATACGTCTCCCCCACCGTGGGAGAGGACGGCTCGCTGACGCTGGAGAGATCCCGGCGCTCGCCTTCCAAATATCCGCAGGTCATCTACACCGAAGAAGTGACGGTGACTCCGAGAGACGAAAAGCTCTATTTCTATCTCGACGTGTCCAGCCATACCAACTGGTCGATCTTCCCCACCGTCACTCAGGACGGACAGACCTATGAAGGGCGTTGGAATTACGCGCTGGAAGGCGCCAAAGACAAAACGGGGGATGCCGGAGCGGGAACCTACCGGGGGGTGTACGACGTCACCGGGGCGCTGCTGGATTTAGGGGTGGATATGACCAGGCCGTTCACGGTACGCCTCGCGATCAACGTATCGCCGGGACCGGTGATTTTGCGGGAAATCACACTGCTGACAGGTTTCCCCTCCTCTTCCGCTTCAGGTGTCTGGCTTTGGGTGCTGTTCGGTGCCGTGCTGCTGATGGCGCTTATCGCCGTCGCGGCGGCGCTTCTCCTCAGGAAGAAGAGACGAGCCGCAGGCAAAGCGGATGCACCGGAGATGCCGGGAGATCCGCAAGGGCCGCAAGGCAATACACAAGGCCCGCCAAAGCCGGAATAAGCCGGCAAAAATCTCCGTTCCCCTTTGGGTTCCGTAAGGTACAAAAGGGGACGGAGTTCATTTTGCGCGTCAGACGAAGGGAAAACCGGATAAACCCATTCAAAGAAAGGAACCGTTTCATGATGACTCCCGTACAGGAAAACAAAATGGGCGTTATGCCCATTCCCAGGCTCCTGTTCTCGGTCTCGGTACCGATGATGATCTCCATGCTGATACAGGCGCTCTACAACGTGGTGGACAGCATCTATGTGGCACGGCTTCCCGGGGGAACGGCGGCGCTCGCCGCTCTCTCCATTGCTTTTCCGGTTCAAAATCTGATGATCGCGGTGGGCTCAGGCACGGGCGTGGGCATCAACGCGTTGCTCTCCCGCAGTCTGGGCGAAAAAAATTTCGAGGAGGCCAACCGCGCCGCCAAAAACGGTATTTTTCTCGCGTTTTTAAGCTTCGTCGCTTTTCTTCTGTTCGGGCTGTTCGGCGTGAGAATCTATATGCATATCCAGTCGACGAACGACCCTTTGACCCTACGCTACGGCAGCGATTATCTCACCCTGTGCTGCTCCCTCTCACTGGGACTGTTCGGGCAGTTTGTCTTTGAGCGTCTGCTGCAGTCCACCGGAAAAACGTTTTACGCCATGATCACCCAAAGTCTCGGCGCGATCATCAATATCCTGCTCGACCCGCTGTTTATTTTCGGTATGTTCGGACTGCCAAAGATGGAGGTGGCTGGGGCGGCGATCGCCACCGTGATCGGCCAGTTTGTCGCCATGGTGGTCGCCGTTCTCTTCAACGTGCGTATCAACCGGGAAATCTCCGTTTCGCTCAAATCGTTCCGACCGAACGCCCACACCATCAGGGAAATTTACTCGGTGGGGGTGCCGTCCATTATCATGGGCTCCATCTCCTCGGTGGTGACATTCTGTCTGAATATTATTCTGGACGGGCTGCACAAAGTCGGAGTCGCCGTGTTCGGTATCTATTTCAAACTGGAGAGCTTCATCTTCATGCCGGTTTTCGGGCTCAACAACGGTATGGTTCCGGTCATCGCCTACAATTACGGCGCGCGGCACAAAAAGCGGATCAACCAAACCATCCTCTTAAGCCTGCTGTTTGTCAGTGGTATGATGCTCACGGGGCTCACGCTGTTCCGCGTATTTCCCGAATTTTGGCTCTCGCTCTTTGATGCGGACGCATCCGTACTCGAAGTGGGCGTTCCCGCGCTGCGCACCATCTGTCTCTGCTTTCCCTTCGCCGGAATTGCCATCGTCATGGATTCGGTGTTTCAGGCGCTCTCGCACGGAGCGCTGAGTATGTTGACGTCGATCGGCCGGCAGCTCGTGGTCCTGGTTCCCGTCGCCTATCTGCTCTCTCTCACCGGCGACATCAACGCGGTGTGGTGGGCGTTTCCGATAGCGGAAATCGCTTCTCTGCTTCTGTCTCTCCTCTTTTTCCGCTATGTCTACCGCAAGGACATCTCCCCTCTGGAAGCATAGCCGGCGTTCTATCGCCTCACCATATAATCCTCCACGCTCATCGCCTTCTGATTGACGGCGATGAGCAATTTGCTGTATGCGGCCTCAAACCCAATCCCGAAAAGCGGTTTCGCCCCCGCCCCCCACAACAGATCGGACCCGGCGTACACCGTTCCTCCCGGTTTGACGGACGCGGCGTACACCGGCAGATCCATCTCCGCACAGCGCCGGATAAAGGCGGGAAGACTCTCCGCCTTCCCCGCCGTGCAGCCTGTCCCGCTGTGATAGAGATAGATGAGCACCGCGGCAAACGGAGAGGGGTCGATAAAACCGTAGGCAAGGCCGGGATAGGGGCGAAGAGCGAGAACCCTCTTTTCAAAAACCATCTCGCCCCGGGGCAGAGAACGGTCGATCCCGCAAGGAGGAATCTCTCCGACGTACCCTTCCTCAGTCACCCTGCCGAGAGGTCTCCCGGAGAACGCTCGGAACCTGTCCTGCACGGGATCCGCCTCACGCAAATCGGTTCCCCGGTAAACGGGAAATGAACCGTCCGTGTCGCGGAAAACGGCGTACACCCCTCGCAGTGTGCCCGTGAGAATCAGACGCACGGCGGCGGAGAGGTTGTCCAACGCGTCGCTCTCCGGGTGCTCCGGCGGCAGAGTTGCCCCGGTGAGAACCAGAGGACGGGAAATATCGTCAAAGAGCATCCCAAGCACCGCTGCGGAAAAACTCATGGTATCGGTTCCGTGGGTGAGAATCACTCCGTCGTAATCCGAAAACGGAACTGATGCGACCGCCCCGGTGAGCGAAGAAAGGCTCTCAAGCGTCGCGTTTTCGCTGAGCATACTCAGCGGACGGCACGAAAAAAACGCCGCCCGGCCGGAGTACACGCTCTGCAGCCGTGACAGCAGCGCGTCATTCACCCGCTTTTGCGGGGAAACCGTGCCCTCTCCCCCGCATCCGATGGTGCCTCCGGTGGCCATCACCAGAATTTTTTTCATCGCCATCACCTTCCTCTCCCATGATACACCAAAAAAATTTCCGCCGCAAGACGGAGATATTCCCAAAAGCGTCATAATTCTGACATATTTAGAGGGTACACTGTTTTTATCGAACCTCAAAATCGGGAGCGGTGAATCATGAGCTTTTTGGAATTTGACCATGTGTGCAAATACTACCGGGTGGGAAACCAGAAAATCGCGGCGGCGGACCATGTGAGCTTCACCGCCGAACGAGGCGAATTTGTGATCATCGTCGGGCCGAGCGGCGCCGGAAAAACCACCGTGCTCAATCTGCTGGGCGGCATGGACCGCTGCGACGAAGGACGCATTCTGCTGGAAGGCAACGAGATCAGCCGGTTTTCCGACCGGGAACTCACCGATTACCGCCGGCACGACATCGGGTTTGTTTTCCAGTTTTACAATCTGGTGCCCAATCTCACCGCTCTGGAAAACGTGGAGCTCGCCTCCCAAATCTGCCGGCAGCCTCTCGACGCCGCCGAGACGCTTGAACGGGTGGGGCTTGCCTCCCGATCGGACAATTTCCCCGCCCAGCTCTCGGGCGGAGAGCAGCAGCGGATTTCCATTGCGCGTGCCCTCGCCAAAAACCCCAAACTGCTTCTGTGCGACGAGCCGACCGGCGCGTTAGACACCGTGACCGGGCGCTCGATTTTGCAGCTTTTACAGGACACCTGCCGCAAAGGCGGGCAGACGGTGATCGTCATCACCCATAACACCGCGCTCACCGCGATGGCCGACCGGGTCATTCACATCAAAAACGGCGTGGTGGACAAGGTGGACCTCAACCCATCGCCGGTTCCCGTGGAAAGGATCGAGTGGTAAACGGTGAAAAAGGTTTTCAGAAAAACCGTCCTTCGCGAAATCAGAAACAGCCCTGGGCGCTTTCTCGCCATTATGGCCATTTCCGCTCTCGGAGTGGGTTTTTTATCGGGTTTGCTCTCCGCAGGGCCGGTCATGCGTGAATCTCTCGACCGCTATTACGATTCCGCCAGCTTTCACGATCTTGCCGTGCAGTCCCCTTTGGGACTGGACGACGACGATATCGCGGCAATCCGGGATATTTCCGCGGTAGATGCCGTGATGCCTTTCTACCAGGTCGATGTCACCGCCGAGCTACGGGGGAGCGACACCCGCGCGGTGCGGATCTTCAGCCGGGATTTCGAGGCGATGAACGCGGGAAATGAGGACGCGCTTGACCGTCTGGAACTGGTCGAAGGCCGCTATCCCGAAAAGGCCGGAGAATGTGTGGCGATGAGCAAGGGACACCTTGGGGATTCCCTATCGCTCGGCGCGGTCTTCACTGTCCTTCCGGAAAACGAAAATCTCTCCGACGCTCTGCGCGTCACCGAATTCACGGTGGTCGGCCTGGTGCGCGACAGCGGCTACATCTCGATAGAGCACGAGATGACCCGCGTCGGCAGCGGTACGATTCAGGATATTCTCTACACTTCGGAAGACGCTTTTGCCTACGATGTGTACACCACGGCCTATCTCACCCTGAGGGGCGCCGCCGAGCTGGATACCTATGCCGATGAATATCTGGCCTTGCGCGATGACAATCAGAAACAGCTGGAGGCGACAGGGAAGCTGAGGAGCGAAGCGCGTTACAAGGCCATCACGGGAGAAGCCGGCCGTGAGATCGACAGGGCGCAGGCACAGTACGACACGCAAAAACAGCTTTCCGAGCAAAAGCTCGCGGACGCCAAACAGAAGCTGGACGAGGCACAGGCACAGTACGACGATGGACTGCGCGAGTACGAGGAGGGAAAGGCGGCGTATCAGCAGGGCCTTGCCGAATACCAAAACGGTGCCGCCGAATTAGAACGCCAGCGTGAGAGCATGAACGCCCAGCTGAGCGCCGCCCAAAAGGAGATCGAGGAAGGGCGTCTCTCGCTCGACGAATCGAAATCCCGGCTGGATGAAGCGGCTCCCAGAATACAGATGCTGCAGCAGATGATGCGGATTCTGGAAAGCGGCGACCCGGATGCCATGGAGAATCTCTTCTCGGAAGGTCAGGGGGAACTTCCAGAAGATCTGCAGAGTGTGCTCTCCATGATGAAGGCCGTGATGAGCTCCCAGGACCCCGAAAAAATCGCCTCTCTCGCCGTCTCCCTGCACGAGACCTACGACGACGATATTCAACAGTACAACGATGGCCTCTCCGCTTGGCAGGAAGGACAGCAGCAGCTTCAGACTTTCCGCGACCAACTGGCACAGGCGCAAATCACCTGGGCCGCGGAGGAAGCCAAAGCATCCGCGTCTCTGGATGCCGCCAAGGAAAAGCTCGACGCATCTTCCGAGGAACTCGCCGCGGCCGAGGCGCAGCTCGCCGACGCCAAAACCCGGCTCGAACAGGGAAAGACGGATTACGAGGAAGGCAAAGCGCAGGCGGACCGGGAACTGGCCGAGGCGCAAGAAAAAATCCAAGACGCCAAGGCCGAACTGGAAGATTTCGCCGAACCCTCTTGGATTATTTTCACCCGCTCGGACAATGTGAGCTTCGAGAGCTTTGACGGAAATATGGAAAAACTGGAAGCCATCGCGCGCGTATTCCCGGTGTTCTTCTTTCTCGTGGCCGCGCTGGTGGCGCTGACCACGATGACTCGCATGATCGAAGAACAGCGTGTACAGATCGGCACCTTCAAGGCGCTCGGCTACAGCGATGGTGCGATCATGGGCAAATATCTGATGTACGCCGCCCTTGCCACCGTGGCGGGCTGCGCCATCGGACTCGGTTTCGGACTGACGGCACTTCCGGCGGTAATCTGGAACGCCTACGGCATCATGTTCCAATTCCCGCCGCTGCATCTTCACTTCTACCCTAACATCTGCCTTGCCGCCTGCGGAGTGGCGCTCGCCTGCGTTCTGCTCGCCTCCTACGCCGCCTGCCGGAGCTCGCTGAAGGAGTCCCCCGCTGCTCTGATGCTCCCCAAGGCGCCAAAACCGGGCAAGCGCATTCTTCTCGAACGCATCCGCCCGCTCTGGCGCCACATGAATTTTTCGCTGAAGGTCACAGCGCGCAATCTGTTCCGCTATAAAAAGCGGCTGTTCATGACAGTGTTCGGGGTAGCCGGCTGCACCGCGCTGCTGCTCACCGGTTTCGGACTGCGCGATTCTATCGGCGGTATCTGCGACCGACAATACGGTGAACTACAGAGTTACGACCTCACCGTGTACTGCGAAGACATCTCCGGTGAACTCACCGATACGCTGGACACTCTGCCCTCGATTGCACGTTGCCTTCCCGTCACACAGCTGCAGATGACCGCGTCCCATGACGGCAGTCAAGGCGGCGATACACTGGAAGCGTTTTTAGTGGTTCCTCAAGACGACGCCGCGCTTCCCTCCTTTGTGACCATGCGCACCCGAAAAGAACACGAAGCCGTACCTTTCGGGGACCGGGCGGTGATCACCGAAAAGCTTTCCACCGCTTTAGACATCGGCATCGGCGACACCATCACCCTCACCGACACGGACAATCGCCGGGAACAGATTCCTGTGAGCGGAATCATTGAAAACTATGTCAACTCCTACGTCTATCTTCCGGCAGGGCTATATGAGGAAATCTACCGGCGGCCGTCAGAACCCAACGCCGTTTTGGTGGAAACCGTCGGCCTGAACGATGCGAAGGCGCGGGAGGATCTCTCTAAACAGCTTCTCGCCTGCGACGGTACGCTCTCCACACAATTTACCGAATCCACCCGCAACACTTTCAATAACATCATCCGCGGCATTGACGCCGTGGTTCTCGTCATCATCGTCTGCGCGGCGGCGCTGGCA
>CAZGXK010000026.1:0-7086 GCA_964529775.1 uncultured Eubacteriales bacterium
TACACTTTGCCCTGGGAATCGCAGATCAGCACGCTCACCGCCATGATGTTTTCGCCGGATTCGCCGGTGCCGTGCCACGAGGCGATATGGTCCTCGGAAGCGAGGGCGTCCGCGTACTCCGGCACCGCGAAAGCGGGAGGGGAAAAACCGCTGGACGAGAGGAACACATTGGCGTTGGTGTTCACCATCTGCAGTTCCATGCGGTCTTTTTCGTCGAAATTTTCGGCGATGTTCCGCGCCGTCACCTCAAAATCGAACAGAGGGTCCGCCGTGTACTGTTCAAAAAGCTCCGAGAGCGACTGCGCCCGGTCGGTCAGTTCTTTTTCCACACTCTGATAACAATAACTGCGCAGCAGAATCACAAAGGCAAGTTCCAAAACCACCAGCAGCAGGACGATCACGCCGAGCCCGTTGATGAGCCAGCGGCGGGTTATCCCCTTTTTCAAGAGCCGCTCCCTCCTTTCCGCATTCTCACGCGGCGACAGCGCTCCGTGATCGGTTTTGCCGCGGCACGGCCTCCGGGCGGCACCGCGCTCTGCCGCTTTCGGCGGGCGGTCTCAGGCTTTCCACTGATAGCCGAGCCCCCAAACCGTCATGATATGCTCGGGACTCGACGGATTTTTCTCGATTTTCATGCGCAGCCGTCGGATATTGACATCCACAATCTTTTCCTCTCCGTAATACTCTTCTCCCCACACCCTGCGCAAAATATCGGTTCGGCTGAGGGGTTTTCCGGGATTGGTGAAAAAATACTCGATAATCTGAAATTCCAGCTGCGTGAGCTCCACCGGCTTGCCGGCGCGCAGCAGCGTGCGGTTGCGCAGATTGAGCACAAAATCCCCCTGGCGGATCTCCTCTAAGTACTGCACTTCCTGCCGTTTCTTGGCGGCATCCACGCGCCGGTACAGCGCGTCGATACGGGCAATCAGCTCGGACGGGCTGAAGGGCTTGGTCACATAATCGTCCGCCCCCATCATCAGGCCGCCCACTTTTTCCATTTCCTGAGTGCGTGCGGTGAGCATGATAATCCCCATCGAGTCGCTCAGCTGGCGCAAACTCCGGCAGACGCTGAAGCCGTCCGCCCCAGGAAGCATGATATCCAGCAGCGCGATATCCGGTTTTTCGGCCGCCTCCTCATATTTTTTGAGCGCCTCTTCCCCGGAGCCCGCTTCTATCACCTCGTACCCCGCGCGCTTGAGATTGATCACCACAAATTCCCGAATGGAAATTTCATCTTCACAGACCAGAATGCGTTTCATCGTTATCCGCCCTTTATCACGCAAAGCGTGAACAGATTGTAGAGCCGCTCCATGGAGAGGGCCAGCGGGCAATCGCTGTCGTACCACACCTCGTACTGTGTGGTATCCCGAGAAGCCAGAAAGATGTAGTCGTCGCCGTCGTCGGCGGGCTCGCTCCCCCCGGGGACCGTGCGGAGTTTCAGGATCTCCTTCCCCACCACGCCGTTGTTCACATAGCGTATCGTCATTTTTCTTGCCGCGCGGTCGTATTCCGCCGTCACGCTGCCCTGCCAGTCGGAGGGGATTTTCAGATAATAATCGTCGGTGGGCACCATCACCGAGGTGAACACAGTCTTGGGAGAGAGTGTTTCCGTATCCCACTGAACCCACTCGGTCAGCCACAGGGTCACGTCTTCCGTGGGGGTCATCTCAAAGCCGGGCATGCGGGACGACAGCGGCCACTCGATCTGACCGTCGCTGTTGATGTCCATACAGGGCAGCCCCGACTCTCTGGCGGACAGGGTCGTGATGTTTTCCGCGGGATTATACAGCGGGGCTGAAAATCGCTCCCCGTCCCAGAGGAGCAGCTCCGTGATGGTGGTGGCGTTATCTTTGGCGCAGTCTTGGTATACCCCTCTCACGCTTTCGGAGAGCCTGGAGAAAGTGGCGTCGCCAAAGCCGCGGATTTGACCGTCGAGATAGGCCTGCCCCTTCTCCACCATGGTGTCGCCCTCCATCGAGAGCAGCCGCACGGAAGTCTGCTGTTCCGACGCGTTCAGCCGAAACAGCAGCAAATCGTCGTGCCGGTCGGAGGTGACCGGCCCCACCGCGATATGCGTGTACGTATCGGTGTACCGCTGGGCAAAGGTGTTGTCGGTGAGGGAATACACCATCAGGAGGCGGTCCATCGTATTATACATACTGAACCCCGCCAGCAGTTCCGGACGGCGGTCCCCGTCGAGATCGCCGAAGGTGGCCAGCTCGATTTCGGAGGCGAGGCCCTCGATATCGTCCACAACCAGCCAAACGCCGCTCTCTTTGCTGAGCAGCGCCATATGCACGTTGCCGGAGCCGGGGGACAAGGCGTAAAAGGCCATGGCCTCCTGCGCCCCGTCGCGGTTCACATCCCGAAACACAAAGGCGAAACGGTCATCCCCCATTTTAGGGTATTTCAGCACATAGGAATATCGGTTCGAGGCTTCCCCGTCCGTCTGACCGCTCAGGGAGTAGACATATTCCTCCAGCGCCTCCTGAACCTCGTTCTGCTCTCCCGCGCCGCGCGGAGGGGACATCCGGTTCTCCATATCCAGATCGATGAAGGAGCATCCGGGCAGTAAAAACAGGAAGCAGACCGCCGCCGCAAGGCACCACAACCGCCTCATCACCGCTTGGCTCCCCCTTCGCATTTCCTCGCCGTTTTCTCCCGCGGCGCTGCCATAAGTATACCGTTTTTCCCCCGCTCTGTCAACCGCGAATTCCGGGGGGTGCCGGTCATCCCCGAGACTCCGCTGTGTTATCCGTATAGGTATACACTTCCCCGCAGTCCAAATAGCGCACCGCAAGGCCCGGGAATCTGTCCCGCAAGAGGGAGGCGGTATACGCCATGCCGTCCCGCTCCGATCCCGCGTGTCCCAAAATGAGCAGTGCCTTCTTCCGCCCGAGCAGGGCGGCATCCCGCACGTACTCCGCAACCATCCACTCGCACACTTCCCCCGCCATCAGGATCTCGCAGCGGTCTTGGACAATCTCCTCCATCAATCCCCCAGGAGCACCGAACAGACAGGACAGGCGGGTGCACGGGGTGTTCGCCGCGCCGCACACCCGCACGTGGGCGATATGCAGTTTGTCTTCCACCCTTTTGGCGAGCGCGAGCGGGGTCATCGCGGTCTCCAGAATCATCCGCGAGAAATCGAAGGGCCCGTCACACTCCGTCTTGCCCGGCAGATCCAGCGCTTTCAGCACGCCCTCCGTGATGAGATCGGGCACGGCGAGATGCGCGTGATCGTGAAAGCGCCACACCGTCATCCCCGTCTCTTCGATCAGCGCCCGTTTGGCCGTTTCCTGTGCCTCGTCGGAATGGATGTCCCGGTCGTTGTAATAGAGCGGCTCGTGCACGATGAGAAGCTGCGCCCCCCATTGTGCCGCCTCGCGGATCACCCGCACGGTGGGAAACATGGTCACGGCGACTTTGGCGACTTCCCGGTTCGGGTCGCCGGCCTTGCAGGTATCGCACGTCCCATCGCACGTCCCGGAGAAATCGACGTCCGCGGCAAGAGCGAAAAGCGAATCCATAATCTGCCTTGCGTTCATACGGCTCAGCTCCTTTATTTCAGTATACCAATTTATTCCCGTAAATGCAATTTTTTTAAAAAAAGACTTGTCAGACCGCGCCGGTATGGTGTATAATAAGAAAGGTTACCCGAAACGGGCGCTTTTGCCGCCCGTTCCTCCCCAAAACACCCAAAATCTTCCTCTGCCGATGTTTGCGGTATCACCATAAAAGGATTTGGTTGCCATGAAAACCAAAGTCAAAAAGAAACACAGCGTAATCTTAACCGTGGCGCTGATTGTTTTAGCCGTGTGGATGGTCATCTCCCTCATTCAGCTGCACACAGACATCAGCGACAAACAAACCGTGCTTGCGGATATCAACACGCAGATTGCGAACCAGCAGCGCGCCAACGACGAATTGGCCAGCGAAAACGCCAACGACGATTTATATCTCGATCAGCAGGCGCACGATAAAGGTTTGGCAAAGCCTGGGGAAAGCATTTATAAGGAAGTCCCCGGCAATTAAACGGTTTTCGCTCCCGGCCTTTGGCGCGGGATCGGGTGAAAGGACAACACATCGGCTTGGGAGGAATCACAGTAGTGCAGCTTGAGGTAGGGTCTGTCGTCGAGGGAAAGGTCATCGGAATCACCAAATTCGGCGCGTTTGTCGAATTGGCGCCGGGCAAAACGGGTATGGTGCACATTTCCGAGGTGGCCAACACTTACGTCAAAGACATCAGCGACCACGTCAGTGAAGGGCAGACCGTCAAAGTCAAGATACTCCGCGTCGCGGAAGACGGAAAAATCAGTCTGTCGATCAAAAAGGCTCTCCCGCCCGCTCCCAGACCGTACCGCCGGCCGCGTGAGCCGCAAGGCGCCGGCTCCTCGCCGGGGCGCCCCGGTTCGTTTGAATGGCAGTCGCCCTCGTCCAGATATTCGGGCAACGAAAATTTTGAGGAAATGATGACCCGCTTTAAGCAGACGAGCGACGAAAAAATGACCGATCTCAAGCGCTCGCTCGACGGAAAGCACGGCGGCTTTTCCCGCAAGGCTTCGAAGCAGCAGCCGTAAAGCGTCCATCAGGGAACCGTTTGCCGCGGCGGAACGCCGCGCGGCCGACAGTTCCTTTTTTCAACCCGTTTCACCATCATTGAGAAAGGACGGATTCCGATGTTCCTTCGCCTCATACACGCCCACCTCTACCCCGTCTCCTCGCCCGCCATTCCCGACGGGGTGATCGATATTCGGGACGGAAAAATTGCCTTTGTGGGAGAACGTCCGCCCGAAAAACCCGCGCCGGACAGAGAGATCGATATCGGCGGGGCGATGGTGTTCCCCGGATTTATCGACGCCCACTGTCACCTCGGTATGTGGGAGGACTCCATCAATTTTGAGGGCGACGACGGCAACGAGGACACCGACCCCGCCACCCCGCAGCTTCGGGCAATCGACGCCATCAACCCCTTGGACCGCTGCTTTGCGGAGGCACGGGCGGCGGGGGTCACCACCGTGGTCACCGGACCCGGCAGCGCGAATCCCATCGGCGGCCAGCTGTGCGCCGTGAAAACGGCCGGTGTATGCGTGGACGATATGGTGGTCAAGGCGCCGCTGGCGATGAAAATGGCGCTCGGAGAAAACCCGAAATTCACCTATCACGGGAAAAATCTCGCCCCGGTCACCCGCATGGCCACCGCCGCCATCATACGGGAACAGCTCGCCCTGACCGTGGAATACAACCGCCAGAAAGCCCACGCCAAAGAGGATGCGGACGCGGACGAGCCGGATTACGACGCCAAATGCGAGGCGCTGCTGCCGGTGATTCGCGGCGAACTGCCTGTGCATTTTCATGCGCACCGGCTCGACGATATCCTCACGGCGCGCCGCATCGCGCAGGAATTTTCCCTGCGGTATGTGATCGTTCACGGCACGGCCGCCCATCTGGCGGCAGACCTTTTCGCCAGAGAGAAAATCGGCATCCTCTCGGGACCGTTTCTCTGCGACCGCTCCAAGCCGGAGCTCTCGCAGCTCACCCCCAAAGCCCCCGCTCTGCTCTGCCGGGCAGGCGTCCCGCTCGCGATTGTGACCGACCACCCGGTCATTCCGCTGCCGTACCTCGGGGTGTGCGCCGGGCTCGCCGTGCGGGAAGGCCTCCCCTACGGCGCCGCCTTAGAGAGCATCACCCTCTCTCCCGCCCGCATCGTGGGGATAGACCGCTGCGTTGGCTCGCTGGAGGCGGGAAAAGACGCCGATCTCTCAATCTTCGACCAAGACCCTCTCACCATCGCCGCCGTTCCCCGCGCCGTGATGATCAACGGGCAGTGGGTGGCAAGGGACGGTGCCCCGCTGTGAGAGAGCTGGATGTGCGCGAGATAGAGAAGACGGTCAAAGCGCTCTGCATCCGGGCCAACCGCGAACTGCCCCCCGATGTGGTGAGCGCGGTTCAGGACGCCCGGGCGCGGGAGAGCTCTCCTCTCGCCGCGGGGGTGATGACCGACCTGTGCGACAATCTCCGCGCCGCCGAAGAACTCCGCCTGCCCGTTTGCCAGGATACGGGCATGGCGGTCGTGTTTATCGATCTCGGGCAGGACGTTCATTTAGTGGGCGGCTCCCTCACCGAGGCCGTCCACCGAGGGGTCGCCGCGGGGCACACCGAAGGGCTGCTGCGATGCTCGGTGGTGCGCGACCCCCTGCGCAGGGAAAACACCGGAGACAACACGCCCGCAATCATCCATGTGAGCGTCTGCGAGGGCGATCGCGTGGCCGTCACCGTCGCCCCCAAGGGTTTTGGCAGCGAAAACATGAGCCGGATACGAATGCTCACCCCCGCGAGCGCGGACAGGGAAAGCATCCTCGAGGTGATTTGCGACACCGTGCGGAGCGCCGGGAGCAATCCGTGCCCTCCGATGGTTCTGGGTGTCGGCATCGGGGGGGATTTTGAGTTGTGCGCCCTTCTCGCCAAGCGCGCGCTCTGCCGACCGATCGACGTGCGAAATGGCGACCCTTTTTACGCGTCGCTGGAAGAAGAGGCCCTGAAGGCGGTGAACGCGCTCGGAATCGGCCCGCAGGGGTTCGGCGGCAAGGCCACCGCGCTCGGCGTCAATATCGAGGTATACCCCACCCACATCGCCGGCTTACCGGTGGCGGTCAACGTGGGGTGCCATGTCACCCGCCACGCGAGCGCCGTGCTATAAAAAGGCGGCACCGCCCCTTTCCTGCGCCAAAGTGCGTCCGGAGAGGAGCGGCGCCGATTTTTTAAACGGCGCTCATTTTTTAAAGATGATTCGCTTGCTGAGAATATAATTGAGGATGAGGATGATCACCTGCACCGCCACCTTGCATACAGCCTCCGACCAGTGCAGCACCTCGACGGTCACTGCCATAAACAGCACTTCCACGCCGAGGGACAAAAGCCTTGCGCCGATAAACATCCCCATCTCGCGCATCAGCGCCGCGAAGCCGCGGGTATGGCTCTCAAACACAAACAGTTTGTTCACCACATACGCGAACAGCACCGCGCACACCCATGAACCCACGGTGCTCGCCACCACAGGCCAATGGGCCAGATTGGAGAACAGCA